>JBOHYL010000088.1:0-34016 GCA_050737915.1 Rudaea sp.
CCTTACTTCAGGTCGCAGCGGAAGATGGACAGCTTCTCGATGCGCGCCTTTTTGTAGCCGCTGGTAATCTTGTTTTTAATCTCGCCGAAGATTTCGCCGATCTTGTATTCGATGGTATTCGGCCCGCTGGCGCGCTGCCGGAAGCCGTGCAGGTACGGAAAGAGTTTTGCGTTGACGAAGTCGCGCAGGTCGTCGCCCGAGAGCGCGGTGTTGTGATCCAGCTTGCCGGCTTTGTCTTTCGGCGCGGCCCAGCTTTCCCAGCGATAGGGCTGGTCGAGAATGAAAGTATATTTCTTGCCTTCGAGCTTGGCTTCCGTGGCGCGGTCCTGCTCCAGGCCGTCGAGGTATTTCAGGAAGAGCAGCCACGAGGTCTGCTCGGTGTAGTCGAGCTCCGTGGTGCAACCGGCCTCTTTGCGGAGTGCGGCGTCGATGTTTTTGAAGGCTTGTTCGAACATTGAGGAGACGGCCCTGTTTATTGTGATTATCGATACGCCGCGTCGTCGAGTGGCGGTCCAAGGCCAGAGCTAACGGCGGCTACCGAGATGTACCAGATGTTAGCGCAATCGACGCGCAGCAGTCGGCATTGTCAATCTAATGAGCGGGAGCATCAGTCTCTCACGATACCAGCATGCAAGGATTCGCCACGCGGCCATGGCGTCCGAGCGATTGGCCTTGAAAATCTTGCGATCAGTGAGAAGTCGCTCGCGGTTGAAGTGATTGTGTAAGGCAGCATGCACGGAGCTGAATTTCTGCGGCGTCCTCATCCGTCGGGACCGGTGCATGGTGCGCTCGCGCGCACGCGCGAGTTGATGTGGGATGTGGACGAAGCGGCAGCGTTGTTGTTCGTGTCTGGCTACGCGTCGCAACCCCTGCGACAGTCTCGTGCAAGGCTGCAATCGAGCGATTCGCGCTCGCTGCTCAAGGGGCAAATCATGCGCAGAGACCAATGGCGGTTCGAGTATGCGGCTGGCAAGCTGGCAGAGGCTGCGGCCGTAAAGATGAAATTTCACAGGGAGCGCCTTGAATGGTGGAAGACCAAACGCAAGGAAGTGATGGACAAGATCCGTTCCGAAGGGTTGGAAATCGACGAAAAGATTGCAGTCGGCTACGTCAGTCCCAAGGCGCAGGACTGGCAGCGCAGCTCGCAAATTTCAGTGCGCGACGATCTGCGCAGCAATCTGGATGAATGCCAGACCAAGCTCAGCCATCACACCACGCAATTGCGCGACTATGACGGTTGGCATCAGGCGCTCAGCGCCAATCCGGACGTGCCATTGCGCCTGCATATCGACGACTGGTTATTTTTCTTCGACAAGGTATAAACAGCGACGTCGCAACAGCAAGGATCGACGTGATCGATGTCTTCTACACGGAGAACATGGTCGCCAATGCGCAATCGTTTTCGCCCAGCGCAGCCAAACCGCGTGCGGTGGTGGCGTCATGGAAACGCCAATTCACGCAGTTGCGCTTTGCTGAACCGGCGCCCGCGACGACGGAGCAATTGACCCTCGCGCACGATCCCGGCTATGTCCGCGAGGTGCTGGCGTTACGCGAACCGAATGGATTCGGCAACCGGTTGCCGGAAGTAGCGGCCGCACTGCCGTACACGTCCGGCGCGATGATTGCGGCGGCGCGCGATGCCAGGCGCAATGGCCGCGTTGCCGTTGCGCCGGTTTCGGGATTTCACCATGCCTGCTACGACCACGGCGGCGGATACTGTACGTTCAACGGGCTCGTCGTCGCGGCCCAGGTGTTGAATAAGGAGAATGCGGCCAAGCGTGTGGGAATACTCGACTTTGACCAGCACTACGGCAATGGCACTACCAACATTTGTCGGGAGCTTGGACTCGACTGGATCGCACACTATTCGGCGGCAGCGGATTGGGAGCGACCGGAACAAGCCGATTCTTTCCTGGCTGCGATACCCAAGATCATGCAGCGGTTTTCCGGCTGCGAGGTGCTGTTGTACCAGGCTGGCGCCGATCCGCATATCGACGATCCGCTAGGCGGTTGGCTGACAACGGAACAATTGCGTATCCGGGACCGTCTGGTATTCGAGCACTGCCGTGCAATGCAATTGCCGATTGCATGGAACCTTGCCGGCGGCTACCAGACGTCGTTGCGCAAGGTGCTGGACATCCACGACAACACAATGCGCGAATGCATCAGAGTATTCGATACGGGGCGCGTTTGAGCCTGCGCCGGCTCCAAAAACCCCGCACGTCGCGCCAAGTTGGCGGTAATTTTGGCGGTAACTAGAAAAATATCGCGTACATTTATCTTTATAAAACAAATAGTTACGCGTTTAGTTAGGTTGAACTATCGCCACCATTTCGTTGAATATCAAACACGTAGAAAACAATTCTCGTGCCGGATCTATTTTGATCCGGCGCCGCGCGATTTGCGCGCCTTCTGCTCGCGCTGCTGGGTCTTGATCGCTTTTTGATATTGCTCGACCGCTTGGCGCAGCGCAGCTGTGTCTTCGCCCTTGCGCAGGCCTTTCACAGTGAGGGCTTTGCGCATGCGCCGGATCAGATCGAAATCGTGTTCGTCGCGATACGGTTTCAGGTCGAGATCCTTGGGTACTTTCTGCAGGCGTTCGTCGCCGACGGTCTTGACATATTTCTGCATGAAGCGGTCGTAATCGCGCCAGAGGATGCCGTCGGCGCGGATCAGGGCTTCCTCGGCGCGGGTGGCGATCTGATGCGCATGCAGGTAATGCAGACCGAGTTGGTCGATCAGAGTTTTCTCCACTTCCTCGTGCATGACCAGGTACCGGGCCACGTCGATCCGGCGCCCTTTGTAATTCATCGTGCGCGGAAGGTGGCGATCGATGTAGATGGTCTGGCCATCGGTGCTGTATCCGGCAAGGTAGGGAATATCGTGCTTGCGATCGAGTTTCCTGACCCTGCGCAGGATGGCATCCATCGCGCGGTCCAGCATCAAGCTGGAAACATACCAATCCGGGATTCGAAGTTTCTTGTGCGGCGAAGCGGGGTGGCAGCTGCAAGCGGGCATTGGAGTTCCTTCTTGTGGCAGAGGGGGCGGCACCTTACCCGAAACGGGACCGGCAGGAATGTTGCTGTGCAGCACGATGGATCGCACCGGGCAAAAAGTACAAATTCGTACTTTTGTAAATTTTAGGTTATAGTTAAAGTGCTGTGTCTGCGTTGTGGGTTGTGTCGTGTAAGCGTCAAACTCGATTATCGGGTGGGATGAGTCACTGCAGGTTCCCCTTTGCACACCAGTAAAGTCGGCCACTGCGTTGCGCGTGGTCTTGTTTGAATTGTCTTGTGGAGTTTTTATGTCGGATCGTGAGGTTGGTACTGTCAAGTGGTTCAACGACAGCAAGGGTTTCGGGTTCATCAGCCGTGAAAACGGCCCTGATGTGTTCGTGCATTTCCGCGCCATCCAGGGAACGGGCTTCCGCACCCTGCAGGAGGGCCAGAAGGTGAGCTTCAAGGTCGTGCAAGGCCAGAAGGGCCTGCAGGCCGACGAAGTAGCTCCAGCCTGAGATTAGTACCGTAAGTCCTTGAAGCACCGGAGGATCATATCCGCCGGTGCGCTTTCACGCGCACAGGATTCCCGGCGCGGCCATTCATCAGAAGCGGCCCGCGCGGAAATCCTCCACTGCCTGTGCGATTTGCTGCTGTGTATTCATCACGAACGGGCCATATTTGGCCACCGGTTCGTTGAGCGGCTTGCCGGCCACCAGAATCAGTTTCGCAGCTGCCACATCTGCCGTGAGTTTCACGCCAGCACCGGCCGTGAGCACGGCCAGATCGCCACGCACCAGATTTGCAGACGCGCCAGCGCCGATCTTCGCCTGACCCTCGTACAGGTAGATGAAGGCGTTATGGCCTTCGGGCAGCGGCAATTCCACCGTTGCGCCTGCAGGCAGACGAACGTCGAGATACACCGGTTGGGTGACGACATCGGCAACCGGGCCGTGCACGGTGCCGAGAGTACCGGCAATCACACGTACGCTGGCACCACCCACCTCGGTTTCCGGAATGCGCTCGGGTGCGATGTCCTGGTAACGCGGCGCGGTCATCTTGTCTTTCGCCGGCAGATTCACCCATAACTGAAAACCCCACATCAGGCCGTTTTCCTGTTCGGGCATTTCCGAATGCAGGATGCCGCGTCCGGCAGTCATCCACTGCACGCTGCCAGGCGTGAGCAAGCCCGAGTTTCCCTGATTGTCGCCGTGCCGCATGCGCCCGGCCAGCATGTAGGTGACGGTCTCGAAACCGCGATGCGGATGTTCCGGGAAACCGGCGATGTAGTCGCCGGCCGAATCCGAGCGGAATTCGTCCAGCATCAGGAACGGATCGAGCATGTCCAGATCCGGCTGGCCAATCACGCGGGTGAGTTTCACGCCGGCGCCATCGCTGGTCGGGCGACCGCGCACGATGCGCTGGACCTGGCGCCAGCCCGGTGCAGGGGAATCGGTGTGCGTCACGATCATCTCCAAAGGAAACAGTGTCCGCTATATGGGACCGCGCCACGGGATTTCCAGTGCGCCAAACCAGACCGGTGCGAACGCGCTACCATTCCCGGATGAACCCGATTCTTGTCATCGAACCACGCCTGCACGATCTTGGCAGCTTCCGTGTCGCACGGCTGTTGCCGCACCGGTCAGCACGGCACGCCGGCCCGTTCGTGTTTTTCGATCACATGGGTCCGGCACAATTCACGCCTGGGCAGGGCATGGACGTGCGTCCGCATCCGCATATCGGACTGGCCACGGTTACGTATCTGTTCGAGGGTGCGATCGAACACCGCGACAACCTGGGCAACGTACGCACCATCCGGCCGGGTGATGTGAACTGGATGACTGCCGGACGCGGCATCGTGCATTCGGAACGCACACCGGCCGTCGAACGCGCTGCCGGACAATTGTTACATGGTATCCAGACTTGGGTGGCGTTGCCGCGCGATGCGGAAGAAACCGAGCCGAGTTTTCACCATCACGCGGCAGTGGAACTGTCCACATGGGAACAAGGTGGCGTGCGCTTGCGCCTGATTGCAGGCGAGGCATTTGGCCGCCATGCGCCGGTGCAGACGTTTTCGCGCATGTTTTATCTGGCAGCCGAATTCTCCGCCGGTGCCGTGATGATTCTGCCGCCGGAGCACATCGAGCGCGCGGTGTATGCCACCGATGCGGATTTGTCCATCGCGGGTGTGCCACTTGCGAGCGGCCATATGGCGATTTTGCCGGCAGGTGCGGATGTGAAAATCCGCGCTGCCGTACCCGCGCGTGTCATTCTCTGCGGCGGCGATCCGCCCGACGGCGAGCGTCATCTGTGGTGGAATTTCGTGTCCAGCTCCCGCGAGCGCATCGAGCGCGCCAAGGCAGACTGGTCGGCGATGCGCTATGCGCCGGTGCCGGGCGAGACTGAATTCATCCCACTTCCGCAGAACTGAGAAGGGGTCAGCGGTACTGGCGATGGCACGCGTCGCACGCGGAGTCGGTGCGTTCGATCGCCGCTGCCAGGGTTTTGCAGTCGACTGCTGCCGGGAGTGCCGTGCGCAGGCGTTGCGCGTACTTGACGAATGCCGCTTCCGGCGCGGCATTCGCATACACCGCGGATTCGATCTGTCCTGACAAACCGCGCAATTGTTGCAGTGTGGTTGCCGCGCCCGCATCGCAGCGACTGCTGCGCGCGGCATCGCGCAGGCGTCCCAGATCGTGCTGCATTACTTGCATCAGTCCACGCGGATAGGCATCGCGTTGGCGCAGGGCAGCACCGATATTGGCCGCGGCGATGGCGCCGACGGCCAGGCCGAGTAGGAGCAAAATCACCTGACGCATGGCAAGATTCCGCACAGGAGCAGCCACACAGCATAATGGATCACTTGGCTGGCGCGTGCACTGCGTTACAATCGCAAAGAACGCGCAGGAACTTCTTCGTGCCTTCGAGCAGAGACTTGAGTTCCAAGACCGATCGTCACACGGCGGCCGAAGCGGCACGGCCGGTTACCGGCGATGTGCGTCCGCGTCTGATCGTGGTCAGCGGAATGCTGCTCGGCGCACAGGTCGAACTGAGCGACACTCCGGTGTTCGTGGGCCGTGCCAGCGATTGCGCCTTGTCGATGCCGCATCCGAGCGTATCGCGCCAGCATTGTCGCATCTGGCGCGAGGACGGGCGCTTCCTGATCGAGGATCTGGGCTCCACCAACCGTACCTATCTCAACGGCAAGCCGATCGTGCGCGCAGAATTGCGCGATGGCGACCAGATCAGCGTCGGCAGCAACTCGATCAAGTATTTCGTGGGTGCCAGCCTCGAGGCCGAATACCACGAGGAATTGATCGATCTGGCGATCTACGACAGCCTGACCGGTTTTTACAATCGCCGCCATTTCCGTTCGCTGCTGGACGAATACGCGGAGAAATCCGGAAATCCCGCAGCTGCGTCCACGCTGAGTTTGCTGATGATCGACCTGGATCATTTCAAGGAAGTCAACGACCGCTTCGGTCACTTGATCGGCGATCAGGTGTTGGCCGGCGTGGCCCAGATCATCCGCGAACACGTGCCCGCCGATGCGCCGATCGGACGCCTCGGCGGCGAGGAATTTGCGCTGATACTGCGTGGACGAACGCCCGCCGATGCGGTGGAACTGGCGCAGACCATACGCTCGGCCGTGGCGGCGGCGCCAGTGGAAACGCGCGAACAACCCATCGAGACGACGCTCAGCGTCGGTGTGGCACATGCTGGCGGCGAGCACGCAACCGGGTCCGATCTGTTGCGTTGCGCGGATGAACGCTTGTATCGCGCCAAGCAGGCAGGGCGCAATCGCGTCTGTGCGGAGGATTAACCGGTCGCCGGTCGTGGCTTGAGCTTTGCCAGTTCGGCGCGCCAATGCGCGGCTTGCTCGGGTTTGTCCCAGCGCGTATACAAATCCACCAATGCGCGATCGTATTCGGCCATGCGCCAGTGGTCGGCGCCAAGTTCGTGCGCCTTTTCCGCATTGCCTGCAAGCAGCAAGGGTTCGGCCTGTGCGTACTGGCCGCTGCGATCGAGCAGGCGACCGAGCTGGTACTGGATTTCACCCTTGATATCCGGCAGTCCACCATGTCGGTCGACGGCTGCAAGCGCCTGTTGCTGCAATAGGATAGCTTGTTGCGTATCGTTCACGTCGGCGAGGTAATTGGCGTAGTTGCTTTCCGCCACGATTGTGTTGGGATGATCTGCGCCGTAGCGTTTGTTCGTGTAATCGAACGCGCGCCGATAATAGGGCCCGGATTCAGCGATCTTCTCTGGCGTGCCTTGCTGGCGTAATGCACCGGCCAGGTTGGATGCGATGTTGTTGGTCATGGCGCTGTCTGGACCATAGATTTCGCTGTCCAGTACCAGCAGCTGCTTGAGGATTTTTTCGCCTTGCGCGTAGCGCTGCGAGCTCAGGTACATCACGGCGAAATCGTTCATCGTGTCGAGCGTCTTCGGCGCTTTCTCGCCATACAGTCGCTTTTCGCTTGCGATCACCTTTTCGAAAAGCGTTTCAGCTTGGGTGTATTGCCCGGTTTCGCTGAGCAGCGCGGCTTGCACGTTCAACGCATCGATCGTTGTGGCATTGTCCGCGCCGAACTCTCGCTGAATGCGCGGTAGCAGCGGTGCCAGCTCGCTCAAGGCCTGTGGGCTGGCGCCGGAGAACCAAGTGTATTGCACCTTGTCCAAAGCGCTCATCAGCGTCTTGCGATCGTCGGCACCGCGCAATTGCGTCCACGCGGCGATGTTATTGTCGATCAGCGATAACGCAATCGGATAATTGCCATTGTCGGCATTCGCGCGCGCCAGCTGGTGTTGCAAGTCGAGCGTCAATTGCGTATCTGCACCCAAGGTGGACACGGCCAATGTATGCGCCTGCTGCAGGAACGCCAATTCCTTGTGGTATTCGCTCAGCGCACGATAACTCATGCCGATCGTGCCCTTGATGTCCGCCAGCACTTCGGGCTGCTTGGCAAGCTTGCGATCGGCATCGTTGGCGGCGTTGTCGAGAATCAAGTGCAGCAGCGATTTGTCCATACCCTTGGCTTTTTCCGGATCCACTCCGGACAGCACGGTGGTTAGAAAGTCCGAGGTTTGCCGGCTCTTTTCCGCTTCGATCTGGGCGCGCTGCGCCGCGGCGCGCGCGTGCAACATCGCCGCAAACGCGGCCGTTGCGCCGGCGACGATGGCCGCAACGATTACGGCTGCAGCCAGCAACGGGCCGCGATTGCGTGAGGCGAAACAGTGCATACGGTAACGCCGTGTCGGCGGTACCGCGGTCAGCGGATAGCGGCGCAGGTAGCGCTCGAGATCGTCTGCAAGCGCCTGCGCCGAATCGTAGCGATGTGTGCGCTGCGGGTCCATCGCGCGCGCCAGCACCCAGCGCAATTGCGCTGGAATTGCACCGAGGCCGCGCAGCGTCTCGGTTGCCGCGGCGGATTTGCGGCCCAACGAAGCGAGCAGGGCCGCGTGCAAGGCGGCGTTGTCCAAGCCCGCTTGCGCTGCGCCATCGAGCAGTTGTGGCGGTGTCAGCAATTCCAGCAGCATCACCCCGAGCGCATAGACGTCGGTGCGGATATCGATCTCGCCGGCCTTGCCACGCAACTGTTCGGGACTCATGTACCCGCCCGTACCGACGCGTTGCATCAGCGCGGAACCGTTGCCGCTGCGCTGGAGCTCGCTGCCGATGGCGATGCCGAAGTCGATGATCTTCGGCGCCGCTACCCCGTCGACTTGCGCGATCAGCACGTTGCTCGGTTTCAGGTCGCGATGGATCACGCCTTTCTGATGTGCGTGCTGCACGCCGCGACAGATGCGGCCGAACAATTCCAGTTTCTCGCGCAAGGCCGGGGCGCGAGTGTGACAGTACTCGGCGAGGTTGGCGCCGTCGATCCATTCCATCGCAAAAAACAAATGGCCTTGCGGCGTGGTGCCGGCATCGTAGACTTTGGCAATGGCCGGATGATCCATGCGCGCCAACGCCTGGCGCTCGACCAGGAAATACGCCTCGGCCAGGCTGCTGCGCAATTGCGCGCGGATCAGTTTCAGGGCGACCGGACGCTGGATTGGTTCCAGCTGCTCGGCCAGATACACCGCACCCATGCCGCCTTCGCCGAGCAGACGCACGATGCGATAGGGCCCTACGCGTTGCTCCGGTGTGAGTGTTGGTCGGCTGCCGTCGCCGCCGGTTTCGATGTCGAGAACGGTGGGTTGATCCGGCAAACCAGATCGCGAATCGGTGGCCATGATGTCTGTTCCGGCTGTGCGTGGTCGCCGCCGCGCCGATGCTAAAGTACACGCTCCTCAAGCAATGGGCAAAGGTAGTGTCGGATTCGCGGTTCGCGGGGATCGGGCGGTTGTACGGCGCCGGCAGCGTGGCACGCTTGGCGCGAGCGCGCGTTGCAGTGGTCGGCTTGGGCGGCGTCGGTTCGTGGGCGGCCGAAGCGCTGGCGCGCAGCGGTATCGGCGAGATCATCCTGATCGACGCGGACGATATCTGCGTCTCCAATGTCAACCGCCAGTCACATGCGCTGGAAGGCGAATTCGGCCGACCCAAAGTCCATGTCGTCGCCGCGCGTCTGCGCGCAATCAACCCGTCCCTGCAAGTGCGCGCGCTGGTGCAATTCGCCACGCCAGCCAATCTGGACGAACTGTTCAGTTCCGGTGTAGATGCCGTAATCGATGCGTGCGACGCGCTGCGTGTCAAGGTGGCTCTTATTGTTTTCTGCAAGCGGCGCAAGATTCCGGTCGTGGTTTCCGGTTCCGCTGGTGGGCGCCGCGATCCGGCGCTGATTGGCTCACGCGACCTGTCGAAAACCGAGCACGACATGCTCCTGGGTCTGGTGCGCAAGAAACTGCGTGACGAACATGGCTGGACGCGCAATCCGAAACGCTATTTCGGCATAACCGCGATTTTTTCGCGGGAAAACGTCAATTATCCGCAGCCCGACGGCAGCGTGTGCAAGATGCGGCCGGACACCGTGGCTGGGGCGCTCACGCTCGATTGCGGCGGTGGCTTGGGTGCTGCCATGCACGTCACCGCGACGTTCGGGATGGTGGCAACAGCGCGCGTTGTCGAACGCCTGTTGCAGCAATCAAGTGGATGAATTGCTGCTTGCCATGTTGAATAGGCACTCGGCATTGTGCGCGGTCGCCGCGGCGATCCCGGCCGCAGATACGCCGCGCAAATCCGCGACTGCCACACAAACCTCGGTCAGCCGAGCGGGTTCGTTGCGTGCGCCTTGATGACCGTGCAGCGGTTGATCCGGTGAATCGGTTTCCAGCAGCAGATACTCGATTGGCATCGTCGCGACGATTTCCCGCAGCCGGCGCGCCCGTGGGTAGGTGACCGGGCCGCCGATACCAAGGTGGAATCCGCATTTCCACAATTGCGCTGCTTGTTCGGCGCTGCCGGAAAAACTGTGCACGACGCCGCGCACGCCACCGATGCGGCGAATCGCGGCAATCACCTCATCGAGCGCGCGGCGCGCGTGAAGGATCAGCGGCAGGTCGAAGCCCTTGGCGATTTCCAGTTGTTGGTGGAAAAGCGTCCGCTGCGACTCCGGATCAAGACCGGCGACGAAAAAATCCAGCCCGCATTCGCCGACTGCGACGGGTTGCTCGCGTTCCAGCCATCCTGCCAGTTCGTCCAGATGTTGCGGCCGATGCTTGTCCAGATACAGCGGGTGCAATCCGTACGCGGGATACAGGCCGGATTCGCGTGCGCACAAATCGCGCAGGGCAGGAAATGTGTCGAACGCAACCGCTGGCAGGATTTGCCGGGTCACGCCCGCGGCGCGCGCGCGAGAGAGCACGTCGCTGCGGTCGGCATCGAACTCGGATGCATCCAGATGCGAGTGGCTGTCGATCAACTCGAGCATGGTGCGACGATTGCGTACGCGGCGATGGCGTAATCCTATCCGATCCGGTGGTTTCGCAACGGTTCACGTCAGGCGTTGGAAACTGGCGACAACCGCTGGCGCGATCGAGCGTTAGCCATGTTGTTCAGCATCCACACAGTTCAATGAGGACCCGACCATGTTCAAGCATCGAATCACCGTTGTTGTCCTGATCACTGCCGTGTTCGGCCTGAGCGCCTGTGTGGCACCGCCACCGCGCGAACGTGTCGTCTATCACGAGGGAAGTGACCGCGGTGCCGGCCCGCGCTACTGCCATATGTGTGGCACCGTGCGCGATGTGGATCAGGTGGAAATCCGGCAGCAAAACAGCGGAGGTGGCGCCGTGATCGGCGCCATTATCGGTGGGCTGATCGGCAACCAGTTCGGACGGGGGAGCGGACGCGCGGCGGCCACAGCGGCTGGCGTAGTGGCCGGAGCGGCGGTGGGCAATGCTTCGGAAGAAAACAATGCGCGCCTGGCCTCAGGCTACGCCTGGCGTTTCCGTGTGCAGCTTGACGACGGTCGTTGGGCTACTGTTACGCAGTACGACAATCCCGGTTTCCACCCGGGCGACCGCGTCATGGTTCGCGGTCAGCACCTGGAGTTAATGCAGCGTTGAGCGTGGTGGGTCTTCAGTCGGCGTGATAGAAACGGTGATCGCCGATCACTGCCAGCGGTGGGCCCTTGGCCCAGCCTGGCGGTACCGGAAGTGCGTCGGCAGCGTAGAAATGGTCTGCGTTAGGTACCAGCGATGGGCGCCACGCTGCCGGCAATTTCCACAAGTCCAACGCGACACCGGCGACGAACCATGCCTGGTTCCAGGCGTCGGCATCGTCGATGATGTAGTTTTTGCTGGTGGTGGACAGGGCGAACTGGCCGCGCGCGCGCAGCACATGGCAGAGTGATTTGCCCCACTCGCCGCCGTCACGACGGCGCAGTCCGACTTCCGCCACGGCCATCTGACCAGGCACCGGTTCGCCGCGCGCTTCCAGATAGACGGTGGCGGCGAGACATGTGCGATCGCTTGCAGCATTGTGGAACGCTGACGCCAACCACAGGATCCAGGCAAGTTTCATGGCGGATTGCTCCGGGTAAAATCAAATCGCACAATCCCCGCGCGGCGTCGCGGAGTACGCGCCAGCCCGTGGGAGTTGCCTGCGACGTTGTCAGCGCCGCGATGATGGTTTCCGGCGGGCATTTCGCTCCGGACCGGTTGGATTTCAGGATCATTTCGATCCCCGCCTCGGCGCACGTCCCGTGGGCCTTGGCGTGGCAGCCGGGTGGAATCCGGCGCCAGTGTTTCGATTCCGTTGCGGCAGTAGCGGTGGCCGCGCAGAACGGAATGCAAACTACGATTCGTGACGTCCATGCAGGACGACGACGCGCATTATCGCATATGCAGCCGAGTTGTCACTCTAAATCGCCGCTTTTCCTGAATGAAAGCACAACGGCAAATGTTAAATGAAAATAAGCTGCTGATTTGTATACATGTAGCCAAAAGCGGCAAAATCCCATTCGGGAATTGTGGATTCGCTGATCCTGGCATTGCTGGCATGAATTACTTGTAGCCAAAAAAATTCTTCAGCAGCTGGTCGTCGCCGGCATATTCGGCTGCCGAGGCCGGAACGAACTTGGCCACGCCCAGATCGAACAGGATCTTCGACGCATTGGCGTCAGTATCGAGCTTGAGCAGAGCATCCCTGACCTTCTCGCGCAGGTCCGCTGGTACGTCGGGTGAGGCGCTGACGCACTGGCCGGGAAAACTGTGCGAAATCTTGATCGGGGTCAGGTTCGGATATTGATCCTTCAACCCGGTCGGAATCATCGCCGCGTCGGCCTCGCCGGCGAACACGCGGTCAGTGGCGTCGCGCCAGGACGTGGCCGTGGTCGCGATATCCGGCTGCAAGACCGGATTCGGATAGAACGTCAGCAGCAGGCTGTAGCCAAGACTCGGCGCCGACATCGTCACAATGCTGTGGCCGACCAAACCCTCCAGCCCCTTGTTGCCGATGTCGATATTGGAAACCAGGGTGTAACTGGTCGGTTCGGCCGTGTGCACGAGTGGTTCGAAGTGCTTATGTTCGATGCGGTAGTCGGCCAGATGCGCTTCATCGAAGGCGAAATCGGTCTTGACCCCGTTCAGGATGTCGTGCCAGTAGAAATGGTAGTTGCGCGTCGGCACCAGTACGAAATGCTGGCCAGTGGCCTTGCCCAGATAGGCCATCAGCGGCGCATAGATCTCGGCGACGCGATCGGGCGGGTACGCCGGTTCGATGCGGAACGTGTAGTCGGCTGCGTACGCAGCATGGCACGGCACGACACAGGCCGCGGCCAACGCCACGACAACGCTGCCGAAAAAAGTTTTCGATTGTCGCCGCATGATCGCCCCTCCGATGCCAGCACTGGCCGGTTTAGCACGAATTGACGGGCAAGGCGATACGCACTGCAAAACGCGCGCATGCAACGACACATTGCGAACTGTGGGGTCCGTTGTTTCGGTAACGACGCGACATGCGATTGTTATTCTCCAGCCGCGAACTTCTGGGCGACATGGATCGAGCGTTCGGGGTGGGATTCCAGGCACAGGGGCGTGTCGACCATTGCATCATTCAGGCTGGCCAGAGCTTCGATGCAGCCACTCTCGACATCGGCTGCGGCCATCACGATCACACCGGCTTCGTCGCTGGTGGCAGCAGCGCGCAGTACCGTGCCGGCGGGCGGCACCGCGTCGCCGGCCAGACTCACACGGTACAGCGTACGCTTGTTGCCGCCCTTGAAATACAGGCGCGCAACGATTTCCTGTCCGGGATAACACCCCTTGCGCACGCTGATCGCTCCCAGTCGATCCAGGTTCAGCCACGTTGGCAACAGACGCTCAGACAGGACCGGATCGAGCGTGACCAGACCGGCGCGGATATCGGCCAGTCGCCAACGTTCCAACCCATCGACATTGTCGCTGCGGGCGCCGGTAAAGTCTGCTGTGTCGCTGCACAGAAGCCAGCGCGGGGGCATCCCGGGTAGCGCCAGTGCGGCAATGCTGCCGTATTGTGCCAGCAAGAATCCCTGTGGCAGGCGACCTGCCCGAGTCGCTACTTCGGCTGCATCTTCACTGCCGGCAACTGTGACATCCTCTTGCACGCGCAGCGCTACCCTGGCGCGGAAAACGAATCGGGCAAGTTCCGCGCGCAGCGCGGGCGCATCGCCGCCGCGCAACAACAGGCGTACGCGCGTATGGCTGTCGCGCAGCAAATGGAAAAATGCGCGCACGCGACCCTGCGGCGACAACCATGCGTTCCATTGCCAGTGGCCGTCGGCGAGCCCGATCACATCGTTGCAGAATTGGGCGTGCGCGAACGCGGCAGCATCGGTGCCGGTCAATTCAAGCCATTGCGGTTTGGGCAGACTAATCATTGGCGACGGGGAGGGTTATACTTGCGAATGTAGGCGCGTGGCTGCCGCCGATCAAGCCACCGAAGCGCAACGATCAGGATTACGGATGACTCAGCCCGAACCGAACGCATCTTCCCGCGACACCGAGCCGGCAAGGCAAACCGACGCGGGGACGGCGAATATACCCACTCTGCCCGCTGAAACCGGCGGGCGCACGGGACCCGACCCGGTGCGTTACGGCGATTGGGAAAAGAACGGCCGCTGCATCGATTTTTGAAGGGACCTTTATGCAAACCGCCCGCCCGCTTTCACCGCATCTGCAGGTCTATCGCTGGCAGATCCAGATGGTTACCTCGATCCTGCATCGCATTACCGGCGTCGCGCTGGCGGTCGGCACGATTTTGCTGGTCGCGCTGCTGGTCGCGTTGGCCGCCGGGCCGTCTCCGTATGATGCTGTGCGCGCTTTCTGCGCGTCGTGGCCGGGCCTGATTTTGTTGCTGGGCTGGACCTGGGCTTTGACCTTCCACTTGCTCAACGGCATTCGCCATCTGTTGCAGGATGCCGTCATGGGTTATGCCATTGGCCAGTTCGTGCGCAATAGTTGGCTGGCGGTAATCGGTTCGTTCGTGCTGACAGCATTGATCTGGGCTTGTGCATTCGCGCGCGGAGGTGTCGCATGAGCGCCGACATGAACGATATCGACTTGCGCACGCCGCTCAAGCGCGTGCGCGGTTTGGGTAGCGCCAAATCCGGTACGCACCATTTCATCATCCAGCGCATCACCGCGATCGCGCTGATTCCGCTCGTGTTCTGGACGATCTGGCTGGCGTTGGTGCTGCTACATGCCGATTACACGCAGGCGTCGGCGCTTTTGCATCAACCGATCAACGCCTTGTTGATGATCGCCTTCGTCATCGCGCTGTTCTGGCATGCGCAACTTGGGATCCAGGTCGTAATCGAGGATTACGTGCATACACGTTGGCTGGAAGGCACCGCGCAGATCCTTGTGCGGTTTGCCTGCGTGATCGGCGCACTCGTGAGCGTGCTGGCCATTGTGCGTATTGCACTGGGGCAACAATAAAATGCAAGCCTACAAGATCGAGCAACACAAGTACGATGTCGTCGTCGTCGGCGCTGGTGGTTCCGGCTTGCGCGCCACGTTCGGCATGGCCGAGCAGGGCTTGAACACGGCCTGCATCACCAAGGTGTTTCCGACCCGTTCGCATACGGTCGCCGCGCAAGGCGGCATTGCCGCGGCGCTGGGCAACATGGGACACGACGACTGGCGTTTTCATTTCTACGACACGGTCAAGGGCGGCGACTGGCTCGGCGATCAGGATGCGATCGAATACATGTGCAAGAACGCCCCAGCCGCGGTGATCGAGCTGGAGCACTACGGTGTGCCATTCTCGCGCACCGAAGCGGGTAAGATTTACCAACGCCCGTTCGGCGGCATGACCACCGACTACGGCAAGGGCACGGCACAGCGCACCTGTGCGGCCGCCGACCGCACCGGACACGCCATGCTGCACACGCTGTATCAGCAATCGCTCAAGCACGAGGCGCGTTTCTACATCGAATACTTCGCGCTGGATCTGATTTTCGACAGCGACGGCGTCTGTCGCGGCGTGCTTGCGTTTGACATGAACGAAGGCGTGCTGCACCTGTTCCGTGCGCACGCCGTGGTGCTGGCTACTGGCGGTTACGGCCGCGCGTACTTTTCCTGTACCTCGGCGCACACCTGCACCGGCGATGGCGGCGGCATGGCGCTGCGCGCGGGGCTGGCGTTGCAGGACATGGAATTCGTCCAGTTCCATCCTACCGGCATCTACGGCGCCGGCTGCCTGATCACTGAAGGCGTGCGTGGCGAGGGTGGTTATCTGACCAATTCCAGGGGCGAGCGTTTCATGGAGCGCTATGCGCCCAGCGCCAAGGATCTGGCTTCCCGCGATGTCGTCAGCCGCGCCATGACAATGGAAATCCGCGAAGGCCGCGGAGTCGGCGAGCATCAGGACCATGTGTTGCTGAACCTGATGCACCTGGGCCCCGAAGTCATTCACGAACGCTTGCCGGGGATCGCCGAGACCGCGCGCATCTTCGCTGGCGTGGATGTCAGCAAGCAACCCATTCCGGTATTGCCGACCGTGCACTACAACATGGGCGGCATCCCGACCAACTACCACGGTGAAGTCGTGCAGAAGCGTGGCAATGACGTCGATGCCGTGGTGCCGGGCCTGTTCGCCGTCGGCGAAGCGGCCTGCGTATCGGTGCACGGCGGCAATCGCCTGGGCTCCAATTCGTTGCTGGATTTGGTCATTTTCGGCCGCGCCGCTGCGCATCGTGCCAGTGAGGTCATCAAGCCCGGTGCGGCGCACAAGGATATGCCAGCCTCGGCCTGCGACGCGGCGCTGGCGCATTTCGATGCTGCGCGCAACGCCAATGGCGCCACGCGAACGGCCGACCTGCGCCTGCGTATGCAACGTGTGATGCAAAAAGATGCCGCTGTGTTTCGTACGGGCGAGACCCTGCAGGACGGTTGCAAGAATATTTCTGCGGCCTACGATGCCTTTACCGATGTGCGCGTGAGCGATCGTTCGTTGATCTGGAACACCGACTTGATCGAAACGCTGGAGCTGCATAATTTGCTCGGTCAAGCGGTCGCGACGATGTACTCGGCCGAACAACGCCTCGAGAGCCGTGGCGCGCATGCACGCGAGGACTTCGCCAAGCGCGACGACGATCACTGGATGAAGCACACACTCGTCAGCATCGACGCGAAAGGCAAGGCCAGCTTCGATTATCGCCCGGTGCACATGCAGCCGATGACGAATGAAGTTGAAGCGGTGCCGCCGAAGGCGCGGGTATATTGAATCGAACGGAGACGAACGTGGCTGAATTCACGCTGCCAAAAAATTCAAAAATCCAGAAAGGCAAAAGATATCCGGCCCAGGTCGGCGCGAAGAAGGTGCGCACGTTCCGTATCTATCGCTGGAGTCCGGACGATACGGGAAATCCTCGCATGGACGAGTACGAGGTCGATCTGGCTGCTTGTGGGCCGATGGTTCTGGATGCGTTGATCAAGATCAAGAACGAGATCGATACCACCTTGACGTTCCGCCGTTCCTGCCGCGAGGGTATCTGCGGTTCGTGCGCGATGAATATCGACGGCACCAATACCCTGGCTTGCACCAAGGCGATCGGGGACTGCGCCGCCGGCGACGTGAAAATCCATCCGCTGCCACACATGCCGGTGGTCAAGGATCTGGTGCCCGATCTGACCAATTTTTATGCGCAATACGCATCGATCAAGCCTTGGCTGCGCACCCAAAGCGCGCCGCCGCCGGACCAGGAGCGCCTGCAATCCATCGACGATCGAAAAAAGCTCGATGGCTTGTACGAATGCATATTATGCGCGTGCTGCTCGACCGCATGCCCGAGCTATTGGTGGAACAGCGACAAATACCTGGGCCCGGCGATCTTGCTGCAAGCGTACCGTTGGATCGCCGATTCGCGCGATGAGGATACCGGTGCACGCCTGGACGATCTGGAAGACCCGTTCAAGCTGTATCGCTGTCACACGATCATGAACTGCACGCGCACTTGTCCGAAAGGGCTGAATCCGGCCAAGGCGATCGCCGAAATCAAGTCCTTGATGGTTGAACGCAAAGGTCTCTGAGGAACCTCATGGATACTCGCTTGATGTGGTGGCCGGCAGTGGCGATGGTGATGTTGACCTTTGTCGTCTGGTTGCGGATGTACTTGTCGCGCACCGGTGAGATGAAACGCGAGCGCATTCATCCACAGGCGGTCGCACTGTCGGCGCAGATGGCCGAACGTCTGAAGGACACTCGTGCCGCCGACAATTTTCGCAATCTGTTCGAATTGCCGGTACTGTTCTATCTGGCGCTGGTGGTTGCGGTGCAAACCGGTCAGGTCACGGCGGCCACACTGACTCTGGCGTGGGCGTTCGTGGCGCTACGCGTTTTGCACAGCGCGATCCATTGCAGCTACAACAAAGTCATGCACCGTTTTTACGTCTACTTTTTCGGCAGTGCCGCGGTGTGGTTGCTTTGGGCGGTGCTTGCGTTCGGTTTGATCCGCTGAGTTTGTGCCGTGAATGCCGAGGTATCGCGCTTGCGCTGGCGCTGCCGTCGTGGCACGCGCGAACTGGATCAACTGCTTGGCTGGTATCTGGATCATCGGTACGCGAAATCCGACGCTGTGCAAAAACACGCATTTTCCACAATGCTTGATTGCCAGGATCCGGATCTGTGGGATTGGTTGTGCGGCCGCAGCGTGCCCGAGCACCTTGGCTGGCGGAGCGTCGTCGATGCGATCCGCACCCGCGATAGCGTTTGACTACCGGCCCTCGCGCTGGCTGCTGGCTGCGACGCTGGTGATCACTGTGCTGGCATTGGTCGCGTTGGCGTTCAGCGGTGTTCCTGTCGTGGTAAAAATGGCACTTGGCATTTTCGTTTGCGCACAGGCCGGATTTGGATTTGTCCGGTTTTTGCGCCCGCCGCTGCAACGGGTGGCGTGGCAGCCTGGTGGCCATTGGCACGTGATTGATGCGGACGGCCGCGAACATGTCGCCGAACTCACCCGCGGCACTGTGCGCGGCGCATGGATTGTGCTGAATTTGCGCCGTACCGACGATCGGCGCATCACATTGATTCTGGCACCCGACAACGCCGACGTGGATACGCGTCGCCGCTTGCGCGTGCGCCTGGGCCGTGAACAGGAGACAGCGCCGGCGACTTGATCTGCATCGCAAAAAAAGCCCGACTCGTTGCCGAGTCGGGCATATTCCGCATCCTTGCCCTGTGTGCTCCGTTGGGAGTTCGGATCAGAAGCGGTATTCGGCGCTGACTGAAACCAGGTCGGGATTGAAGCTCACGCCGCTCTTGTTGACCTTGTAGTAGTCGTAGTTGAGGCCGATGCTGGCATTGTTGCTGAAGTCATAGCCGAAGCCGACGCCCCCGTAATACTTGTTGCTGGTGTCGTCGACGAAGGCAGGTGTCGTCGGATCGGCGAGATACCCAGCCTTGACATCGGCGCGGAACAATCCCGCGCGCCCGCTCAGGTACCAATTCGGGGTCAGGTTGAAATGGCCGTTGACGCCCGCGTTCCAGCCGTCGATTTTCGCTTGCGGCAATCCGAGACCGGCAAAACCGCTCTTGGCGCCGAACTTACCCAGGTCGGTGTAACCGCCCTCGATGCCGAGCGCCACGTTCGGATTGATGGCCCAGCGATAGCCGATATTCGCGCCGTACCCGGTATCGCTATCATTGTAGACACCTTTGTCGAGATTGGATTGGCCGACATTGCCGTTGATGAAAAACCCGCCGTTGTCGCCTTCTGCGGCGTGACTGAGAACCGGTGCGGCCGCAAGGCCGGCGGCGGACAAGGCAAGAGCTAACAAACTGACTTTCATTTTATTTCTCCAGCATGGTGATGGGATCGGGCAGCCTGCGTTGATCACACGCAACGATTACGCAAACGGGTAATCGTGCTGTCAGACAACAGGTGAGGCCGGAACGTCGTATTGCAATACTCACCAGTTTATAAATTGTTCAGCAAGCTGTACGCGCATGCAGCCACAACGGTATGCGGCTTGCATGCGCGATTGCGCTCGGGCACTCTGCACAGGACCCGAATCGCCGCGCCTGCGCCTGTCGCAAACGGATTGCACACAATGTTCCGCCCGCTCGAACTTTTCATCGGCTTGCGCTACACGCGCGCCAAACGCCGCAATCATTTCATCTCGTTCATCTCGTTGGTATCGATGCTGGGCATTGCCGTGGGCGTGACCGCGCTGATTACCGTGATTTCTGTGATGAACGGCTTCGAGCAGAAACTCACCGACCGCATTCTCGGCATGGTTGCCGATGCCACGATCTCCGGGGTGGGCGAAAGCGTGCACGACTGGCCGGGTGCGGTGAAGCTGGCCTACGCCAATCCGCATGTGCGCGGCGCCGCGCCGTACGTGGAAAAAGTGGCTCTGCTGCAAGGCGCGCGCGTCACTGGAGGCGTGATTCGTGGCGTGCTGCCGGACGAAGAAGCCAAGGTTTCGGAAATCGGCCGCAAGATGGTCAAGGGGCGGCTGGATGCACTTGTGCCCGGCAGCTTCGGCATCGTCCTCGGCGATGAGCTGGCGATGCAACTCGGCGTCGGCGTCGGCGACAAGGTCACCGTGTATACGCCCGATGCCAATGTCACGCCGATCGGTGCGCTACCGCGTTTCAAGCGTTGCACGGTGGTCGGCATTTTCTCCGTCGGCTTCCAGGAATACGACGACGGGCTCGCGGTGATGAACATGACCGATGCCGAGCATCTGTTCCAGCTCGACGGCCCGACCGGTATCCGCCTCAAGCTCGACGACAAGTTCCGGGCGTGGCAGATCGGCGACAATCTGGCGCGTGAACTCGGCCGTTACTACCGTGTGCAAGACTGGCGCGAAGGCCACGCCAATTTCTTCAGCGCGGTGTCGATGGAGAAAAAGGTGATGTTCATCATTCTGTCACTGATCGTCGCTGTGGCCGCGTTCAATCTCGTGTCCACCCTAGTCATGCTCGTGCAGGACAAGCAGGCCGATATCGCGATTTTGCGCACGCTCGGCATCTCGCCACGCAGCGTGATGGGTGTGTTCATGGTGCAGGGCGTGCTGGTCGGGGCGTTCGGCATCGCACTCGGCGTGGCCGGCGGCGTTGCGCTGGCGACGAACCTGCCGGCGTTGGTAAAGTGGATCGAACACGTGTTCCATGTCGAATTCCTGTCGCCGGACATCTACTACATCAGCGAAGTGCCGTCTGACATGCACTGGAGCGACGTTGGCTGGATCGCCGCGATCGCGTTCGCATTCTGTCTGTTGGCCACGTTGTATCCGGCGTGGCGCGCCTCGCGCACCCAGCCGGCGGCGGCGTTGCGTTATGAATGAAACCGCCCACCCGAAACTGCGAATCCGTGCCGCGCGTGTCGATGATGCACCGATTCTGTGGGCGGCCGAGCGCGAAACGGCGCGTGTTCCCGGACGGCTCATATCGCAGCCGCACGAGTTGCACGAAGCCGCGTTCGCGCAGAAAATCACCGAACTCGCCGACGGCAGCTATCTTGTTGCCGAACGCGATGGGATTGTCGTCGGGCATGCGCTGCTCGATCACGCCAGCCCGCTGGTCGCGCTCGCACATGTGCGCAGTTTGACCATCGTCGTGCATCCGGCGTACGCCGGGCAGGGAATCGGCACTGCGCTGCTGCATGCGCTGCTGGACTGGGCACGCGCCACTGCGTCTGTAGAGCGTGTCGAACTACGCGTGCGCGCGACGAATGCGGCCGCGATCGGCCTGTACACGAAGTGTGGATTTGTCGAAGAAAGCCGGTTCCGCAAACGCATTCGGCTAGCCGACGGCAGTTGCATCGACGACATCGGCATGACCTGGTTCGTGGAGCGGCTGTCATGAGCGATGCGGTTCTGCGTGCCATCGGCGTCGCCAAAACCTACAGCGAAGGCAATTTGCGCGCGGAGGTGCTGCGCGAGGTCGCATTCGAACTGGAGCGCGGCAAGACACTGGCCATCGTCGGCGCCTCGGGCTCCGGCAAAAGTACACTTCTGCACATCTTGGGCGGCCTGGATACGCCCAGTGCTGGCGACGTCGAAGTCGAAGGCCGCGCGATGTCGAAGCTGTCCGATCGCGAACGCGGAGAACTGCGCAACCGCTCGCTCGGCTTCGTCTACCAGTTTCATCACCTGCTACCGGAATTCACCGCGCTGGAGAACGTGTGCATGCCGCTGTTGATACGCGGCGTCGCCATCGCCAAAGCGCGCGACGAAGCCGGGCTGCTGCTCGAGCGCGTGGGCCTCGGCAAACGCCTGGAGCACAAGCCCGGCGAGCTGTCCGGGGGCGAGCGCCAGCGCTGCGCGGTCGCACGGGCCCTGGTCACGCAGCCCGCCTGCGTGCTGGCCGACGAGCCGACCGGCAATCTCGACGAGAAGAACGCCGCCCAGGTTTACGCGCTGATGCTCGAACTCAACCGCGAGATCGGCACCAGCCTGGTGCTGGTCACGCATGACCATGGGCTGGCTGCGCGCATGGATCAGGTGCTGGAGCTGCACGAAGGCACATTGCGCGACCCAGTGGCAGCTGGTTGAGGCGCGCGGGGAACGCGCATGCGTCGCAGCACACTGAACTTACTGCAATTTTTACCGCCGGATTTGTTCAGCCCTGCAGCGGCTCTGGCTTTGCTTATCGGCGCACTCGCCGTGCAAACACTGCCGATGCTGCCGCCGGCTTGGGTCGATCTTGCGCTCGGCATTGCCGGATTGTGCCTTGCGCTGTTGCGCAGTCGCTGGCGCTGGATCGGCTTTGTCCTGCTTGCGGCCGCATGGACGCTGTGGCGCGCGGATCTGGCCTTGTCGCAACGTCTGCCGCACGCATTGGAAGGCGTCGATATCGTCGCCACCGGCAGTGTCCACGGATTGCCGCGCGCGCAGGACGACGGCACGCGCTTCGAGTTCGATGTGGATTCTGCGGAGCGAGACGGCAAGCCGGTCGCGCTTGCTGGCCGCATGCGCGTGAGCTGGTATACCGATGCGCCATCGATCCAACCCTGTGCGCGTTGGCAACTGCGCCTGCGCCTGAAGCGCCCGCGCGGAATGATCAATCCCGGTGGTTTCGATTTCGAACGCTACGCGCTCGAACAGGGCATCGTCGCGACCGGCTACGTGCGCGCCGCCGCGGGCAATCACGCCCTCGGCAATGCCGCGATTTGTGTCGATCGTGTGCGCGAGCGCATTGGTGCCGCCATCGATGCCACGCTTGGCGATGTGCCCAGCGCGCATCTGCTGCGCGCGCTCGCGTTCGGCGACCAGCATGCGATGGACGATCACGAATGGGCGGTCGCGCGCGCCACCGGCATTCCGCATCTGATCGCGATTTCCGGGTTGCACATCGCGTTGTTCGCCAGCTTCGGCATCGGACTTGTGCGTCTGTTCTGGAAGTTTGCGCCGCGCCTGACCTTGCGTTGGCCGGCACCACTGATCGAAGCGGTGGCGAGTCTTGTGTTTGCGGTGAGCTACGCGGTGATCGCAGGTTTGGGACTGCCCACGCGCCGCGCGCTGGTGATGATCGCGGCATTGCTGATCGCCAACCTCGCGCGGCGTGCCCGCGCGCCGGTACAGGGCCTTGCACTGGCGGTGATTGCGCTGTTGGCATGGGATCCGTTGTGCGTGTTGAGTGCCGGATTCTGGCTTTCATTCGTCGGCGTGGCGTGGCTGATGTTCTGTCTGAGCGGATCGACCCAACGCCGGCGTTGGGCACGCGAATTGGTTACCGCACAGGGCGTAGCCAGCCTCGGACTGCTGCCGCTGGGTATCTGGTTTTTCGGCCAGAGTTCGCTGATCGGCCCGCTAGCCAATCTCGTTGCAGTGCCGTGGATCTGCTTTTTCGTATTGCCATTGACTGTCGTGGCCGGGCTGCTCGTGCTGATCGCGCCGCACATCGGCACGCCGCTGTTGTTGCTGGCTGGGTGGGCGATGCAACAACTGTGGTGGCTGCTGGAAAAAATCGCCGCGTGGCCGGGTGCGTTGTGGTTCTTTCCCGAACCGACCTGGTGGGCGCTGGCGTTGGCCTTGGTTGGCGCGTTCTGGCTGTTGCTGCCGCGTGGCGTGCCGGCGCGTGTGCTTGGATTGTTCCTGTTTTTGCCTTTGTTGTGGCCCGCGCGCACCACCCTGGCCGACGGCGAATTCGAGGCCTACATGCTCGACGTCGGGCAGGGTCTGGCGTTCGTGGTGCGCACGCGCGATCACGCCCTGATTTACGACGCCGGCGCGCGCTACCCGTCCGGATTCGATCTGGGCGAGGCGACCGTAGTTCCAGCACTGCACGCGCTCGGGATCGAGTATCCGGATCGCATGATCATCAGTCACGGCGACAACGATCACGCCGGCGGTGCCGCGGCGGTCGTGGACACGTTCGCCGCCATCCACGTCGAATCCGGCGAGCCCGGGCGGTTGACGATACCGGCGACGCAATGTGTAGCCGGCGAGGCCTGGAACTGGAATGGCGTGTCCTTCCGCATCGTGCATCCGGTATTGCCGTTGTCGACACGCGACAACGACCGTTGCTGCGTGCTTGAGGTCCGCAGCGGTAGCAGTGAGTTGGTGCTGCCCGGCGACATCACGCAAGCCGTCGAGCCACGAGTCGCTGCCGCACTAACGCCCGTGGCAGCGCACCTGGTGCTGCAGGTTCCGCATCACGGCAGCAAGACCTCGTCCGGCGCGGGCTTCATCGCTGACCTGCACCCCGCATGGGGATTGATTTCCTCGGGTTACCGCAATCGCTTCCATCATCCCAATCCCGACGTCGTGCAGCGTTATTTTGCGGCTGATGTGGACTTGTACGATAGCGCACAAACCGGCTACGTCGCGCTGCACTTCGGGCCGGGCATGGCGCCGCAAATTCTTGAACGCGGCCGCATCGATCGGCATCCGTACTGGCGGGAATAGGCGGCGCGCCTGCCGCGTCGCAGGCGCTGCGACACGCGCGTGGGTATCATGGCGCGGATGAGTCCGAGCGCGAGCCACCTGATCGTCCACCGCGACAGTCGCATGGAGGCGCTCGCCGCCGGACTGGCGGATGCGCTGGAAGTCGAGCGCCCGGCCAATCCACTCGTGCCGCAAACCGTGGTAGTAGCGCATCCGGGACTTGGACGCTGGCTACTCGGCGAATTTGCGCACCGTCCGCGTGCTGGCGGTCACGGCATTGCCGCCAATTTCGACATCATCCAGCCCTGGCAGTGGCTGGAGCGCGCTGCGGCGCTCGCGTTGCCGGATCACGCCACCGGCGGGGACTACAGGCAGGAGCGTCTGCGCTGGCACATCCATGCGCTGGTATCCGAACTGGATGCTGCTCCGATACGTGCGTTCCTGACTGGAGAAGAAGGTGAACGCCGACGCTTCCAGCTAGCCGACCGCCTGGCCGGTGTCTACGCGCAATACCTGGTGTACCGCCCGAACTGGATTGCCGCTTGGGAGCACGGCGCCGATGCAAAGGATTGGCAAGCCGTGTTGTGGCGCAAGTTGCGCAAGCGCATCGTGGCGCCGCATCGTGCGCAGAGGCAGGCCGAGCTCGTGCTGGCTCTGGCCGCAGGTGGTGATGGTGAGCGTGCGCCACTGCATGTGTTCGGCGTCAGTCATTTGCCGGCGGATATTCTCGGCGCCCTGTGTGCCGTGTCGACACAGCGACCGGTGCATTTGTGGTTTCCCGATCCGTGCCGCGAATACTGGGCCGATCTGCAATCGCGGCGCGCGCTGATCCGGTGCGGCGAGGTTGCCGACGAGTGGCATTACGAGATTGGCCATCCGCTGCTGGTTTCGCTCGGCCGCATGGCGCAGGATTTTTTCATCGCGTTGGAAGCGACGGGTGTCGATCTTGACAGCGGTGATAGCGCAGACACAGGCAAGGGTTCGACCCTTCTCTTCGCATTGCAAGCAAGCATTCGCGCTTGCGATCCGCAGCGCGTCGGTGCCGGGTTTGTCGGCATTTCCAGGAATCTGGAAAACGCCGCACAGCGGGCGGGCGCATTGCGCGCGTTGCGCAGCGATGCCAGCTTGCGCGTACATGCCTGTGCGACGCGCTTGCGCGAGCTGGAAGTGCTGCGCGATGCGCTCCTCGGCCTGCTCGCCGAGAATGCGGATTTGCAGCCGCGCGAAATTGTCGTGATGGCGCCGGACATCACCGTCTATGCGCCGTATCTTGCGGCCGTGTTCGGCGCGCCGGCGCGTTACAGCACGGAGCCGGGTGCGATTCCGTGGCATCTGGCCGATGTTGGTTTGACGCAGACGCATCCGCTGCTGCGCGCGTTCGCGCAACTGCTGGATCTGGCGCAAAGTCGCTTCACCGCAAGCGAAGTGCTGGACTTGCTCGATGTGCCCGCGATCGCCCGGCGTTTCGGTCTGAGCGGACAAGATCGCGAACCGCTGGAGAATTGCCTGGGTCGAGCGCATGTGGCCTGGGGGCTGGATGCCGCGATGAAAGCACAGGCCGGCGCGGCAGCGGTAGACGCCAATTCCTGGCGCTTCGGCTTCGATCGCATTTTCGCTGGACTGATCGCTGGCACGGATACCGATGGCGAACTGCTCGACGGCATTCAGCCGCTGGCGGGCGTCGACTCCGCTTCGGCATTTCGGCTCGGCCGTCTGCATCGCCTGCTCGACACATTGCGCGAAACGCGCACGGGATTTTTCTTCTCGCGCACGCTCGCCGATTGGTGCGACTGGCTGCAAGCACGCGTGGACACCTTGTTCCGTGCCGACCCGCAGGATGCGGCCGAGAGTCGTGCACTGGAGGGATTGCAGGGCGCTCTGGCGGGGTTGCGCGAGCAGACGTCCGCCACGACGCCACTGCCGTGGAGCGCAATGCGCGAAGCCGTACGCGGACAATTGGATGCAGTGTCCGAGCGGCAGCCCTTCCTGCTCGGTGGTGTCACGTTTTGCGGTCTGGTGCCGCAGCGTTCGATTCCGTTTCGGGTCGTGTGCGTGCTTGGCATGAACGAAGGCGAGTTTCCACGCGGCGGCATGGATACGGGCTTGAACCGTATGCTTGAACGCCCCTTGCGCGGCGATCGCGACACACGACGCGAGGATCGATATCTGTTTCTGGAAGCGCTGATGGCCGCGCGCGCGAATCTGCACATCAGCTTTCTCGGTCGCGATGCGCGCACCGGCAAGCGCAAGAACCCCGCTGCGCCGCTCGCCGAGCTGCTGCAGTTCTTCGACGATCAATACGGGTTGGACAAGGACGACGCGCGACCGTGGCTGATCGGGCATCCGCTACAGCCATTCGATGCGAGCTATTTCGAGCAGCAAAACGATCGTTGTGATCCGCAACGACAACACCACGATCCACGCCTGTTTTCCTTCGCCGTCGCGTACGTGCAGCGTCCGGCCGCAGCAGACGTCGAGTCTGCGTTTGCCGATGCAACGATCTTTGATCCTGCGGACGTGGATGGGTCGACGCAAGTTGACGAACTGTCGCTGGACTCGCTCGTACGCTTCTGGCGCGATCCTTTGCGTGCACAGTTGCACGATGCTGCGGGTATCGACCGTAGCGTGCTCGATACCGACGCCACGCTCGATTGCGAACCGCTCAGCGCTGCGCTCGACCGCCGTGAGCGTATCGAAGCGCGATTGCTGTTCGATGCGCTGCGCGCAGGGCAGGCCGAATTGCCGCTGGTCGCGCCGGATTGGATCACTCGTTCGGGCGCGTTCGCTGCCGGCGCCATCGGCGAACGTGCGTACGCGCGTGCACGTGAGCGCACGCAACCGGCGCTCGATGCGACATTGGAATTGCTCGGCGCTGGTGCGCGGCGCAGCGCGCGCCGGGTAGAACTGGACTGCCATGGAATCTGCCTGCGCGGAACGGTCGCGAACGTGTTTGAACGCGATGGCCAGCCGCCAATCCTGTTCGGAGTGCGTATCGGCCGGCAAGCCGATTTCGCCGATCTCGTGCCATTTTTCATTCAGTACGCCGCGCTGCACTCGAGCGGCATCGAAATTGAAGCTGGATTTCTGCAGGTAGCAAAGGAGGCTGCGAAGCCGTCGCCTAGCGCATTGCTCGAGCCGATTTTGGCGCAGTCCGCCACTGCACTCGATTCAGGCCTGGCGGCCTTGCTCGAAATCGCGCTCGCGGCGCGTACGCAACCCGTGCCGTTTCCGCCCCGCACAGCCTGGGCCTGGTGTTGCGCTAGTGCCGAGGTGCGCGAAGCCAAGGCGCGTCAGGTGTGGGAAGGCGGCGGTTTTCGTCATGCTGGTGAGCGCGACTATGCTCCCGGCTACAATGCGCTGTTCGCACGCGGGCAGGACTGGTTCACAACCGGCAGTGCCATGAGCCGCGAATTCGCAGCGATGTGCAAACGCGTTGCCGTCGTACTTGATCCAGGTCGGATGGTGTTGCTTGCGGACGCTCCCAAAAAATCGCGCGGGAGTGGCGCGTGAGCCATACACCCCGTACCGTAGAGGCGCTGGATTGGTGCACGCTGGCATTGCAGCCACCGGACCGCGTGCTCATCGAGGCCAGTGCCGGTACCGGCAAGACCTGGAGCATCGGCGCAATTTTCCTTCGTCTGCTGCTCGAACGCGAAGATCTCGCCGTGGAAAAAATCCTGGTGGCCACGTTCACCGAGGCGGCGGCGCAGGAATTGCGCGAGCGTTTGCGTGCGCGGCTGGAGGGTGCTGAGCATTGTTTGCATCGCCTGGCAAATGGCGAACGCATCGCGACAGGCAAAGACGATCCGGTGATTGCATGGTTGACGGAACAATTCGCGGATCGCGAGAAGGCAAGCAAGGCATTGCGCCGCATCGAATTGGCACGCATCGATTTCGATCGCGCGCCGATCGCGACCATTCACTCGTTTTGTCGGCGCGTGTTGCGCGATTTTCCGCTTGAATCCGGCAGCAGCGTCGGTGCCGATGAGCTGCTCGACGAGGATGCCTTGCTGCGCGAATGCGTCGAGGATTTCTGGCGCCAACGCTATCTGCATGGCGGCGATGTGGATGTCGACGAAGCCGATGCACTGTTCGACAAGGGACCCGAATCGTTGCTGCGCGATGTTCGCGATTTGCTCAATCGCGATGCGCACATCCTGCCTGCCGATGGAATGCAAGCTATTCGCACCGAAATCGAGGCGTTGCGCAAACCCGAGTGCATCGAACAGCTCCGCCAGTGGGCCAAGGACAAGAGTCTGTTCGCCAGTCGCAGAACGGCATTGAGCAATCGCCTCGAGCAGATCGCCGACGCGCTGGAATCGGGCGATGTCGCAACGCTGGGCAGGTTGCTCAACGGCGTGTTTGAGGATGCGGCCATCGACGAGCAGCAATCCGAGTCCGCGTCACTGCGTCTGCGCGAGCAGCCGCTCATTCAAGCATTGCAACGTCTGCGATCCTTGCTGGGGCGCCACACAACCTTCGCACGCGGCGCGGTGCTGGCCGAAGCCTGCCGATTTTGCAAAACCGAATTGCCGCGTCGCGCGGCGCAGCGGCGAGGCTCGACGTTTGCATTGCAGATCGGTGCGGTACGCGATCGATTGTCCAGCGGAGAGCGCGATTTTGCCGAGCGTCTGTTTCAGGCATTTCCGGTCACGCTGGTGGACGAGTTTCAGGATACCGATGCGCGCCAGTTCGAAATTTTCGACCGGATCTATCGCGATGCGGATCGTGCCGAGCGCGGCTGGTTGGCAATGATCGGCGATCCGAAGCAGGCGATCTACGGGTTTCGCGGAGGCGACATTGCCGCATATCTGCGCGTTCGCGACAGCGTCGCCACGCAGTATCGGCTGGATACGAATTTCCGGTCGAGTACGGCCGTGATCAAGGCCTGTAACGCCCTGTACGCAAAGGCCGGTGATGGCTTCGATGATTTGCGCGTCGCGTATCAGACTGTCACCCCGGATGGTGATGCGGATGAACACGCGCTTTTCCGCGACAACACGCCGGTTGCGGAGCCTTTTTTTCTGCACGCTTTTCGTGGCATGGTGGCTGGCGACAGAGACGACCCGCTGACCGCACGCGGCGAACTGGAGAAACTTGCACTGGACGATTGCGCGGCACGCATCGTCGAGCTGCTCAACGATTCCTCGATGACGCTGGGCACTACGGCAGTAAAGCCCGGCGATATTGCCGTGCTTGTGCCGAACAATCGACATGTAGCGGAGATCCGTCGACGCCTGATTGCGCGTGGCGTGCCCTGTGTCGGCAGCGGTCGCTGCAGTGTGTTCGATAGTGCAACCGCCAGCGAGCTGGAATTGTTTTTGCACGCCGTGCTGCACGCGGATGATGACGGCGCCGTGCGCGGCGCGCTGACTACGCGCTTGCTTGGCGCGAATCTGCGCACCGTGCTCGCCTGGCAGGACGACACGTCGGACTTCGAACGCGAGCTGGATCGCTTCGCGCGCTGGCACGAGATGGCGCTGGTGCGCGGCGCGTTCGCAGTGATCGCGGACATGCTTGCTCTGCGGGGAGCGGTGTTGTTGAGCCTGCCTGACGGCGAGCGCATCGTCACGGACCTGCGCCATCTGGCCGAGCTGCTCGCGCAACAAGAGGCCGAGGAATCCGGTCTGGAAGGCGCGATCGCGTGGTTCGCGGCCATGCGCCGCGGCGAGAGCGATGGCGAAGGCGATGCCAGCGATACGCGCCAATTGCGCATCGAATCCGATTCCGCGCGCGTGCAGTTGTTGACCTTGCACGCAGCCAAAGGGTTGGAGTTTCCCATCGTGTTCCTGCCGCTGGCCTGGCGCACCGCCGACCGCAAGGGACAGCGCATCCCGAACATATTGCATTTTCACGATGCGGATGGCAGACCCTGCGTGGACTTGGGTTCGACGCAATTCGACGCGCATCTGACACCCCATTTCGCCGAGGATCTGCGCGAGCGTTTGCGTCTGCTGTATGTCGGCATCACACGTGCAAAATATGCGGTGCATGTGTACTGGGTGGATCGCGATATCGCAGAAGATGCGCCGGCGTGGGAGATTTCTGCCATCGATGTATTGATCCGCCAAGCGCAGACTGCATGCGGACTGGATTTCGGCGAAGCGGCATTGCCGGATCTCGCACGCAAGCTCGATGGCATCGCTATAGTTGAACCTTCCACGGCACTGCAAGCGAAGTATGTGGCAAGAATCGCATCAGCAGCCCTGCCGATTGCGCGAACTCCACTACCTGCGGCGCGGCCATTCCAGTGGTTGCACAGTTTCACTGGTATCACGCGTCATAGCGTGATGGAAAATGTCGATACGGCAGCGGCAGACGAAGGCGAATCCGCGTTGTCCGATGAAATCACTTCAGTCGAAGCCGAGTCCATCGAGTTACTGGCGCTGGATATCTGGCGCGGCCGCCATTTCGGTAACGCCGTGCACAACGTGCTGGAAGCCCGCGCAGCGGACGCACGCACGCCCGTCGCACTGGCGCAAACCTTCGCCGCGCTCGGCGTGCATGCGCAGGGTGGTGATAGCGGTACGGGTTTTGTCGCGCTTGCACGCATGCTCGAGCGTGTGCGCACTGCGGATCTTGGCGATGGCATGCGCCTGGCGAATCTGCCGGCACACGCATGCGTAGCGGAATTCGAATTCCGCTTTCCCGTGGATGCGCCGCTGGCTGCGTTGCGTGCGGTGTGCGCAGAGCATGGATTCTCTGGAATCTGGCCCGCACACGCATCCTGGCCTTCGCTCAACGGCATGCTGACCGGATTCGCCGATCTGATTTTCGAATTCAACGGTCGTTATCACGTGCTCGATTACAAGACCAATCGTCTTGGTACACGTTTGTCCGACTACGCGGATGCGGCGCTCGCAGCGGCCATGCACGAACATCGCTATCCCTTGCAGGCCTTGCTGTACACAGTCGCCTTGCATCGCTATCTGAGCGCGCGTCTGCGCGGCTATACACCGGAACGTCATCTGGGCGAGAGCTGGTATCTGTTCCTGCGCGGGGTCGGACTGGCGCCCGGCGCCGGCGTATGGCGGCGGCGATGGCCGATTGCGTTGCTCCGCGATCTGGACGATGCCTTTGCCGGCAGGCAGGCGACGGCATGAACCCGGCGGCGCTGCCCGAACGCGACATCGACCGGGTGCTGGCGCGCTGGGTGCGTGAACGCAGCGGCTCGGAACTGCTGGCGCGCGTCGCTGCAGTGTTGAATCTGAGCGAAGCGCAAGGGCATGTGTGCTGCGCGCTGGACACCGATGCCGGATTGACCACGGCGCAGGTCGACGAATTGCGCGGACACGCCTGGGTCGGAGATGGTGGCGCGTTTTCGCCATTTGTGCTCGATGACGATGCGAATTTGTATACATGGCGCAATTGGCGGCACGAAACGCGGCTGGCGCAGGCCCTGCGTGCGCGCGCGCAGCGGCGCAGGCTGCCGTTGGACGCCTCCACGTTGGCCACTGACGTGAACGGACTCTTCGCCGGCATGGGTGCGCAGGCCACGCGCTGGCAGCGCGCGGCCGTGGCGGCGGTTCCGGGCGCGCGCATGTTCGTGCTCACTGGCGGGCCTGGTACCGGCAAGACCACCACGGCGTTGCGCATGCTGTTGATGCTGCTCCGGCACGCATCGGCCTGCGGCCTGCCGGAAAGTCCTACCGTCGCGCTGGCCGCGCCGACCGGCAAGGCGGCGCAGCGTCTGGCGCAGTCCATCCGCGGCGGTGTCGAGTATCTGCGCTCGCGGCTCGCGCCGGATTGCGCATTCGCAGCCGGACTCGAACGCATGGCCACGGTGCAGGCGCAAACCCTGCATCGCTTGTTGGGCTTCGCACAGCACAATGGAGATTTCCGGCACAACGCCGATGCGCCATTGGCCGCGGACGTCGTGATTGTCGACGAAGCCTCCATGATCGATCTGGCCATTCTGCGGCAGTTGTTCGATGCGCTGCGCCCGCACGCGGTGTTGATCTTGCTCGGCGATCCCGGCCAGCTGTATTCGGTCGAGGCCGGCTGTGTACTTGGCGACATCACCAGCAGCGTCGCCGAAAATGCAATGCCGCCGGAGCTGGCGCAGCACCTTGCCGGCGTACTCGATGCGTTACCGGTTGCTACTGCGTCACCGTCGCCGCTGGCCGGACAAGTGTTCACGCTCACACACACGTTTCGCGCGGGCAGCGGCCTGCACGCCGCACTGGCCGCATTGCGCAGCGGCGATGCGGCCTGGAGCGAGCGGGTTATCCAGTCCGGCGCCGATGGCAATCTGGGCTGGCGCGCATGTGAGGATACGGCCGCATTGGCGGCGAGCGTCGCGCAATGGCTGGACGCGCATGCGGATACCTTCGCGCGGACCTTGCAGCCCGGTGGCACGCCACAGGACGCGTTGGAGGCATTGTCCGCAGCGCAAATCCTGTGCGCATTGCGCGAGGGCCCGTTCGGTGCGGAAGGCATCAATGCGTTGTTGACGCGCCATCTGGCGGCACGTTTTGGATTCGACGCCGGGCAGACCTGGCATCACGGCCGGCCGGTGGTGGTGACGCACAACGACTACGCGCGTGGCCTGTACAACGGCGATGTCGGCATTGCGTTGATGGAAGGAAATCACCTGCGCGTCTGGTTCGATACAGGCGCCGCGAGCGGTCCGCGAAGTTTTTCTCCGCGCACGCTGCCCGCGCATGAAACGGCATGGGCGATCACCATCCACCGCAGTCAGGGATCCGAATATGCCGACGTCGCCGTGGTGCTGCCGCCGGATGCGGAGCACCGCATCCTGAGCCGCGAGCTCGTTTACACCGCGGTATCGCGAGCACGCGACAATGCGCAAATCTGGGCGTCCGCCGCTGCCTTGCGCGCTGCTGTGGCGCAGCCAGTATTGCGCCGCAGCGGGTTGCGCCGGCGCCTGGGTTGAGTGCCATCCCGTCGCAAATCCGCCCGGCGCTGCTATGATTGCGCCGTCCTGTTGACGGAGTGCGCGCGTGCTTGAAATCCTGATTGCCGGCGGTTGGCCGATGGTGCCAATCCTCGCGTGTTCGGCGGTGGCGCTGGCCATCATTCTCGAACGCTTCTGGTCGCTACGGCGCAAGGCGGTGGCGCCACGCGAACTGGGCGAGCAGGTACTGGCATGGGCGCGCACGCGCAAGCTCGATCCAGGGCATATCGAAAAGCTGCGGGTGAATTCACCGCTTGGTGAGATCCTCGCCGCGGCGCTTTCGGTGCGCCTGCGCTCACGCGAAATCATCAAGGAGCGCGTCGAGGATACCGGTCGCCACG
>JBOHYL010000089.1:0-4762 GCA_050737915.1 Rudaea sp.
CACAGATAGCGCAGGCGTTCGAGCAGGGGTGTGGCGGCATCCTGCGCCTGCGCGAGTACACGCACGTTGAATTCGAGCTGGGCCAGTTCGCGGTTGAGGTAAAGCGCGGCAGCCTTGAGGTTGCGTCGGCGGGTCATCTGCCGCGCATGATAGCGAAACAGCGGATGCGGCGGTCAATAATCGTGGCGCAACGTGAACTTGCCCTGGTCCTCCGGGCGGATCTTGCGCCGGCGCAATTCAAGAACGTCCGGCGTGATCTGTGCGATGCGCGCCTCGATGCGGGCGCGCTGGTAGTAATCCAGATCACTGCGCTTGGCCAGTTCCTTGAGCTGGTTGAGCGCGTCTTCGGCGCGACCATTCAGGTACGCGGCATCGGCATGCGCCTCGCCGGCGCGCACGCGATCGCCGGCCAGTTCGCAGGCGCGCGCGAACACGGTTTGCAGATCCGGGTCTTCGTCGTCCTCGGACAGTTGCGGACGCAGGATTTTCTGCGCGAGTTTCGCACTGGCAGAGTCCGCGGTCTGCAGCAGCGCCTGTGCGTGCGCCAGCGCCAGCGCGCGGTTGTCGGGATAGCCGGTTTCCAGGGAGGTGTAGCGCTTGAGCGCGGCGTCGCGCGCACCCGCCATCAATTCGGCGTTGCCGGCACCCAGTTGCAGTACGAGTTGATCCGGATGTTCACTGGCCAGTTTGGTCGCGACGGCGAGAGCTTGTTTCGCCTGGCCGGCCTGCACGAGCGCCAAGGCGTAGCCGTAGCGGTTGGATCTCGTGTCGAAGCCGGGTGTGTTGTGCAGATTGTCGGCGTACCAGGTTACGGTTTGGGTGGGCTGGTTCGAGGCCAGCACGCGCACGCGCTCGCGCATGAGTTCGTAATACGCCTCGGAGCGCGCGCGTTGTTGCGCCGGCGATTCCGACGGCCGTGCCAGCTCCGCGGCCATGGCGCTGGAGCTGGTCTTGACGCCGGGCAGGCGCAGCAGCGGCGATACGGGGGTAACGACCGCACGTGCCGCGGCCAGACTGGCACGGCGCTGGGCTTCTTCTTTCTTCACTGCCAGCGCGCGTGCCTTGGCTTCGCTGATGCGCTTGAGCGTGACCGGATGGTCCATCAGCAGCGCCGGCACGTCGTTTTCGTCGAACCCCGGCCGCAAAACCTGTTGCATGCGTGCGAAGAACTCGGCCATCGCATCTGGATCGAAATTGGCCTTGGCCAGCGTCTGGATGCCGATGCGATCGGCTTCTTCCTCGTCGGCACGGGTGAAGTTGATTTGCAACTGCTGCGCCAGTCCCGAGGCCGTAGCCATGGCGCCTACATCGGCGTTGCTCGTGCTGTACGGACTGCTGTGCGCCGAGGCGACGATGGCACCGACCATGGCCAGTACCAGCAGCGGCGCGTACTTCTGCTCGGCCTCGACCGCGCGCACCAGATGCTGCTGGGTGATGTGCGAAATCTCGTGCGCGAGAACGGCAGCCAGCTCGTTCTCGTTCGTGGTGGTGGTGATCAGGCCGGCGTTGACGCCGACAAAACCGCCGGGCAGTGCAAAAGCGTTGATCGAGTTGTCGCGCACCACGAAAAACGTGAACGGCTGATTCGGTTGCGGACTGTACGACACCAGTCGATAGCCGAGCGTGTTGATGTAGTCGGTAAGCAGGGCGTCGTCCAGCACCATGCCCTGGTTGCGCAGCTCATGCAGCATGTAGAAGCCATACTGGCGTTGTTCCTCGGGCGAGGCAATGGCTGCCGCCGAGCTGCCCATGTTCGGCAGTTGCGTGTCGATGGCACGCGCCGGCGAACCCGCAAGCAGTGCGCACAACAGGACAAATACGGTGGGAAAGGGGGCGATGCGCATGATGAATTGTCGCGGCGGTATGGCTGCCACAATAGCGCAGCCGCTGCCTGCCAGCCATTCTGCTGCAACCGGTGTTTTGCCGGCGTTAATCCGGAGTGCCCTCGCGCATGCGCCGACGTGGGAAAATACCCCTCAACCTCTGTCTGGACCCGGTCATGCCCAAAGTTGAGATGTACACCAGTGGCCACTGCGCGTATTGCGTGGCCGCGAAGAACCTGCTCAAGAGCCGCGGGCTGGATTACACCGAATACCGTATCGATACCGACGCGGCGCGGCGCGAGGAAATGCTTGCGCGCGCGCAGCGCCGTGCCGTGCCGCAAATATTTGTGAACGATCGTCTGGTCGGGGGCTACGAGGATCTGGTCGCCGCCGAGCGCAGCGGCGAATTGGCGAAATTGACTGGGAGCGACACATGAGCGGCGGCAAACGCGTGGATGATTTCGTCGCGTTCCGGCAGCGCCTGAACGAGCGTATCCTCGAACACGACAACCAGGTTGTGCGCCGCTTCTTCGCGCTGGATACGCAAACCTACAAGGACGGCGCACTGCCGGTGAAAACCAAGGAAATGCTCGGACTGGTGGCGTCGTTGGTGCTGCGTTGCGACGATTGCATCAGCTACCACATTGCCGAGTGCCGCAATGCAGACGTGAGCCGCGACGAATTCTTCGAGGTGTTCAGTGTCGGCCTCGTCGTCGGCGGGTCGATTGTGATACCGCATTTGCGCCGCGCGGTGGATTTTCTGGACAAACTGGAAGATAACGTTACGGCGTAACCCGCAGCAGATGAACCGCTACGCCGCTCGCATCGGTGCCGTCCATGCGTGCGATGGCGATCGAATCCAGATTGAACACCGCGCCGGCGGCAAGCCGCACAACACAGGCGTGCGGCGGCCATTGCGGTCGCTGTGCGCTGTCGCTCTCGCAGGTGATCGTCGTCGCTGCGTCTGTATCGGCAAGCTGAAAATGCTGCGCATCCAGGGACACGAACCGATCCAGATGCAGGCGCAGCGGTACGGCGCCGGCGGCGTCGCTCACCAGCACCCAGTCGCCTTGCCATGCGCTGCCGTCGGTCTGCTCGGTCAGCGGCAGTCGCGCAAGATCCAGTTGTTGCAGTTGCAGTGCGCCACCATCGCTGTGCGGACGCGATAGCCACGCGCTGGCGTGCGCAGCGTCGGCAAATTGCAGATCCAGCGTCATTGCATCGTCGGCCTGCGGCACCGCTGGTGCAGCCGCGAATGGACCACTGCCGCCGCTCAGGCGCAACATGGGCAACTGCGCGATGCGGCCATCGTAGGGCGCCGAACCGAAATACCACGCAGGTTGTCCGGCGGCATCGTAACTGAGCAGCGCGGCGCTCAACTGGCGGCCTTGCAATTCAATGCTCAATACGGTGCGGTCGGCTCCGCTTGCGTCGTTGCCGCTGCGACTCCACCAGAATCCGGTTTCCGGAACGATCGCAGGGGTGCCCGGTGCGCTGCGGTCGATGAGCGCGAAGGCATGCAGTTGCAGTTGTGCCTGCGCGCCATCGGCGGCATAGAAACGAATGCGGTAGACGCCCGCGGCCAGCGGCCCACGCTGCAACGCCAATGTCGGATTGAGTTCGATTGCAAACGACGTCGGACGGCGGTCGCAAAGTCCCAGCACGGAACGCGCGTCGATGCGCAGGTTCATACCGTCGAGGGCAGCGTTCTGCAAGGTCGGTGGGCATTGCGTCGGCCATCGACCGCCGATGGAAACAGTCCACGACGGCGCCAGCACCGCGCGTGGTGGGTTGTCTGCGCGGATCGAAACCGCGGCCAAGCCGAGCGACTGCGCGAACACAGGCACCGACGCGAGCGTAAGCAGCGCCGGTGCGGCACAGCGGCAAATTCGCATTGGCAAAGTGGCGCGGCGCATCGGTTTTCCTTGTCCGGACGGCAAGTCTACACGATAATTTCAGGTTGCTTAGTTTCTTGTTAACCAAAGTGCGTTGGAGCCGCGTTGCGCGGGTCGCGGGCTGCGACACAGCGTCAATGTGTGCGGCTCAACGCACGTCGAATTGGAAACCGCTCCATGACCAAGACGATTGCAGTAGTCCCGGGCGATGGTATCGGCCCGGAAATCATGCGCGCCACGTTGCGCGTGTTCGATGCATTGAATACCGGATTGAACTATGAGTTCGTCGACGCTGGCGTCGCCGCGCTGGAAAAATGCGGCGAGCTGTTGCCCGCGGCAACGCTCGAGGCCATCGCCCGTCACCGCATCGCACTGAAAAGCCCGCTGACCACGCCGGTCGGCGGTGGCTTCTCCTCGATCAACGTCGAGCTGCGCAAGCGTTTCGATCTGTACGCGAACGTGCGTCCGGCGATCACATTTCCGGGCACGAAATCGCGCTACGACGGTATAGACATCATCACTGTGCGCGAGAACACCGAAGGCGCGTATCTGTCCGAAGGCCAAAGCGTTTCGGCCGACGGCGAAACCGCGATCTCGATGATTCGCAATACCCGCCGCGGCGCCACGCGCATCGTGCGCTACGCGTTCGATCTGGCGCAGCGTCTGGGACGCAAGCAGGTCACCGCCGTGCACAAGGCGAACATCATCAAGACCGCGTCCGGCCTGTTTCTGGACGTTGCTCGCGAGATCGCGAAGGAATATCCGCAAATCCAGTTCAACGAGATGATTGTGGATAACACCTGCATGCAGCTGGTGATGAAACCCGAGCAGTTCGATGTGATCGTCACCACCAATCTGTTCGGCGACATCATCTCGGACTTGTGCGCGGGACTGGTCGGCGGGTTGGGGCTTGCCCCCGGCGCGAACATCGGCACGGATGCGGCGATCTTCGAGGCCGTGCACGGCTCGGCGCCGGATATCGCCGGGAAGGGGATCGCAAACCCCACGGCGCTGCTACTCGCCGCCGCGATGATGCTCGATCAC
>JBOHYL010000090.1:0-8301 GCA_050737915.1 Rudaea sp.
GTGCGCACGAGACCGAGATCAAGGCCATGCTCAAGCTTGCGGATCTGCCCGAATCCGGCCAGACCACGTTGTACGACGGCCGCACCGGCGAGGCGTTCGATCGCAAGGTGACCGTGGGCTACATGCACATGCTCAAGCTCAACCATCTGGTCGACGACAAGATGCATGCGCGCTCCACTGGCCCGTACTCGCTCGTCACCCAGCAGCCGCTGGGCGGCAAGGCGCAGTTCGGCGGCCAGCGTTTCGGCGAAATGGAAGTATGGGCGTTGGAAGCCTACGGCGCCGCCTACACGTTGCAGGAAATGCTCACGGTCAAGTCCGACGACGTACCGGGCCGCAACCAGATGTACAAGAACATCGTCGACGGCGAGCACGAAATGGCAGCCGGCATGCCCGAATCGTTCAACGTGCTGGTCAAAGAGATCCGCTCGCTGGCGATCAACATGGAGTTGGAAGAGCGCTGACAAAACGCTAGTCGAGAATCGGTCGCCGGCAGCCGGAAAGCGTGAAATCGCAGCTCTCCGGCTACCTGCTCTCCGCTACCGACGTGCTTGATTCCGCTGCCCTCGACGCAAGAATTACTCCTTCCGGAGAAACGCAATGAAAGACCTGCTCAACCTGTTCAACCAAACCCGCCAGTCGCTGGACTTCGACTCGATCAAGATCGCGCTGGCATCCCCGGAGCTGATCCGCTCGTGGTCGTTCGGTGAGGTGAAAAAACCCGAGACGATCAACTACCGCACGTTCAAGCCGGAACGCGACGGCCTGTTCTGCGCGGCGATCTTCGGTCCGGTCAAGGACTATGAGTGCCTGTGCGGCAAGTACAAGCGCATGAAGCACCGCGGGGTGGTCTGCGAAAAATGCGGTACCGAAGTGACCCTGACCAAGGTGCGTCGCGAGCGCATGGGCCACATCGACCTGGCTTCGCCGGTCGCGCACATCTGGTTCCTGAAGTCGCTACCCTCGCGCATCGGCCTGATGCTCGACATGACCCTGCGCGACATCGAACGCATCCTGTACTTCGAAGCCTATGTCACCATCGACCCGGGTCTGACTCCGCTCACTCGCGGACAACTGCTCAATGAAGAGCAGTTTCTGCAGGCGGTCGAGGAACACGTTGACGAGTTCGACGCGCGCATGGGCGCCGAAGCCGTCTACGAGCTGCTCAAAACGATCGATCTGAATGCCGAACTGGTCCGCCTGCGCGAGGAAATCGCCGCGACCGGCTCGGAGACCAAGCTCAAGCGCCTGAGCAAGCGCATCAAGCTGGTCGAGGCGTTCCTTGAGTCCGGCAATCGCCCGGAATACATGGTCATGACCGTGTTGCCCGTGCTGCCGCCGGATTTGCGTCCGCTGGTCCCTCTGGAAGGCGGCCGCTTCGCGACCTCGGATTTGAACGACTTGTACCGGCGCGTGATCAATCGCAACAACCGTTTGCGTCGCCTGCTCGAGCTGAATGCACCCGACATCATCGTGCGCAACGAAAAGCGCATGCTGCAGGAAGCCGTCGATGCGCTGATGGACAACGGCCGCCGCGGCCGCGCCATCACCGGCACGAACAAGCGCCCGCTCAAGTCGCTCGCCGACATGATCAAGGGCAAGCAAGGCCGCGTCCGCCAGAACCTGCTCGGCAAGCGCGTGGATTATTCCGGGCGTTCCGTGATCGTGGTCGGCCCGACCCTGAAGCTGCACGAGTGTGGTCTGCCCAAGAAGATGGCGTTGGAACTGTTCAAGCCGTTCATCTTCTCCAAGCTGCAGCGCCGCGGCCTCGCCACCACAATCAAGGCGGCCAAGAAGAAAGTCGAAAGCGAAAGCCCGGAAGTGTGGGACATCCTTGAAGAGGTGATCCGCGAACATCCGGTGCTGCTCAACCGCGCGCCGACCCTGCATCGTCTCGGCATCCAGGCATTCGAACCGGTGCTGGTCGAAGGCAAGGCAATCCAGCTGCACCCGCTGGTGTGTACCGCGTTCAACGCCGACTTCGACGGCGACCAGATGGCCGTGCATGTACCGCTTTCGCTGGAAGCCCAGCTCGAGGCGCGCGCGCTGATGATGTCGTCGAACAACATCCTGTCGCCAGCCAACGGCGATCCGATCATCGTGCCTACCCAGGACGTGGTGCTCGGTCTGTATTACATGACGCGCGCGCTGGAGAACGCCAAGGGCGAAGGCATGGCGTTCGCCAATCTGGCCGAGGTGCACCGCGCCTACCAGAACCGCGCGGTCGAACTGCATGCCAAAGTCAAGGTGCGCATTCACGAGGTGACGTTCGATACGAAGAAGCACCGCAGCGAGAAGACTTCGATCGTCGATACCACCATCGGGCGTGCGCTGCTGGCCGAAATCCTGCCGGAAGGCTTGCCGTTCGCGTTGATCAATCTGGAGCTGACCAAGAAGGCGATTTCGCGCCTGATCAACGCCTGCTACCGCAGCCTCGGCCTCAAGGACACCGTCGTGTTCGCCGACCAGTTGATGTACACGGGATTCCACTACGCCACCCGTGCGGGCATCTCCATCGGCATCGACGACATGAAGATTCCGGGCGAGAAGGCGAAGATCCTCGAGGGCGCGGAAAAAGACGTAAAGGAAATCCAGGAACAGTTCGCCTCGGGTCTGGTCACCGCCGGCGAGCGCTACAACAAGGTGGTGGATATCTGGTCGCGCACCAACGAGCAGGTCGCCGGCGCGATGATGAAGGGCATCGGCATCGACAAGGTCAAAACCGCCAAGGGCGAGGCGATCGAGCAGAAATCGATGAATTCCCTGTTCATCATGGCCGATTCCGGCGCGCGCGGTTCGGCGGCCCAGATTCGCCAGCTCGCGGGTATGCGCGGTTTGATGGCGCGTCCGGACGGGTCGATCATCGAAACGCCGATCAAGGCCAACTTCCGCGAAGGTCTGGACGTGTTGCAGTACTTCAACTCCACCCACGGCGCGCGCAAGGGTCTGGCGGATACGGCACTCAAGACCGCCAATTCCGGCTACCTGACGCGGCGCCTGGTAGACGTGGCCCAGGACGTTGTCGTGACCGTACCCGATTGCGGCACCGAAAATGGTCTGACCATGAGCGCGATCGTCGAAGGCGGCGATGTGGTCGAACCGCTGCGTGATCGCGTGTTGGGCCGTATCGTAGCCGCCGACGTGTATGCACCGGGCAACGAGGACCAGCCGATCGTTACCCGCAATACCCTGCTCGACGAAAAGTGGGTGGCAAAACTCGACGCGGCCGGCGTGCAGTCGCTCCTGGTGCGATCGCCGATCACCTGCCAATCGAGTTTCGGCGTGTGCGCGCACTGCTACGGACGCGATCTCGCGCGTGGACACCTGGTCAACCTCGGCGAGGCGGTCGGCGTAATTGCCGCGCAGTCCATCGGCGAGCCCGGCACCCAGCTGACCATGCGTACTTTCCACATCGGCGGCGCCGCTTCGCGCGCCGCTGCGGTGGACAATGTCCAGGTCAAGACCGTCGGCACACTCAAGTACAACAATCTGAAAACCGTGCAGCACACGCAAGGCCACCGCGTCGCGGTATCGCGCTCGGGCGAGTTGAGCGTGATGGATGCGCACGGACGCGAGCGCGAACGCTACAAGGTGCCGTATGGCGCCACCCTTGCGGCCAAGGACGGTGCGGCGATCAAGCCAGGCCAGATCGTGGCCAACTGGGATCCGCACACCCATCCGATCGTGTCGGAAGTGGCCGGCAAGGTGCGCTTCATCGACTTCATCGATGGCGTGACCGTGCAGCAGCAGACCGACGAGCTCACCGGTCTGGAATCCAACGTCGTCACCGACCCCAAACGCCGCGGCACCCAGGCCAAGGACCTGCGTCCGACCGTGCGCCTGGAAGACAAGAAGGGCAAGGATCTCAAGCTGCCGGGCACGGATATCCCTGCGCAGTACTTTCTGCCTGCCGGCGCGATCGTCAGCTTGCAGGACGGCGCGGAAGTCGGTGTCGGCGACGTGGTTGCGCGTATCCCGCAGGAAACCTCCAAAACCCGCGACATCACCGGCGGTCTGCCGCGGGTGGCGGACCTGTTCGAGGCGCGCAAGCCCAAGGAGCCGGCGATTCTGGCCGAAGTTTCCGGCATCGTCAGTTTCGGCAAGGACACCAAGGGCAAGCAGCGCCTCGTGATCAAGGATGCCGACGGCAACGACCACGAGGAGCTGATTCCGAAGTGGCGCCACGTCATCGTGTTCGAGGGCGAACATGTGGAGAAGGGCGAAACCGTGGTCGACGGCGAACCCAATCCGCACGACATCCTGCGCCTGCTCGGCGTCGAGCCGCTGGCCGCGTATCTGGTCAAGGAAATTCAGGACGTCTACCGTCTGCAGGGCGTGAAGATCAACGACAAGCACATCGAGACGATCATCCGCCAGATGTTGCGCAAGGTCGAAATCGCCACGGTGGGCGACTCCCGTTACCTGCGTGGCGAACAGGCCGACCGCGTGCGCGTGACTGAAGAAAACGCCCGCATCAAGGCCCGCGACGAGCGACCTGCCGAAGTGGCGCCGATGTTGCTGGGCATCACCAAGGCCTCGCTCGCCACTGAGTCGTTCATTTCCGCGGCGTCGTTCCAGGAAACCACGCGTGTGCTGACGGAAGCCGCCGTGCGCGGCAACCGCGACACCCTGCGCGGGCTGAAGGAAAACGTCATCGTTGGTCGGCTGATTCCGGCCGGTACCGGGCTGGCCTATCACAACAAACGCCGGCGCAAGCCGGGCGAGTTGACTGACTCGGATCTGGAAACGCTGCGCGGCGGCGTCACCGAATTCGTCAGTGAGACGGTCGGCGAATCCTGATCGGCAGACGGCCGGGCGCAACCGCGCCCGGCCGTCTGGTGAGTCGGCGGTGCGGTTTGCAAAGTCGCAAGCAGCCCGTTATAATTCCGCTTCTTGGTAGCCCGCGTTTGTTGTGCGGGCGGCTGATTCAGGCGTGAAACCGAAATGAGGGACAGGACGTTCCTTGTGTTCGTCAAAGGATTTTGGGCGTAGCGGCGGGATAACCCGACGCAGCGCCAACGCCGGGCGGCACCCTATGCTTACAGGCCGGATTCATCCCCCGGCCTGTTTTTCGTCTAACGGATTTGTAGCGGAACGAAACGAATGTCGACAGTCAATCAGCTGGTGCGCAAGCCGCGCAGCCCGAAGACGTACAAGAGCGCCTCGCCGGCGCTGGCCAATTGTCCGCAGCGTCGCGGCGTGTGCACGCGCGTGTACACGACCACGCCGAAAAAGCCGAATTCGGCTTTGCGCAAGGTTGCCAAGGTGCGTTTGACCAATGGCTTCGAGGTCATCAGTTACATCGGCGGCGAAGGCCACAATCTGCAAGAGCATTCAGTCGTGCTCATCCGCGGCGGCCGCGTCAAGGATCTGCCGGGCGTGCGCTATCACACCGTGCGCGGTTCGCTGGATGCTGCCGGTGTAGCCAAGCGTCGCCAGAGCCGTTCCAAGTACGGCGCGAAGAAACCCAAAGGTTCCTGATCATGTCGAGAAAAGGCAACACCCCAACCCGCGAATTGCTGCCGGATCCGAAACACGACAGCCAGCTGATTTCCCGCTTCATCAACATGGTGATGCAGAGCGGCAAGAAGTCGGTGGCTGAAGGTATCGTCTACGGCGCGATCGACCAGATCGGCCAGAAGCACGCCACGCCGATCGAAGTGGTGGAAAAAGCACTTAGCAACGTCGCTCCGGCGGTCGAAGTCAAATCCCGCCGTGTCGGTGGCGCCACGTACCAGGTGCCGGTCGAAGTGCGCGCCTCGCGCCGCATGGCGCTGGCGATGCGTTGGGTGATCGAGGCGGCGCGCAAGCGCGGCGAGAACTCAATGCCGCGCAAGCTTGCGGCCGAACTGCTCGAAGCGGCCGAAAACCGCGGCGGCGCGGTGAAGAAGCGCGAAGAGACGCATCGCATGGCCGAGGCCAACAAGGCGTTCTCGCACTACCGTTGGTAGTGCCGTTATTTGTGCCGTCCTCCGTGACGGCAAAGCACTAACCGCCATCCATGGCGGCCTTTTCACAAGAGCGTTGACTTTGTAACCAATCATGGCCCGCAGCACTCCAATCGAACGCTACCGTAACTTCGGCATCATGGCCCACATCGATGCAGGCAAGACGACGACTACGGAACGCATTCTTTTCTACACCGGCGTCAATCACAAGATTGGCGAGGTGCACGAAGGTGCCGCGACGATGGACTGGATGGAGCAGGAACAGGAACGTGGTATCACGATCACGTCGGCTGCGACCACCTGCTTCTGGAAAGGCATGGACATGTCGTTCCCCGAGCATCGCTTCAATATCATCGACACCCCGGGGCACGTCGACTTCACGATCGAAGTGGAGCGCTCCCTGCGCGTGCTCGACGGCGCTGTGTTCGTGCTGTGCGCGGTCGGCGGAGTGCAGCCGCAGTCGGAAACCGTCTGGCGTCAGGCCAACAAATACGGCGTGCCACGTGTCGCGTTCGTCAACAAGATGGACCGTGCTGGCGCGGATTTCGACAAGGTCGTCGGCCAGCTCAAGTCGCGTCTGGGCGCCAATCCGGTGCCGATGCAGCTGCCGATCGGAGCTGAGGATCATTTCGATGGTGTGATCGATCTGCTCAAGATGAAGGCGATCCAGTGGGACATGGAATCGCAGGGCATGAAGTTCGAATACCGAGATGTGCCCGCCAATCTCGCCGACAAGGCGAAGAAGGCGCGTGAGCACATGGTCGAGGCCGCGGCGGAAACGTCCGAGGAACTGATGAACAAGTACCTCGACGGCGGCGACCTGTCCGAGGAAGAAATCATCACGGGCATCCGCAATGGCACCGTGGCCAACAAGATGATTCCCGTGTTCTGCGGCTCGGCGTTCAAGAACAAAGGCGTGCAGGCGATGCTTGATGGCGTGATCCGCTTTCTGCCCGCGCCATCCGATCGTCCGCCAGTCAAGGGCGTCGACGAAGATGACAAGGAAGACAGCCGCGCAGCCGATGACGGCCAGCCGTTCTCCGCGCTCGCGTTCAAGATTGCGACCGATCCCTACGTCGGCGCGCTGACGTTCTTCCGCGTGTATTCCGGCGTGCTCAATTCCGGTGACACGGTGTTCAATCCGATCAAGGGTCGGAAAGAACGCATCGGGCGCCTGTTGCAGATGCATGCCAACAATCGCGAAGAGATCAAGGAAGTCCGCGCAGGCGATATCGCCGCAGCGGTGGGCCTGAAGGACGTCACCACGGGCGAGACGCTGTGCTCCACCGATAACGTCATCATGCTCGAGAAGATGAGCTTCCCGGAGCCGGTGATCGCGATGGCGATCGAGCCCAAGACCAAGAGCGACCAGGAAAAAATGGGCATCGCACTGTCACGCCTGGCACAGGAAGATCCCTCTTTCCGCGTGCGTTCGGACGAGGAATCCGGCCAGACCATCATCGCCGGCATGGGCGAGCTGCACCTGGACATCATCGTCGACCGCATGAAGCGTGAGTTCAACGTTGAGGCGAACGTCGGCAAACCGCAGGTTGCCTATCGCGAGACGATACGCAAGGCGGTCAAGCAGGAAGGCAAGTTCGTGCGCCAGTCCGGTGGTCGCGGCCAGTACGGCCATGTGGTCATTGAGCTGGGGCCGCGCGAACGCGGCGAAGGTTTCGAGTTTGTGAACGGCATCGTCGGCGGCGTGATTCCGAAGGAATACATCCCGGCGGTCGAAAAGGGCATCCGCGAGCAGCTCGGCAACGGCGTGCTCGCAGGCTTCCCGGTGGTCGACGTCAAGGTGCGCCTGATCGACGGTTCGTACCACGAAGTCGACTCCAACGAAATGGCGTTCAAAATCGCCGGCTCGATGGCGTTCAAGGAAGGCTTCAGCAAAGCGAGTCCTGTCCTGCTCGAGCCGATCATGAGAGTCGAAGTGGTGACGCCGGAAGATTACATGGGCGACGTAATGGGCGATCTGTCCCGCCGGCGCGGCGTTTTGCAGGGCCAGGAAGACGGGCCGTCCGGAAAAACCATTGCGGCGCAGGTGCCGCTGGGCGAGATGTTCGGTTACGCGACCAGCCTGCGCTCGATGAGCCAGGGCCGCGCGACGTTCACGATGGAATTCGACCATTACGCCGAGGCGCCGACCAATATTGCCGAAGCAGTGATCAAGAAATCGTAATTGCGCAAAAATATCTTCGTATACAACTTGACGTTTTGAGGAAGCAGCCATGGCAAAAGGCAAATTTGAACGGACCAAGCCGCATGTCAACGTGGGCACGATAGGTCACGTGGATCACGGCAAGACGACGTTGACGGCGGCGCTGACGAAAGTGGGCGCGGAGCGTTT
>JBOHYL010000091.1:0-5147 GCA_050737915.1 Rudaea sp.
TGTTCTTTGCTGCGCGCATGATCCGCGAGCAGGCAATGCAAAATCCGACGCTGGTGTTGCTGACCGATCGCAACGATCTCGACGATCAGTTGTTCGGCCAATTCCAGCGTTGCCACGACATCCTCGGGCAGACGCCGATTCAGGCGGAAGGGCGCGCGCAGTTGCGCCAGCTGCTCAACCGGTCCAGCGGCGGCGTGATTTTCACGACGATACACAAGTTTCTTCCGGACAAGGACGAGACGCTGCCGGCGCTGAGTGAACGGCGAAATATCGTCGTCATCGCCGACGAAGCACACCGCAGCCAGTACGACCTGATCGATGGCCTCGCACGCCACATGCGCGATGCCCTGCCGCATGCGTCCTTCATCGGCTTCACCGGCACGCCGATTGAAAAGACCGATGCGAACACGCGTGCGGTCTTCGGCGACTACATTTCCATCTACGACATCCAGCGCGCCGTCGCCGACAAGGCCACGGTGCCGATCTACTACGAGAGCCGTATCGCCAAACTGGCCTTGAACGCGGCTGCGCTACCCAGGATCGACGCGGAATTCGAGGAAATCACCGAAGGCGAGGAACTCACGCGCAAGGAAAAACTCAAGACCAAGTGGGCCGCGCTGGAGGCGTTGGTCGGCGATCCGAAGCGCATCAAACTCATTGCCGCCGATCTGGTTGCGCATTTCGAGAAACGTCTGGAAGCGATGGACGGCAAGGCGATGATCGTGTGCATGAGCCGGCGCATCTGCGTCGATCTGTACCATGCGCTGATCGCACTGCGGCCCGATTGGGCCAGTGCCGGCGACGACGACAGCGAAGCCGAGAAAGGCAAAACCTGTGTCGTCAAAGTAGTGATGACCGGCAGCGCCGACGATGGCCCTGATTGGCAGCCGCATATTCGCAACAAGGAAAAACGCCGCAAGCTGGCGAACCGCTTCAAGGACAGCCGCGATCCGTTTCGCATTGTGATCGTCCGCGACATGTGGCTCACCGGCTTCGACGCGCCCTGCCTGACGACGATGTATGCGGACAAGCCGATGCAGGGCCACGGCCTGATGCAGGCAATCGCCCGCGTGAACCGCGTGTTCCGCGACAAGCCCGGTGGACTGGTCGTGGATTATCTTGGCCTCGCCGATCAGTTGAAGCGTGCGCTGGCCAACTACACCGAAAGCGGGGGCAAAGGCGACCCCACGTATGACACGAAACAGGCCATCGCCATCCTGCTGGAGAAGCATGGCATCGCCTGCGACATGCTGCACGGATTCTCGTGGCGCCAATGGACGAGCGGCACCCCAACGCAGCGCCTAGCGCTGATCCCGGCCGGACAGGAACGCATCCTCGAATTGGAAGACGGCAAGCAACGCTTCGTGCCGCTCGTGACTGACCTCTCCCGCGCGTTCGCGCTTTGTGCCGCCAGCGACGAGGCGACGGAAATTCGCGATGACGTCTCGTATTTCCAGGCGATCCAGGCCGCGCTGAACAAGCAAGCCGGCACGAGTCGGAAGACGCCGGAGCAGATCGACGCCGCGGTTCGTCAGCTCGTCTCCAGCGCGATCACGACCGATGGCCAGGTCATCGACGTCTTCACCGCTGCCGGGCTGCCGCGCCCGGACATCGGCATCCTCTCCGAACAGTTCCTCGCCGAAGTGCGCGGCTTGAAATACAAGAACGTCGCAGCCGAGTTGCTCGAAAAACTGCTCAAGGATGAAATCAATGTCCGCTCCAAACGCAACCTGGTGCAGAGCCAGCTGTTTTCCGAGAAGCTCAAGAAAACGTTGAACGCGTATCACAACCGCGCCATCTCCACGATGGAAGTGATCGAAGAGCTGATCCGGCTCGCCGAAGACATGAACGCGGCCAACCAGCGTGGTGTCGAATTGGGCTTGAGCGATGACGAAGTCGCGTTCTACGACGCGCTGGCAGCCAATGGCAGCGCGCGCGAAGTGATGGGTGACGACAAGCTGAAAGTGATCGCCACGGAACTGATCACGCGCGTGCGCCGCAGTGTGACGATCGACTGGACCCAACGCGAAAGCGCACGCGCCGCGATCCGGGTGCAGGTCAAACGCATCCTCAACAAGTACGGCTACCCGCCGGACCTGCAGGATGAGGCGGTAAAAACCGTGCTGATGCAAGCGGAGTTGCTGTGCGCGGATTGGTCGATTGAATCAGCTACCGATTAGTCCGACATCAGAACCTCCTCCGCGCGGCGAATAGACAGTCTTAACTCGTCGAAGACTGTACTTATTTTGAGGTACGCAACGGCCACAGCATTGGCAAGGAGCATGGCGGGATGAATCGACCAAGGGCTTGCGTATCGCTTATTGCAGTTTCGGCGCCCTCTTCGTGCTGCGATCGGAGACTCTTGCGACCACAACGCGCATCGGAGTAGTGTTCGCTCTTGATTTCCACGCGGAGCGGGAGGACGTATGGACTGGCAGAAGGGTCGGCAAAGCGACAACGTCGTCGAGGACGATGGCAACGGCGGCGGTGGATTGGGCGGCGGTGGCGGCGGGATGCGCTTCGGCGGATTCCACCTCGGCATCGGCGGCACTATCATCGTGGTCATCATCGCGCTGATCTTCCCGCAGACGCGCCCGCTGATCATGAACCTGTTCCTCAGCGGCGGCAGCACCTCGGACATGACGCAGTCCGCACCGGCGCCGGGGCAACGCCACGCGGCCGACGCCAGCGATCCGCAAGTCAAATTCGTTTCCACGATTCTGGCTAGTACAGAAGATGTGTGGGGAAATTATTTCCAGGGCCTCGGCAAGCAATACACGCGGCCCAAGCTTGTGCTGTTCCACGGCCAGACCTCGTCCGGCTGCGGCGCGGCGCAGGCGGCGATGGGACCGTTCTACTGCCCGGCCGACAAACTGGTGTACCTCGATCTGGATTTCTTCAAGGAAATGGATACGCGTTTCCACGCCAGCGGCGATTTTGCGCGCGCCTACGTGATCGCGCACGAGGTCGGCCACCATGTGCAGGACCTGCTCGGCATCATGCAGAAGGTAGGGCGCCCCACCGAGGGCTCGACCGGCACGTCGGTACGTCTTGAACTGCAAGCCGACTGCTTTGCCGGTGTCTGGGGCAACAAATCGCAGGCGCAGTTGGACTGGCTCAAGGCCGGCGATGTCGACGCCGCGCTCAACGCCGCCGCGCAAGTCGGCGATGATACTTTGCAAAAAGAGTCACGCGGCTACGCCGTGCCGGATTCGTTCACCCACGGTACCTCCGCGCAGCGCTCGCGCTGGTTCAAGGCGGGATTTGCGTCCGGCGACATCAACAGCTGCGATACGTTCGGCGCAGAAACGCTGTAATAACATCCCGCGAGCGGGACTGACGCAGCCCCGCTCGTCATTGCGGCAAATGCTCGCGCAAACGCCGCCACTCCCAGAGCAGATACACCGCCGGAATCACCAGCATGGTCAGCAGTAGCGAGCTGATCATGCCGCCGACCATCGGCGCGGCGATGCGGTGCATCACTTCCGAACCGGTGCCGCCGCCGAACATGACCGGCAGCAGGCCGACGATGATCGCGGCCGCGGTCATCGAGACCGGCCGCAGGCGCAACAACGCGCCGTCGCGCACGGCATCGCGCAGGCCTTCGAAGCTCAGGATTTTTTCCTGAGCTTCGCAGCGCCGCCGATACGCGGCGACCGACTGGTTGAGATAGACCACCAGCACCACGCCAATCTCCACCGTGACGCCGACCAGGGCAATGAACCCGACCGCGACCGCGACCGAGAGGTGGTAGCCGAGCAGATACAGCAACCAGACGCCGCCCGCCAAAGCCAGCGGCAAGGTGCCCATGATGATCAGCATCTGGGCGATGTTGCGAAATGCCATGTACAACAGCAGCGCGGTCAGCATGATCGTCACCGGCACGATCAAGGCGAGATTCAGTTTTGCCTTCTGCATGTACTCGTACTGACCGGACCAGGTCAACGAGTAGCCAGGCGGCAACTTGACCTTGGCGGCGACTACCTGCTGCGCGGCGGCCACATAGGAGCCGACGTCGCGATCGGCGATATCGACATAGGTCCAGCCGGTCAGCTGCGCGGCTTCGCTCTTGATCATCGGCGGGCCATCGGCGATATGGACGCTGGCGACATCGCCCAGCGCGACATGCCCGCCACGCGCGGTGACGATGGGAAGCTGGCGCAAACTCGACACCGAATTGCGCCAGTCGCGCGGATAACGCAGGTTGACCGGATAGCGCTCCAGTCCCTCGACCGTCTCGGTCACGTTCATGCCGCCGATCGCGCTGCGGATTACGTCTTGCACATCGCTGATGTTCAGCCCCAATCGTGCAGCCCGGTCACGGTCGATGTCGATCTGCAGGTAACGACCGCCGGCAACGCGCTCGGAATACACCGAGGTTGTGCCTTGCACCGACGCAAGAACTTTTTCCAACTCTGCACCGATGCGCTGAATCACCGCCAAGTCGGGGCCGCCGACCTTGATGCCCACCGGCGTCTTGATGCCGGTGGAAAGCATGTCGATGCGGGTCTTGATCGGCATCACCCAGGCGTTGGTCAACCCTGGCAAATGCACACGCTGTTCCAGTTCGCGGCGGACATCGGCCCGGCTGACGCCCGCCGGCCATTGCGATTGCGGCTTGAACTGGATGATGGCCTCGTCCATCGACAACGGCGCCGGATCGGTGGCGGTCTGCGCACGGCCCATCTTGCCGAACACGGATTTGACTTCCGGCACGCTCATGATCAGCTTGTCGGTCTGTTGCAATACCTGGCGTGCCTTGTCGGCCGAGATGCCGGGGCGCGCCGAGGGCATGTACATCAGATCGCCCTCGTCCAGTGGCGGCATGAACTCCGAGCCCAGGCGCGAGGCCGGCCACAGTCCGGCGAGAATCACAAGGACCCCGCCGATCAGCAGGAGCCAGGGGGAGCGCACCACGCGATTGATGAGCGGGCGGTAGATCGCCGTGAGCACACGATTGACCGGATTGCGGTGCTCGGAGATGATCTTGCCGCGCACGAAATAGCCCATCAGCACCGGGATCAGCGTCACCGCCAGGATCGCGGCCGCTGCCATCGAGTAAATCCAGGTATAAGCGAGTGGTGAAAACATCCGGCCCGATTGCCCGGTGAGACTCAGGATCGGGATCATGCTCACGGTGATGATCA
>JBOHYL010000092.1:0-72338 GCA_050737915.1 Rudaea sp.
GTGCGCACGAATTCGCCGTGCTTTTTCCACAAGCCCAGATAGATGCCGCGCGCGATGGCATGGCTCAAACCCATGCTGGCGATTGCTGCCGCGAGAGTGTCCTTCCACGAACACGGCACGCGCACACGGTACAGGATGATGCCGAACGCGGCTTTGAACACGAAGAATCCCAGAATGGGATAGATGAACAAATCCAGCGGCAGGTTGAAGTACTCGGGCAGACCGATCATGCCCGCAGTCCACAACAGCGCCAGCAGGGTAAACGCCAGATGCAGGGCATCGGCAAACCAGGAAAACCAGCCGGTGAGGAAGTGGAAGCGCTGGCCCCAGGTCAGCGGTCCGCGCTCGGTCAGCCAGTGCCAGCGCGCTTTCAGAATCTGCATCGCGCCGAATGCCCAGCGGTAGCGCTGCGACTTGAACGCGGTGAAGTCGGCCGGAGTCAGGCCGCGGCCCATGATTTCGTCGACGTAAATCGTGTCGTAGCCGGCGTGCATCAGGCGCAGGCCGAGCTCGGCGTCTTCGCAAATCGTCCATTCCGACCATGCGCCGGTTGCCTCCAGCGCACCGCGCCGCACCATCGTCATGGTGCCGTGCTGGATGATCGCGTTGCGCTCGTTGCGATGGTGCATGCCGATGCGGAAGAAACCGTCGTATTCCCAGTTGGTCATGCGCCGAAAGGCGTTGTGCTCGTAGTCGCGGTGCGCCTGCGGGCATTGCACGACGGCTACTTTCGGATCGGCGAAATAACCGGTCAAGGCGCGCAGCCAGTCGGCACGCACCACGTAGTCGGCGTCGATTGCGGCGACGACGTCGGCGCGTGGATCGGTTTGGGTCAGGCCAAAATTCAGCGCGCCGGCCTTGAAGCCGGACCACGGATTCAGATGGAAGAAGCGAAACCTCGGTCCAAGTGTCTTGCAGTGTTCCGCAACCGGCTGCCAGACCTCTTCGCGCCGCGTGTTGTTGTCGATTACCAGTACCTCGAAGTTTTCGTAGTCGAGCGCGGCCAGCGAATCCAGCGTCAGCATCACCATCTCCGGCGGCTCGTTACAGCAGGCCAGGTGGATCGACACGAACGGTTGCGCAGCGCCAGGTTCGGGTTGCAACAGACCGAAATGGCGCAGCCACTTCCCGCGCCAGATCACCTCGGTGAACTCGAACCCATTGATCAGCAGGATCAGGATGATTGCAACCTGGGCTGGTGCCAGGATCGTCAGCATCGTCCAGTCGAACGGATCCAGATAAAACGCGTAGGGCAGTGTTGCCGACCACACCAGCAACGATGCCGACAGCTGGATCAGCACGCAATAGAACACCAGCCCGATGGTCCGGAAACGCATGAAATGCCGCGCAAACCAGAACATCGGCAACAGCGCGAGCAGGCAGGCGAAAGATGCTTTCCACGGCCACGCCGGGTCCTCGATCACGCTGCCGGTGAGCGCGAATTTCGGCTGGCGGTCGGCGCCGAACATGCCCCAGTACGCGCCGACGCGGCCCTCAAACGGCTCCTTCCAAGGCTGGTCGATGGATTCCATCAGGTAGTAATCGAAGCCGCGCTCAGCGGCCACGTTGAGCCATTGGCGGATGAACAACGCTTCATCGGCGATGGATGCCGTGGCGCCCTTGATGCGGTCGCCGGACGAAGGCCAGCCGATCTCGCCGATGACGATGTGCTTGCCCGGGAATGCGCTTTGCAACTGGTAATAGCGCATCAGCACCTGCAGGCCGATGGCGTCCTTGCGCGGGTAGCCTTCCCAGTAGGGCAGCAGGTGCACGGTGATGAAATCCACGTGCTTGGCCAGTTGCGGATACTTGAGCCAGATATGCCATGGCTCGGCGGTGGATACCGGCACCTTGACCTGCGCGCGCACGCGATCGATGTACTTGATCAGCGTATCCACGCCCATGTCGTTGCGCAGCAACACCTCGTTGCCGACGATTACGCGCTGGATGTTGTCGTTGCTGCGTGTGGCGTCGATCAGCGCGGCGACTTCCTCCTCGTTGCGCTGCCAGCGCGAGTCGATATACGCGCCGGCCGTCACCTTCATGCCGTATTTCTTCGCCAGAGCAAGAATTGCCGGATTGTTCAGCACATCGTACGTGCGCAGCCGGTCGCTGTACTGCGCCAATAGCTTGACGTCGTTTTCGACTTCCTCAACGGTCGGGAAGATGCCCTTGATCGGACTCTGGTAGCGCTGGTAAGGATCGTAGGCAAAGCCGCCGACCTTGCCGATCCAGTCCGGCGGTTGCGCAGGGCGGTTGAGCGCCGCCCACAGCGCGAAGTTGAGCCCGGCCACCACGATGGCGAGGACGAGCGCGCGCCATAGAGAAGGGCGGGTCGCAGGGGCGGAGTGGCTGTTCAATGCGATGTCCGGATCGGGTGCGGCGGGCGCAAGTCGCGGCAGAATAGCCGAAGCGCGCCACGCCGCTCAATCAGCCCGGTGTGCGCGCCGCCCGCGCCATTTGCCGATGACGACCGGAGTCAGCGCGAGCAGGCCCATGGCCAGCAAGGGGCCGACCACCACCGGATCGGAAAACAGACTCAGATTTACTTCGTGGTTGGCGCCGATGTTTTTCGCGAGTCCCGCGCCGAGCGCGGTTTCAATGGCGGTCATCAACGCGCCGCCGCCGGCGGTGGCGGCGAGGAACAACCACAGCGGGCACCGCAGCCAGGCCAGCGCCACGGTCACTCCGCCGAACGGGAAAAACGGCACCAGGCGCAGAAAGCAGGTGTAGCTGAACGGATGGGCGAGGTAACCATCTCGCAGCTTCGCGACCAACGCCGGTGGGGCGGCCGCACTGCTGGCGAAGGCATGGCGGCTGGCGAGAAACAGGATCAGCGCGCCCAGGGTCAAGCCGATGCTGGATAGGATCGTGCCGGCGACGACACCGAACAGCATGCCGCCGGCGAGGATCACGACCAGCACGCCTGGTATGCCGGTGGCAATCGCCAGCGTGGTTGCGCCGACCTGCAGCAGGCCGGCCTCGAGCGGATGCGCCGCGATCTGCGTCTGCAAGGTGACCTGTTCGCTGGCGAGCGTTTCCGGGCGAAAGCGGCTGAGTACGCCAGAGGCGAGCAGGGCGATGCCGAGCGCGATCAGTACGAGCAGCGGAAGGAATGAGCGAAAACGGCGCATGGTCGGGATTCGGCCGGCGGCGCTGCCGGGTTTACGAAGCGCAAGAATACACGTCAGCGTGGCGCGCGCGCGAACACGGTGATTTCCTCGCGGTCGTGGTAGAGCTGTTTCGCGCGCACGTCGGCCGCGGCTGCACGCACGCGCGCGAGGCAGGATCGGGTTTCTTCGTAGCGCTTTTTCATCGGCAGCTTGAGATTGAAGATGGCATAGCGGCACCAGCCTTGTTCGAGCCAGAGAGCGACCAGGTCGGCAATACGGCGCGGCTGCTCGACCATGTCGCAAACCAGCCAGTCGACCGGTTTCGGCGGACGGTAGCGAAAGCCGTCTTCGCGCCGGTGCGTCACCAGTCCCGAATCGAGCAGGGCGTGGTCCATCGGGCCGTTGTCGATGGCGGTCACGCGCAGCGAACGACGCACGAGCTGATAGGTCCAGCCGCCCGGCGCGGCGCCCAGATCCACTGCCATCATGCCGGGCTTGAGCCAGCGCGCACGTTCGGGTTCGTCGAGCAAGGTCAGCAACGCTTCTTCGAGCTTGAGTGTGGATCGGCTCGGCGCCGCGTGCGGAAATTTCAGGCGTGGAATGCCCTGTAGCCACGGCGCGCACCCAGCCGGGTCGGCAGCGCATAAATATACTTTATCCCCCTGTGGGAAAAACACGTGTAGCCGACGTGGCGCGGACGCATCGAGCAGGCGCGCTTTCTTCAGCGCGCCGACCAGGGCATTGCCGAAACTCTTGCACAGCGGCGCGAGTTGCTTGCCGGCATCGCTGTCCGGCGATTCGGTCCACACGTCGCAAAATGTTTCGCCGCGCGCGGACAGCGCAGCCATGATCGGCGTGAGGCGATCGGCACGTGACAGGTCTTCCAGGCAAGCGAAAGCGATTAGGCATTGCCGCGCAAAGACCAGATTGCGCCACTGGAATGTGTCGCGCAGCGCGCTTTCTTCGGTGCCTTTGGCTGCGTGGAAGGTAACAAAGCCGGCCCCGCGATCGGTACTGACTTGGCCCGGGATAGTTACTGCTTCCGCGATTGCACAGATTTCCTGCGCGCATTCAACCTCGAATCCGGCACGGCAATACAGCAGCAGGCCTATCGCCTTGGCGTTCAAGGTTGCTTCATGCCGCTTTTCCACGCGTACACCGCAGCCTGCGTGCGATCGGTCACGCCGAGCTTGGCGAGGATATTGCTCACATGTGTCTTGACGGTTTTCTCCGAAATCGTCAGGCGTTCGCTGATAGCTTGGTTGCTCAAGCCTTCGGCAATCAAGGCGAGCACTTCGCGTTCGCGTTCGCTCAGCGATTCAAGCGACGACTTGCCCTGCGCGATACCACCGCTGCGCAACGCATCCATCAGAAATCCGGCCACGCGGGGATGCAGTACCGCTTCGCCGCGTGCACTGCGGCGCACGGCATCGGCCAGACCGTCGGCATCGACATCCTTGAGCAAACAGGACAACGCACCGGCCTGCACCGCGGCGAGAATCTGCTGCGAGTCTTCGAACGAAGTCAGCAGGATCACTTGGGTGGTCGGACTGGCCGCGCGAATCTCACGCGTCGCGGTGATGCCGCCACCGGGCATGACCAGATCGAGCAGCACGACTTGCGGCTTCGTGTCGACACAAAGACGCACCACACCGGCGGCGTCTTCGGCTTCGCCGACGATGGCCAGATCCGCGCAGGTTTCCAGAAACGCACGGATACCCTGACGCACCAGCACATGATCGTCGGCAATGACAATACGGATCGGTGCGGCCGTCATGCAGGCAGGTTTCCGTTGATGGAAAAAGTCACCCTGACACGGGTACCGTGTTCGGCATCGCTGGTGAAGACAAACTGTCCGTCGGGAAGGGACTGCGCGCGTTCGCGCATGTTGCCAATACCCATACCGGGGCGCGCTTCGTCGCCTGCGCCGCGGCCATTATCGGCGATCTGCAGCGTAGCCGCGTGTTCGTCGCGATGCAGGCTTAGCCTCGCGTGGCTGGCGCCGCTGTGGCGCAACACATTGGCCAGTGCCTCGTCGGTAACGCGCAACAGTGCTTGCTCGTGCGCGGCAGAAAGCGGAGGCAATGGCGCCAAATCCAATTCAAGCGGTAACCCGCTGGTCTGCGCCCATTCCCGCGTGCGTGCGCGCAGGCGTTCGACGAAGGGCAAGTCCGCGTCCGGTGTGCGCAGTTCGTCGAGAATGTGCGCCAGATCCTGCTGCATCTGCCGGCTGATGCGTTCGGTTTGAGCAATGCGCTCATTGGAAGGATGTGAGCCGAGTTCGCGGTGGATCGCCGCCAGTTGCAGAGTAAGAGCGAATGCCTGCTGCTTGACCGTATCGTGCAGATCGCGGGCCAGGCGCTGGCGTTCGGCCAGTGTGGCCAGTTGCGCGCGCGAGCGCAGCAAACCTTTCAGTTGCAGCGCCATGTCGTCGAGCAGGGCCGAAAGCCGTCCGAGCTCGTCGCGCGAAGCATCGTTGATGCGATCGGAGAAATCGCCGCGGCTCCACGCCGTCGCCGCGCGCGCGACGCGATTGAGCCGGCGCGTCACCCAGGCGGCAAGGAAGAACGACGAGGCAATGCCGAACACGATCAGATAGCCCAGTACGATCGGCCATTCCAGACTGGCATCGAGCAGAAACCGATGCCACGGCACCGGCAGGCGCAGCTCGACCAGCAGGAATCCGCGCAGCGTGCCGTCGCTGGCGCGCACCGGTGCCAGTGTGCGGCGGACACGATACGGATTATCGGCAACGTTGATCAGGTGCGGCGTGCTTTGCGCCAGTGCGCTACGCAGTTCGACCGCACCGGCCTGCGGCAGGCGCAGATGCCAGTCCGCACTCACCGGTGCCTGCGCCAGCAAGCGGCCATCCGGTGCGAGCACGGCGGCGGCAAGCGGATCAGCGGACAATTCCACGAGAATGTACGATTCCTGTTCAAGCAAGCCGCCGTGCGGGCGTTGCAGGCGCAGGATCAGTGCCTGACTCCAGGTGGCCAGATATGGCACTGCGTCGGTATCGCGCGGCCACGCGCGCGCCAGGTCATCCGCGGCCTGTTGCGTGGCACGGCTAAGCGCGCCGCGATCGACATTGGCCATGAAGCGGTTGAACTCGAACACCAGAATGCCGGTTTCGACCAAGATCAGGCACGGCAGCGACAGCAGCACGTAGAAAACAGTGAGCTTGAAAATCAGTCCGCGCAATTGCGGACGCAGGGGTTTCATGCGCAATACGAATCAATCGGCCGGATGCCAAGCATAACGGCATCCGGCCACGAGCGGCGCAAGATCAAAATTCGTAGGCAAACCCGGCGTAGTACGTACGTCCCGGTGCCGGCTCGATGCCGCTGGACAGGAACACGCGCGAGTAATAGATCTTGTTGGTCAGATTCGAGACGCCGCCCAGCAGACGCAGTTGTGGCAGGACCCAGTAGTCGGCAGAGAAATCGGCAACGGTGTAGGCGGGCACCTTCGCCGGTGTCAGGAACGGCGCGGCGGCTGTGATGTTCGCATCCGAGTAGTACTGGCTTGCCACGGAGACTGCGGACAGCGCTACTTTCAGATGCTGGTCTTCGCGGTAGGTAATGCCAGCGCGCGCCAGATACTTGGGTGAGAACGCAGGCGTGTTGCCGAGGTTGGCCGGATTGATAGTCGAGGTGAATTCGGCATGCAGCAGGCTCAGGTTCGCGAACACCGAAAGATGTTGCGTCGTATGCAGATCCCGCGCCTGCAGGAAGTCGTAGGACACTTCGCCTTCGAAACCGCGGCTGCGCGTGTCGCCGGTATTGACGTTGATCGTATTGCCCAGTGGCGCGTTGGCAATCTGCTCCGACTCGATGCGGTTCTTCACGTTCACCTGGAACACGCTCACGTCATAGAACAGGCCATGCACCGGCGTTCCGTGCACACCGAGCTCGTACGAAAGCACATGCGTGGGGTCGGGATCGTTCAGCGGGCCGGAATTGGTGCTGCCGAACGGCGATGCGATGTCGAAATAGCGTACCGGACGCCAACCCTGCGAGATGTTGAAGTAACTTTCGTTGAGGTGGCCGAAATCGTTGCCGATACCCAAACCGAGCAAAGGCACGGTGTGGTCCACCGAACGGTCGACCAGTCCGCGGTTCAGGGTAGGCGGTTTGATCGTCTCGTTGATGTTCACCTGTTCGTGCTCAAGACGCACGGAGGGCACCACATGCCACTGATGCGGCAGGCGGAACACGTTCTCGGCGAAGAGCGCGCCGTAGTTGGTCGAGCGCGCTTGACGCAGTTTTGCGCAGTCGGTGGCAGCAGGCGATGTGCAAACAATTCCCGGGCGGTCGTATTGATCGGATGCCAGTCCGAAATCGTCCCATTGCCGGAATGGTGCATCGGAATGATACAGCGTGGTGCCGACGGTCAAGGCGTTGCCGTAACCCCAGTGGTGCACCAGGCGTGCGTCGATTCCGGCGAAACGAAATTGCTCGTCCTGCAGCGTTGCAGTGGTCGGCGCCGCACCGCGATCCTGCGAGCGCGAGGCCTGATCCTGATAGCCGGTCCAGACTTTGGCGATCAGCTGCGTGTTCTCGCTCAGATGCCGGTCGTGACTGACGCTGAGGACATAGCGTTGCGTCCACAGGCGATCGTAAGGTGTCGCAGTGGTGTCGGGGTTTTGCGTGTACTGAAGATAGGTCAACAGGCCTGCGTTGCCGGTGTTCAAGTCGTAGGCATGGAAATCCAGCGCGGTGTACGAAGTTTCGTCCGCACGGTAGCCGATGTGCAGATCGGCGCCGCCTAGTTTGGAATCGCCGTTATCGCGCTGGCCGTCATTCTTGCGGTAATTCACGTCGACCAGATAATCCCAGTTGCCTTGTGTGCCCGAAACCTTGTTGAAGGTGGCGAACAGGCCGTCATTGCCGATCACGTTTTCTGTGTATCCGGCCATGGGTTGGGTGCTGGGCTTGGCGCTGACCAGATTGATCGCAGGCGGCGGCTCCGGACCGTACAACAAGGACGATCCGCCACGGATCATCTGCACCTGCGAAATGGTTTGCGGTAGTGGAAAAACGTACAGCGTGGGAAAGCCGATCCAGTCGCCTTCCAGCGGAATGCCGTCCTGGAACACGCCCACGTATTCGGATTCCTGTGGATTGCCGATGCCGCGATAGGAAAGGTTCACCTGCCCCGGAATCTGCTGTTCGGCAACGTACAGACCAGGCGTTTGCGCGAACACTTCGCGCGGATTGTTGCCGATGATGGTCGGCAAGTTGTCGAGCTTGGTGATCGAGGTTTTCTTCGTCACCGTGATCTGCGCACCGTCCACTTCCTTCATGATGAAGTCGAGCTTGGGTTTGGCATCGTCAGGCATGACATAGCCCTTGACGTCGACTTTCTTCAGCTCTTGCGGCTGCTCGTCGGCAGCGAGGGTGTGGCCTACAAACACCGCGCAAGCAGTCAAGGCCAGCGTGCGAATATAGCGATGCTTCACTGTAATTCCCCGGAATGGACAATGCGACCACGAATTGTGCGTGATTGCCGCAACCGGTGCGTAGTGCCGCAAGGCCTAGGTCTGAAGATGTAGCGAATGCAGCGGGGATTCGCGCGTCAGGTGTTCAGCCGGCCATCTTGGCACCGGCCCGATGCACACTCACCCGATTGCGGCCGGCGCGTTTGGCGGCGTACAGCGCATTGTCGGCATGCGCGAGCAGGGTGGGTAGGTTGTAGCCACACACCGGGGTCGCGGCGACGCCGAAGCTGGCCGTCACGATCGCTTCGCCGAAGGCGTCGACCGAGCCGGGCAATACGGCGATGGCCTCGCGCATCTGGTTGGCGCGCAGGGCTGCGGTCGCGGCGTTGCAATCGGGAAGCAGTATCGCGAACTCCTCCCCGCCCATGCGCCCGAACAGATCGATCGAACGCAGCTGCGCCTGACAGACCGCGACCGCGCGCTTGAGCACGGCGTCGCCGGCGGCATGACCGTGCATGTCGTTGATCGACTTGAAATGATCCAGATCCATCGCCACTACGCTGGCCTCGCGCGCATTTTTGGCGCAGTAGCGCAGCGCGTCCTGCGCAGATTCGAAAAAATGCTGGCGATTGCTGATACCGGTCAAGCCATCGCGACGCGCCAGCCTCTGGAACTTGATCTGCGAACGTTTGGTGCGATACGCCCAGCCGACGACAATGGTCAGACCGGCGAGCAGCAGCAAGATGTACAGACGCCGCGTTTCGGTGGATTTGGCGTTGACCTGCTGTTGCAACTGTAGCACCTTGTTTTGTTCGCGCAGCGCGTCGATCTGGTGCTTCTTGTCGAGCACCTGCTGATGCACCATCTGATAGGCCAGCGTGCGCGCCGAGGTGTCGTTCAGATAACCTCTGTCGGCGGCAGCGTATTTTTCGTAATACGCCAGCGCATTCTGGTAATCATCTTGGCGTTTGGCGATTTCGTACAGCACCTTGTAGGCAGCAGCCACCGATCGTGCATTGACCTGCGTGTTGGCGTAGTCGATAGCGCTTTTTGCTGTCGCGCTGGCGTGGTCGAAATCGCCCGTCGCGAAGTAGCTGCGCGCCAGCGCGGAACGAAACTCGGATATCGTGGTTGAAGAGCGTGTCGCCAGCACTTCCGTATCGTGGGCTTTGAGCATCTTCACGGCGTCGGCCGCGTGCCCCTGATCGACCTGAAGCAGTGCCACGTCGATGCGGATTTCGTTTGCGTACAGCAGGTCGCCTATGCGTTCGCAGGTGTCGATGCCTTGCCGTATTTGCGGGTTATCGACGCGCAGTTTGCCGCTGGCGTACAGGATATCGAGTTCAGACCCGAGAGTAAGGCAGATCGATCGATCGTCACTGTTGTAGGCAAGCGTCTGATCGACGTAATTCAAGGCCAGATCGTTTTGCCCGGCGCTGCTGTATAGATAGGTGGCTGTAGTCAAAATCAGAAAGTGCGTGTTGCGATCTTGGATTCGCGGCAGGGCATCCAGAAGCACGCTGATGCTGTTGTAGGCGTCTTCAAAGTGGGCACTGTTGACCTGGTCGTAGATCAGGCTTATACGCGAACGTGCGCGAATATTCTGGTCCTGCGTGTGAGCAAGCAGGGTCTGGAACGCTGCCAGTGCCTGCGGGTATTGGCCACTATATCCCAGTTGCCAGGCATGGAAATAATCGACCCAATCGTGCTGCAGCGGCGTCAAGCTGCCAACCTGCGTATCCAATTGCTTGAGCAGAGTCAGAAACTCGTCATTGTGCGTGTACTTGATCTGGTCCGCGCGCTGCAGAACCCGGTCGGTATCTTCGGCCGACGCGACACCTGGCGCGCCGAGTAGCAAAAGCGCGGCCACCAGAATGCGCCCGGCAAGTCGTGCCGGGCGCGGGATCACTGCTGTTGACATGGCCGTATGGGACGGCGCAAGTGCTTACCGCTTGCGCTTGGCCGGTGCCTTCTTGGCGGGCTTTTTGGCCGGTGCTTTCTTGGCAGGTTTCTTGGCGGGCTTTTTCTTTGGTGGCGTTATGGATTCATTGGCGCAGTACATGGTTTCGCGCGCAGCGAGCAGCGCATCGAGCCGCGAACGCTGTGGCTGCAGCAATGCGGTTTGTGCGACTGGCTCGATTCCCTCGCCCTGCAGGGCGCGCAGCAACTGTGCCCGGCTGGCGTGGCGCATTGCGGCGTTGCGTCCGGCATTTTCCAGAAACCCGATGATATTCGACATGACAACCCCTATCTTGTTGGTTGAAGTGCGCGAGTCGCGTTACCGTGCGTTCAATGGCGCGGCGGTGGGATTCGCACGGCGATATTGCACCTAAAGCCCAACGCAGGGCAATGCCCAATGGCGCAAAAGCGTCGTGGCCTTACGCCCGCGCCCGATCCAGCTTTGCCAGTCGGCGCAGCATTTTTGTGGCTGGCGCAAGTTTTTGCGCGGGCGGAATCACTACGGTATCCGGCACCTCAATACGTGCCATTACCAGTTTGCCGAGCGCGATGCGCCCGATGCGCGGCTGATGAATCGGCAAGGTTGCAGCGCGGTAAATAATGATCTTGTGGTTGAGGGGATAATCCTGCGCCAGCCGATCCACCAGCAATTGCCGATAGGCGTTGTCGGTGACAACCCGTGCCTTGGCCTGATCGCCCACCGCGCCGACTTGCCAGAGCACCAAGTACGCACTTGGATCGATGCGGCGTTGGTAATACAGCAACTGGCTGGCTTCGTAGTGCTGACAGCCGACACTGCCGGGGTCGATGCCAAGGTCTGCGTAAAGACAATCCTCGGCCGAAATGCCCGGTTCCATCAGCGCGACGTAACCTTCCTTGCGCGCGATCCGGATCGCCTCGTGCGGCGACCACGCGAACACTCCGGGATGGCCGTAAAACGCGGCGCACACCTTCTTGCCACCACGCACTTGCGTGAGCATGGCATGGACCATTTCGCGGTAAGTCTTCATCCGCGATTTGCCCTCGGCGTACAGCGGTTGCAGGCTGCGCACATCGGAGTTCATTGACTCCAGCCACTTCTCCACGATGCCGTCGGACACCGCCATGAACACGACCTCGGCTTGCTCGATGTAACTGCGTGCCAGTGGTGACAGATGCGAGCCGAGCGTGATGCCGATGCCGACGCAGGCGAGGGAGCCTTTTTTGTGTTTGGGTTTTGCGGGGCGTTGCATGCAGATTCCTTGTCGGTCAATACGCCGCGCCGTCCAATTCCCGATAGCGCACGAATACCTGCCGGGCTTCATCGCGCAGGATGTCGCGTTTGACGCGCACCCCGCGCTTTTCGAGTTCGCCGATCCAGTCGGCGGGCAATGGCCCTTCGTCGAATTCGGTGAGTTCCTCGACATCATCGGCGCGCGCACCGATCAGCAATTCGTTGATTCCGGCCCACACGGTCGCGCCGTAGCATTGGCAGCACGGTTGTGCGCTGGTGGCGAGGATGAAGCGCCCGCCGCCTTCGTTGAGACGAAAGCGTTGCAGGCGTTGTTGCGCCAGCATGTACGCCATCATTTCCGCGTGGGCGACGGAACAATTTTGCGGCACCACCCGGTTGACACCCACCGACACCAGTCGGCCTTCGCCGGTGAACACGGCTGCGCCGAACGGTCCGCCGCCGCGGTTTTCGACGTTGCCGCGCGCCAGTTCGATTGCGAGCCGCATGCGCGCTTCGTCGTCCACATACACGCGGGTTTCATCGATACCTTCGCGCAGCCACAAGGGCAGCGTCAAATGCAGTTGGGCGGGGAGCATTATTTCGAGACCTTCGCCCACGAATCGCGCAGCGTCACCGTGCGGTTGAACACCGGGTTGCCAGGCGTGTGATCGGGGCGGTCGGCGACGAAATAGCCGAGGCGCTCGAATTGCACAACGGTTTCCGGCGCGACGTCCACGAGCGTGACCTCGATGAAGCCACGCACGACGCGGCGAGAATCCGGATTCAGATGATCGCGATAGGTTTTCCCATCCGTATCGTCGTCCGGATTGGCGATGTTGAACAGGCGATCGTACAGGCGCACTTCAGCTGCAACGGCGTGAGCCACGCTGAGCCAGTGGATCGTGCCCTTGACCTTGCGCTCGGCGCCGGGCATGCCGTGGCGAGTGTCGGCATCCAGCGTGCACTGCACTTGAGTGACATTGCCATTGGCATCCTTGATCACGCCGTTGCATTTGACGATGCCGACGCCGCGCAGGCGCACTTCGCCGCCGGGCACGAGACGATGGAAACCTTTCGGCGGCACTTCCATGAAATCGTCGCGCTCGATCCACAGCTCGCGCGCGAACGCCACTTCGCGCGTACCAAACGTTTCATTTTTTGGATGATTCGGGAACGTCAATGTTTCGGCGTGACTCTCCGGCAGGTTCATGATGACGAGTTTCAACGGGTCGAGCACGGCCATGCGGCGCGGTGCGCTCGCGTCGAGTACCTCGCGCACGCGGCCTTCGAGTACGCCAAACTCGATCGTCGAATTCTGCTTGGTCACGCCGGCGCGTTCCCAGAAGGTGCGAATCGCGGCCGGTGGAAAACCTCGTCGACGCACGCCGGACAGCGTCGGCATGCGCGGATCGTCCCAGCCGTCGACCAGCCCGTCGCGCACCAGCTCCATCAGCTTGCGCTTGCTCATCACGGTGTAGTCGAGATTGCCGCGCGCGAATTCGATCTGGCGCGGTGTGCTCACTGCGGTTTTCAAGCCAGCGTCGAGCAGCGGCTGTACCAGCTCCGGATGCTTTGGCAGGTCAATCTGCGCCAGACACCAGTCGTACAGCGGCCGGTGATCCTCGAATTCCAGGGTGCACAGCGAGTGCGTGATGCCTTCGACGGCATCGGAAATGCAGTGCGCGTAGTCGTACATCGGGTAGATTGGCCAGGCATCGCCGGTGTTCTGGTGCGGCACGTTGCGGATGCGATACAGCGCCGGATCGCGCAGGTTGATATTGCCGCTGGCCATATCGATTTTCGCGCGCAGGGTCTTGGCGCCGTCGGCGTAGTCGCCCGCACGCATGCGCCGGAACAGGCCGAGGTTTTCGGTGACGCCGCGATCGCGAAACGGAGAATTGCGGCCGGGTTCGGTCAGCGTGCCGCGGTATTCGCGCACTTCATCGGCGGAAAGATCGCACACGTAGGTCTTGCCGTCGCGAATGAGTTTTTCCGCGCAGCGGTAGAACACTTCGAAATAATCCGAGGCGTGGCGCAGTTCGCTCCAGTCGAAACCAAGCCAGCGCACGTCGGCCTTGATCGCTTCGACGTATTCCACATCCTCCTTGCCCGGATTGGTGTCGTCGAAACGCAGATTGCAGGTGCCGTCAAACTCGCGTGCGATGCCGAAATTCAGGCAGATCGACTTGGCGTGGCCCAGATGCAGGTAACCGTTGGGCTCGGGCGGAAAGCGCGTGGCGACGCGGCCGTCATGCTTGTTCGCGGCGCGCTCGTCGAGCACGATCTGGCGGATGAAATTGTGACTGGTGGCAGGGGCGTCGGTCATGGCGCGGCGTGAAGGATGGGAGCGCCGATTCTAACGGCTTTACGCCGACGGGGCGATGCGGTAGCGTGGCATGCACTGCAATGGAGTCACGCGTGCGTATCGTCTACCGGGCCGAAAACATCATCGATGCGAATTTGGTCAAGAATGCGCTGGAAGCCGAAGGCATTCCCGCATTTGTCGGCGGCCAATACCTGACCGGTGCGATCGGTGAGTTGCCGCCGCTGGCCTTGGTCCACGTGATGGTGCCGACAATCGAATGGCCGCGCGCGCGTGCGATCGCTGAAGCGGTCGACGCGGAATTGGCCGAACAGCGTGCCGCCCCGGATGCTGGCGGTTGGCTTCCGCAACCGGCATAGAAGTCCACATGTCCACGAATCCGGTTCTTGTCATCGGCAGCAAGAATTATTCCTCATGGTCGCTGCGTCCGTGGCTGCTGCTGCGCCAGTTCGGTGTGGAGTTCGACGAGATCAAATTGCCGCTGGATGTGCCCGAGTTTTACGCACGCATCTACGAGTATTCGCCAACCGGCCGCGTGCCGGTGCTGCACGACGGCGACGTCCGCGTGTGGGATTCGCTGGCGATCGCCGAATACGTGAACGAACGCTGGCTAGGTGGTCGCGGCTGGCCTGTGGATACCGCCGCGCGGGCGCTGGCGCGTTCGATCGGCGCGGAAATGCACTGCGGCTTTGCCGCCCTGCGTAACGAACTGCCGATGAATTGCCGCAAGCATGTGCGCAATCATCCAGCCAGCGCCGACGCGCAACGCGACATTGCGCGGGTCAAGGCGATTTGGCACGAGGCGCGTGAGCGCTTCGGGCAAGGTGGCCCATTCCTGTTCGGCGCATTCGGCATTGCCGATGCGATGTACGCGCCGGTCGCGCTGCGCTTCGTCAGCTACGACGTGGTGCTGGATCCACTCGAACGCGCGTATGTCGATTCAATCTTGGCCTTGCCGGCGCTGCGAGAATGGATCGACGAAACCGCGAACGAGCCGCTGGCGCCGCTGCACGAGCAGACGGCGTGACCACGGCGGTCCCGCGTGGCGCGCTCTGGCGCATGACCGCAGGTGCGGCACTGATCAGCACCACCAGCATCTTCGTTCGCTGGGCGCATGTCGGGCCGACCGAATCGGCGTTTTATCGCATGCTGTTCGGTGGGCTGATGCTGCTGGTCTTGCTTGTCCTGCGCCGGCAGTGGCAGGGCATCGGCTGGCGCGATGCCGCTTGGCTGGTGCTGCCGGCGTTTGCGTTCGGCGCGGATTTGTTCATCTGGCATCGCAGCATCGAATACATCGGCCCGGGACTTGCGACTCTGGTTGCCAACTTCCAGGTATTCATCATGGCTTTTGCCGGCGTGCTGTTTTTCCGCGAGCGCCTCGGCCCGCGCTTTGTGTTCGGCTTGTTGGTCGCATTGGCCGGTTTGTGGTTGCTGGTCGGTGTGGACTGGTCCTCGTTCACGCCGCGATTCCGCCTCGGCGTGATGCTTGGATTGTCCACCGGAGTCGCCTACGCGGTTTATCTGCTTAGCTTGCGCCGTGCACAGCTCGCGCGTCCGCAATTGACGCCGATGCGTGCGTTGTGCCTGAACAGCCTGATCTGTGCGCTCATGCTCGCTGTCGCTGTGCAATTGGAGGGCGGCAGTTATGTCATTCCGGATGCGCAAACCTGGGCGGCGCTGCTGGGCTTGGGACTGTTCGGGCAGGTGTTGGGTTGGGTGTTGATTGCCAGCGCAATGCCACAACTCCCGGCCTCGCTGGTCGGATTGCTGTTGCTGCAGCAGCCTGCGCTGTCATTTGTGCTCGACGTAATCCTGTTTGCGCGCCCGACCTCCCGCTTGGACTGGATTGGTCTGGCACTGGCGCTGCTCGGTATTTTCGTCGGTTCACTGCGTGGTCGCGCTGCCCCTGTCGCGGAGCCGGCCTGATGGATCTTGCTGCCCATATCCGTGACGTGCCGGATTTTCCCAAGCCAGGCGTCATATTCAAGGATATCACCCCGCTGCTGGCCGATGCCGAAGCGCTGCGCGTGTGCGTGGCGCGCTTGGCCGCGCCTTTTCGCTCTGCCGACATTGACGTAGTTTGTGGCATCGAGTCGCGCGGATTCATCTTCGGTGCCGCGCTGGCGCGCGAGCTCGGCGCCGGTTTCGTGCCGATCCGTAAACCTGGCAAGTTGCCGGCACGCACGCTCGGCGCGGATTACGCGCTGGAATACGGCAACGATCGCCTGGAAATCCACGCCGACGCGCTGATGCCAGGCGCGCGCACCTTGCTGGTGGACGACGTGGTTGCAACCGGCGGCACCTTGCTTGCCGCGCGCTCCCTTGTCGAACGGCTTTGCGCCGACCTACTCGCTGCAGCGGTAGTGATCGAGCTCGGATTTCTCAACGCCCGTACGCGCTGGCCGGATGGCGCGAATCTGTTCGCCCTGTTACGTTATTGATGACAAAAATATAGACGTCTAAATGTCTTGACGTCTGTAATATATGTAGTTAGGATTCGCGCTGCATTCAGGCAGGCAGAGCGATGAGCGCGTACCACCAAGGCAAACAGAAAGCATGAGCCGCCGCGCTGCGACTATCGCTGCACGCGCAGGAGTCGATGCCGATACCAGCCATGGCGCGGTCATGCCGCCGCTGTACCTGTCCGCCAATTACAGTTTTGCCGGATTCAGGCAAAAGCGCCGCTACGACTACACGCGTTCGGGCAATCCCACGCGCGATACGCTCGCTGACGTGTTGGCCGAACTGGAAGGCGGTGCCGGCGGCGTGGTCACTGCGTCGGGCATGGCCGCGATCACGCTGCTGACGGCTCAATTGAAACCCGGCGATCTGTTGATCGCGCCACACGATTGTTACGGCGGCAGCTACCGGTTGTTCACGGCGCAGGCCGAGCGCGGCCTGTACCAGGTTGAATTCGTGGATTTTTCCGATGCGGCGGTGCTGACCGCGGCACTGGTACACCGCCCGAAGTTGGTGTGGATCGAGACGCCGAGCAATCCGCTGTTGCGCATTACCGACATCGCCGCGGCTTGCGCGCTGGCGCACGCCGTTGGTGCACGCGTCGCGGTCGACAACACGTTTTTGTCGCCGGCACTGCAGCAGCCGCTCGCACTCGGCGCGGACCTGGCCGTGCATTCGACGACAAAATATCTCAATGGCCATTCCGACGTGGTTGGCGGCGCGGTAGTGTGGAAGGATGCTGCGGTTGGCGAGGAACTGGCGTGGTGGTGCAATTGCCTGGGCCTGGCCGGCGCGCCGTTCGACAGTTATCTGACCTTGCGTGGCCTGCGCACGCTTGGCCCGCGGCTGGCGGTGCATCAGGAAAACGCGGCTGCGATTGCCGAGCGTCTATGCGCACATCCGGCAACGGAAAAGGTCTTCTATCCTGGTTTGGCCGATCATCCGCAGCATGCGCTGGCGCGCCGGCAGCAGCGCGGTTTTGGCGCGATGCTCAGCTTCGAGTTGGCTGGTGGTGAACCCGCGGCGGCCGCGTTTGTCGACGGATTGGAAGACTTCACCTTGGCCGAATCGCTTGGCGGCGTGGAAAGCTTGATCGCGCATCCGGCGACGATGACACATGCGAGCATGGATGCCACCGCGCGCCGTCGCGCCGGCATCGGCGACGGCTTGCTGCGACTGTCGATCGGCATCGAAGCGATCGACGACTTGCTCGCCAATCTGGATGCGGGACTGCAACGCGCGGCACTTGTCGCAGACTCGTTGGCGGCGTAATTTGCGCGCATGCGCGCAGCCTTGATTTTACTGGCGGTGCCGGTGTTGAGCGGGTGCCTGCTGCCATCTCTCGTGGCCGCGCAGGCGCCGGCTGGCGGGCAGCTAGTCGGTACAGACGATTTCGCCGACGCGCCATTGGCGCAATGGCAGCAGCGCGAACAGCGTGTCGCGACGGAAAATGTCCGTCGCTTGCGCGGCGTCGGCGTGATGGCGATGGAGCAAGCGCAGGCACCAACCGCCGACTTGGCCTGGCCGCTGCAACCGATTCCCGGTTTCGATCAGTTCGACTACCACGGCACCAAGTATTTCGTCGATCACGATCCGCGCTATCCGGGATTTGTGCAGGATTACACGTGCGGCACCCGCACCTACGATCTGGTCAACGGTTACAACCATGCAGGCACCGATTATTTTCTGTGGCCGTTTGCGTGGTTGATGATGGATCAGGGGCAGGTGCAGATCGTGTCCGCCGCGCCCGGCGTTATCGCCGACAAGGCCGATGGCAACTTCGATCGAGATTGCGATATCGGCAGCAGCACCGCTCCGAATTTCGTGCGCGTCTTGCAGGACGATGGCCTGAGCGCGATCTATCTGCACATGCGCTCCGGCTCGGTCACGACGCTGCCGATCGGCGCACGCGTGGCCACCGGCGATTACCTTGGGCTGGTTGGCAGTTCCGGATCATCCAGCGGACCGCATCTGCATTTCGAGTTGCGTGACGCCAATGGCGCCGTGGTTGATCCGCGCCATGGCCAGTGCAATGCCGCGCCGGATCGCTGGATCGTTTTCCAGCCGTATGAAGATCCGCACATCGACACGCTGAGCACGCATTCGGCCGAACCCGACCAGATCGCATGCGGTGTTGTCGGTGGCAAGAATGTCGACGACGTACCCAACTACAAAAGCATGTTCGTGCCCGGCGACACGCTGTGGGTTTTCGCGTCCTATCGCGACCAGCGCAACGGCGAGATCACGAATTTCAGCATCCTGCGCCCGGATGGCAGCGTATTCGCGCAGTGGGATTTCGATTTGGCCAGCCAGAACGAACCGCTGCCGTTCTATTCGGGCACAGCGTGGGACTGGCAATATCAATTACCAGCGGATGCACCAGCGGGAACCTGGCAGTTCAAGGCCTTGTTCGAAGGCCAGACCTATGCGCGCGCGTTTTCCGTAACCGCGCTCGATCTGGGCACGGCCGGGACGGCACGCGCGCAAATTGGTGCGGCGGCTGCGAAGTGTCGGCCTGCGGCGGGGAATGGCGCAATGCCTTGTCCGCCTTAAGTTCGGCGCTCGGTACGATGCTGAGACGCCTCCGATTGTGCGATGTGAACCTGTAGCGCATACAGGTCGCTCAACTGCGTGATGGATTCGTGTAGCGGCGTTTGCCGGCTTGGTGTGGGAATCGGCCATCGTGATCCATCGTCTCGGTCATTGGTGATCAGCTTGCTGGGCAGGATGACTCCATCCCGTTGCGCATTCGACCGCAAACTGCTCTCGGCCAGAAGCCGACATCGCCAGCAGCGCTCGGTGAGAATTTCGTGCTGTTACTCTTTTTCGGGCATCGCAGACGAATGATGGCTCGTGATTAGCCACTGTTTTCCGTCCCACGTGTATGTGAACGTGTAGCGAGCTGCCACCTTGGTCCCGGTTTCCCCAAAGGTAAAAGTGTACAGCCCGGCATCGATGGCGGAATTGCAGCCAATCTCGATGAATCTGAAGTCAATCTTCCCGCGCGGTTTCTTTTCGAGGAAGTGCTCAAAATAATCCTCTTTTTCGGCGGCAGTCAACCGGGGCTTGTTCGACACTGTGGGTAGAAGGATGGATCTCGCGGCGTAATTGGCAACCACCTTGTGCGCGTCGCCTGTCTGAAGGGATGAGTTCCATCGATCGAACAGCGTGGCAATTTCTTGATCATTGGTCGCCCTGCACACCTCGGACCGCGACGCAACAGAATCGGTTTTACGTGGACTGGAACCGCAACCAACCAAGGTCAGGATCATCGTTGCTGCAAAGACGCGAACGGCTCTCATCGACGGGCTCCGGATTGAGACTCAAGAGGTGAAGTATACCCAGAGGCACTGACACGGTCGGCAAAAGACCTCCGGAAAGCTGCCCTCGCGAACGGCCGCAGCAGGTCGAAAGCGCGGTTACGTCCGGACGACGTATACTGCCTGGCGTTGCACCCCATGTGTCGCACATCTGCGCGGCGGCGTGGTTCATCGTAATGCCTGTGTTCTAACCAACGGAGAAAAAGAAATGGCTAGCAAAAAGGCTGCAAAGAAAGCAGCGCCGAAACGCGCCTCAAAGCCGGCTGCAAACAAGCCGATCAAGCAAGTCCTGGGGAAATCCGGACTGGTTGATTACATCACGGACACGTGTGGCGTGATGGCCAAAGATGTTCGCGCCGTACTCGCCGGACTCGAAGGAGCAGTGATCGGCTCGGTCAGCAAAAACGGCGCACGCACGTTTATCCTGCCCGGCCTGCTGAAGATCACGGTGGCCAGCATTCCGGCCAAGCCCAAGCGCAAGGGTATCAACCCGTTTACCAAGCAGGAGCAATGGTTCTCGGCCAAACCGGCTTCAGTCAGAGTGAAAGTGCGTCCGCTGAAAAAGCTCAAAGACGCAGCGTCCTGATTGGGGTCGACGAATATGCCCAATATCGGCGCGCTTCTGAAGACGGAGATTTCGCGACTTTGTAGACGAGAAGTTCGCAGGGAGGTAGCAGGTGTAAAGAAGGTGTCGGCTGCTTATCGACACGATATCGCTGCGCTGAAGCGGCAGGTGGCGACGCTGCAGAGAAAATCGGCGTTGTTGGAGAAGCGGACGAAGATCCCGATCGACAGTCAATCTCCGACGCTCCCCAATAGGCCCGTCAGGTTCGTGGCCAAGGGACTGCGTTCGCTGCGCGCGCGGCTGGGACTGTCCGCATCGCAGCTCGCCGTTCTGCTCGGCGTCAGCGAGCAATCGGTCTACAACTGGGAAACCAAGAAGACTACGCCCCGAAAAGAACAGGTAGCCGAAATCATCGGCATACGCGGTATCGGCAAACGCGAAGCGCAACAACGCTTTGACGTCGCCAATGCCCTCCGGGGCGGTAAACGAGGCAAGAGAAAAAAATAGGCCGGATCGCAATTGGCGACAGTTCCTCGATAGCAAACGGGGGCGACAGACCGGCTGGGTCGCCCCCGCCCTTTTTGCTCATTTGTCGCGGACCGGCCAGAAGCGGTTGCTCCGGAAAGTCCGCTCAAATCGGACTGGAAACTTGCACTAACCAGAGGCGTGGGACTAGAGTCGTTTCGCGCTGCGCTAGCAAGACACCGAAACCGTGAATCCCACATGAGTGGCGATTTCCGAGGCGGCAGGAACGATTCCTGCGCTTCTCAACGAGAGGAGAGAGAAAATGGCCAAGAAAACAAAAAACACTGAGTCTGGCGTTTACCGTGTCACCGAAATCATCGGCACCAGTTCGATTTCCTGGGAGGCTGCAGCGAAGAACGCGGTGGACGCCGCGGCCAGGTCGCTGCGTGATCTGCGCGTCGCCGAAATCAGCAAACTCGACATGAAGATCGAGGGCGGCAAGGTCGTCGCCTATCGAGCGCGGGTTCTCCTGTCGTTCAAATACGGCGCCTGATCAGCCCAGCGTTCCCAATGATGTCGGGTTTGGGCACGATGCTGCCACTCGCACCTTTTTTTGTGAGGCCAATAGCATCCTGTCAGCGTGGTGCGATGTCGAAATGCTCGACCCAGACCAGCTCGCATGCGCCTGCACCGGTGTCGCTGCGGGTGAGTGAACTGACCCAACGGTAACCATCCGCGCCGTCGGCCTCGACCAGGTAACCATCGAATGTGATGACGTCGCCGACGCGAGTGCGCGCGATGACTCGTTCGACTTCGCCATCGGCCGGAATCAGATGCATGTTCGCGCTGGATTGGATGATCTCGCTCTCCGGAATCGGGAATTCATCCACATGCCAGAAATAGAATCGTCCGGACTGGGAGATGTCGATTTTTTCCAGTACTGAACTGTCGGACATGCGGCCCCAGCCGAGGGCGAGATCCACCTGTGCAAGCTGCGCTTCGCGGTCCCAACGATAATTGGCGCGCGACAGCACGCGTGCGGACAGCGCGAATTGCGCCAGCGGTTTGATGGTGTAACCGTTTTTATGCAGCGACTCGGGCGGCGCGTGCAGTGGTTGTTGCAGTGGTGCATCAGTAACCAGTTCCCCCGCTGCGTGTGTGACGGGGTGATGCGCGTGCTGCCAGAATGCGAGCGCGATCAGCGCTGCGCCGGCGAGCGCCAGAACGCGCGCGTTCAATCCAGATCGTCCGCCAATGCCTTGCGCGCGACGACGTCGAGCACAGCGCGGTGCGTGTAAGCCGGATGATCGACCGCGATGACGATTTCGACGCCACGCTTGAACGCAGCAACCTGCGCCGGACTCAGCTCAAAACGCAGGAAGTGCACCGCCGAAGTCTTGTTGTCGGTGCTGCGTTCCAGATCTTCGTCGGCGATGGCGGTGACCGGTGACAAGTCGCCGATGCACAATGCAATGCGATTCTCGATGCCGTGCAGTTCCACCAGCTTGAGTGCACGCTCGGCCGGGTCCTCGTATTCGATCAGCATCGTAGCCTTGAGATTGGCGCCGTCGGGGATCAACGGATTGTAGGCATCGAGTTCGTCCTGAATCGCTGCGGCTTCGAAGATGCGTTCGATGCGCAGCATTTCCTGCACCTGATATTGCACAGTCAGGCGATCTTCGAACAACAAAGTCAGATGCGGCCCGACGTGCACCTTGCGCGCCTGCTTGTGCGCAAGCACGCACGTGCGGAAGTCGGCGCGTTCGCGGGCGTAGGTTTCCAGAGTATACAAGTCGCTTTGTGCAAGTTGTTGCATTTCAGATTCCATATGCCTGCCGCAGCAGGCCAATTGGGCTTTCCGCGTGCGGCTTGTCGTGCAACCCGTGCGCAATATGGCTGGCGGCCATCGGGCAATCGCTGGCGAAGTGCGCTGGCGCCATCTGTTCCACGCGCGCCTCCACCGGTTTGGCGAGCTTGCGTGAGAGCGCATAGGTCTCTTTCTTGACGCCGTAGGTGCCGTCGTGGCCCGAGCAGCGTTCGATGGTCTGGATTTCGGTGCCCGGCACCAGCGCCAGCACATCGCGCGTCTTCGGGCCGATATTCTGTACGCGCTGATGGCACGGCGCGTGATAGGCGACCTTGCCCAGTGCGTGTTTGAAGTCGGATTTCAGCAATCCGGCCTGATGGCGCTGCCACAGATATTCAAATGGATCGAAGATGTGGCGCTTGACCAGCTGTACGTCTGCATCGTCCGGGAACATCAGTGGCAGTTCCTGCTTGAACATCAGCACGCACGAGGGAATCGTAGCGCTGATATCACAGCCGCCGCGGATGGCCGCGGCCAGTACCGGAATATTCTGTATTTTATACTTTTCCACACTTTCCAGATCGCCCAGCTCGAGTTTTGGCATGCCGCAGCAGACTTCGCGCTCGATCAGTTTGACGGCGATGCCGTTGTGACGCAGCACGGCGGCCAGATCCTCCACCGGCTGCGGTTGTGAATAGTTGCAATAGCAGGTCGCGAATATCGCAACCTTGCCGCGGGTGCGGCCGGCAACGTGCGCATCGCCGCTGCCGTCAAGATTCTGCAAGCGCTTGCGCGCGGTCTTGCGCGCGTACTCGGGTACGCGCGCTTCGCGATCCACGCCAAGGGTTTTTTCCAGCAGCTTGCGCGCGGACGGATTGCGATTGAGCGCATTCACCGCTTCGACCACGACCGGAATGGTGGACAATTTACCTACTGCGGTGGTCGAGGAAAGGATCTTCGCGCTGAGTTTCGTCTCGCCACGCTGGTGCGCCGCTGCCTTGGCGCGCAGCATCACATGCGGGAAATCCACATTCCACGGATGCGGCGGCACGTACGGGCACTTGGTCTGATAGCACAGGTCGCACAGATAGCATTGCTCGACGACCTTGACGTAGTCGGATTTCGCCACGCCATCGACTTCCATGGTTTTCGATTCGTCGACCAGATCGAACAGGGTCGGGAATGCATGGCACAGACTGACGCAACGCCGGCAGCCGTGGCAGATATGGAAAACGCGTTCCATTTCCGCTTCGAGCGCGGCCTGGTCGCAGAACTGCGGATTTTTCCAGTCCAGCGGATGCCGCGTCGGCGCGTCAAGGCTGCCTTCGCGCGATGCGGTGATGCGGTCGTCGGCCATGCGGGTTCCTTGAGCGATTCATGCCTCTCTCGCGACGGCAGAGGGAGCAGCGACGGCAACGGGCAAACTTGCGGGCAACTTGTCGCAAGATTCCCCGCAGCCTAACCCTCGCCCGCAAGTGGGAGAGGGTAAGCTGTGCTCACACCAGTTCGTTCAACGCCTTGGTAAAGCGGTTGGCGTGCGATCGCTCGGCCTTGGCCAGCGTCTCGAACCAGTCGGCCACTTCGCCGAAGCCCTCGTCGCGCGCGGTCTTGGCCATGCCCGGATACATGTCAGTGTATTCGTGGGTTTCGCCGGCGATCGCCGATTTGAGGTTGTTCTTGGTGTCGCCGAAGGGCAAACCAGTGGCCGGATCGCCACACGCTTCGAGGTATTCCAGATGCCCGTGTGCGTGCCCGGTTTCGCCTTCGGCGGTGGAACGGAACACGGCGGATACGTCGTTGTAGCCTTCCACATCGGCCTTCTGAGCGAAATACAGATAGCGGCGATTGGCCATCGATTCACCGCCGAATGCGTCCTTCAGACTTTGCTCGGTCTTGGAACCTTTCAGATTGCTCATGACACACCTCTTGCAATGACAGGGAAAACGCGAAATGCGCCACCAATGTGGGGCGACGCGCCCAGCGTACCGCGCGCGCGCCCAAGATCAAAATCGATTATTCCGATCGGTACGATAGATGTTGTCTATCGTTGTATCATCGCTGTCGGAAGCGCACGTGTTGCGGCTGTGCGTGCATCGAGCAGTCTGCGCGGCAGCTCACGCAGAATCTGCGCGAGTTGCTTGAGGAAGGGCGCGAGTGCGGAACTCTTGCGCCAGATCATCGCGATGCGCCGGCTCGGCGTCTCGCCCCGAAATTGCAGCAGATGGACATTCTCCGAATGCGCAACCGGTGGCTGTACTGCGAGCGCAGGCAGCAGGGTGATGCCGACATTTGCTGCCACCATCTGGCGCAGGGTTTCCAGACTGGTCGCGCGAAAACCGGATTTTTCCAGCGCGCCGGCAAGCTGACACACTTCCAGCGCCTGATCGCGCAGGCAATGGCCGTCATCGAGTAGCAACAGACTCTGGTCAGACAGGTCCTCGAGCTTGAGCGACTTGCGCCGTGCCAGCGCATGATTCTCCGGCACCGCGAGCAGGAAGGGTTCCTCGAACAGGAATTCGGCGTGCAGTTGATCGTCGTGGATGGGCAACGCAAGCACGCCGGCGTCGAGGCGACCCTCGCGTAACTGGTGCAAGACACCTTCGGTCTTTTCTTCGACCAGCAACAATTCCAAGCGCGGAAAGCGTGCGCGGATGCGTGGGATGACGTGCGGCAACAGGTATGGCCCGAGGGTCGGGAAAATACCCAGGCGCACAGTCCCCGATTCCGGATCCAGCGTGCGCCGCGCGATCGCACGAATCTGGTCGACTTCGTTGAGCACCTCGCGCGCACGTTGCACGATCTCGCGGCCGACTTCGGTGAGCAGCACCTTGCGCGACGTGCGTTCGACCAGGGCAACGCCCAATTCGTCCTCGAGTTTCTTGATTTGCGTGGACAAAGTCGGCTGGCTGACGAAGCTTGCCTGCGCGGCGCGGCCGAAGTGGCGGTGTTCGGCCAGGGCAACGAGATAATGCAGATCGCGCAAGTTCATGAGAACGGGTCAAATAGTCAGAAAACTATTGAAATCATAACATCAATCGATTTCTTCGATAATTAAGGCCCCTTTCTCGATGCAGATTCCGCCGCTGCGCCGGTCGCTGCGTCGATCTGCGCGATGAACGCCAGCGTGTCGGCCAGCGTCGGCACATGCGCCTCGTGGCCGCGCGCAAGCGCCAGCAGGATGCGGTTATGGCCGACATCCGGATACAGTTTCAGTGTTGCGACGCCACCCATGGCGTGTTCGCGTTCAGCCATGGCCTGCGCGTTGCTTGGTGGGACTTCGTCGTCGTCCTCGCCTTGCAGCAGGAGCAGCGGTGGTTGATTGCCATCGACGAAATTGATTGGCTGCGAATCGTAGCGGCCGCGCGCATCGTCGCCGAAGATCTCCGATTCGTCCTCGACGAAGGGCAGGAACGCGTACGCGCCGGCCACGCCGATCATGCCGGCCAGATCGTGCGGCTGCATGCCAACCGCAGCGAGATAGCGCGCATCGCAGACGAGCAGGGCAGCAATCTGGCCGCCAGCCGAATGGCCCATCACGAACACACGCTGCGGGTCGCCGCCGAACTGCGCGGCATGATCGCGCGCCCAGCGCGCTGCGTTGGCGGCGTCGTGCATGAACGCGGGAAAGCGCACGTCCGGGTATTTGCGGTAGTCGGGAATGATGACAATGACGCCACGGTTCGCCAACGCATCGCCGACATAGCGGTACCAGTGGCGCTTGCCTTCGCTCCAGCTGCCGCCGTAGAAAAACACCACGACCGGATCGGCCTGCGCGTTGACTGGCGCGTAGGCATCCAACGCAAGTCCGTGCGCAGCGTCGAACACGATATGGTCGCGCTCTACCACGCTACGCGAGTATTCGAGCCTGCCGACGGCGGCGAAGAACACGTCCGCGCAGCCGCCCAGCACCAGCGCCACAGCGAAGATCGCGAAGCGATTGCCAAGCCGGTGCGCTATTCCTATCATGCAGGCTATTCTGGCACGTGCTGATGTCGATGGGAGCGAAGCCGATGGAACACCCGCCGAAACAACGCGCCAATGCGCTGTTCGCCGACATTCCCGAACGCGGCACCACCGACAACCTGTTGCGTACCGCGCAGCAGCATCACGTGGCCTTGTCGGGCATGGCCGATACCAAGGCCAACATCATCATCACGATGTCCTCGATCGTGTTGACCCTGGCGCTCGGGCGTCTGAACGATCCGCAGTTGCGCGTTTCGGCGATGATCCTCGGCGGGTTCACCCTGCTGGCCCTGTTGCTGGCCATCCTCACCGTGCTGCCCAAGTACCGGCCGCCAAAGTTGTGCGACGGCGCGTTGCCGCCGGACTTCAATCTGCTGTTCTTCGGACATTTCGGCGAGTTGTCACGCGAGCGCTATCTGCAGGAAATCAGTCATGCGCTGGCGCACGACGGCTCGCCATACGCGACCTGGGCGGCGGACATCTATTCGCTCGGTATCTACTTGGCGCATCACAAATATCGTTATCTGCGCTGGAGCTATATGAGTTTTCTCAGTGGATTTTTGCTCGCATCGCTGGAGCAGGTCTGGCGTCTGCTGGTCGGCTGAATCGTGTTGCACAACCCCGCAGCGGCTGCCCACACGTTGCAGGTTCGGTCGTCACGCAATGGGTCGGAGTCGCTCATGTCCAGATTATTCGCGTTGTTGCTCGGTGTTGGGCTCTTTTCAGCAAGTGCATTTGCGCAGCCACCGGCCGCGGATGGACAAATTCCCCCGGCCTTGCAGGATTGGCGCGGCTGGGTCATGCACGATCTGGATTATCGCGCTTGCCCGTTTCTGGCCACGCGTGCGCCGAATGCGTCGACCGACTTCGTTTGCGCCTGGCCGGGGCGCCTGAGTCTGGATGCGAATGCGAACGGTGCGGGTTTTTCCGTGCAATGGCATGTCGAAGCCGCGTCCTGGGTGGTCTTGCCTGGCGACGCGCAGCATTGGCCGCAGCAGGTCACGGTGAACGCACAGGCGCAACCGGTACTCGAGCACGACGGCGCACCGGCGTTGTGGCTGGCGCCCGGCAGCTATGCGATCAAGGGCATGATTGCGTGGCGCGAACGTCCGCAGTCCTTGGCTGTTCCGGAGACGATTGGCCTGATCGCGCTTAGTGTGGATGGCAAACCGGTTGCGCCGCTGCAACGAGACGGCGGTGAAATTACACTTGGCCGCGGCGCGGCAAAGGCTGTGCAGGCCGACCATTTGAATGTGCGCGTGTTTCGTCAACTCACAGACGGCGTGCCGGCGATGTTGACCACGCAACTGCAACTGGGCGTCTCCGGGCAGGCTCGCGAGATCGCGCTTGGGCCGGTGTTGCCATCCGGTTTCGCGCCGATGGCTCTGGAGGGCGCGTGGCCGGCGCGGCTGGATGCGGATGGTAAATTGCATGTACAGGTACAGCCGGGCAATGCGACGCTGACGCTGGAAGCGCGCTCGCTCGAGCCGCTGACGGCGGTGACCATGCATCTGCCGCCGGCGCCGTGGCCGCAGCAGGAGATCTGGAGCTACGCCGCCGATCCGCATTTGCGCGTGACCGCCGCGAGCAGCAAGGTGCAGGTCGATCCGCGTCAATCGGACGTGCCCAATGATTGGCGGGACCTGCCCGCGTTCGCGCTCGGCAACGATTCCGTCCTGACCATCGAGCAGCGCTCGCGCGGGCTTGCGCCGGACGCGGCCAATCGACTGAGCCTGCAGCGCGAGGCGTGGCTGGATTTTGCCGGCGACGGCTGGTACGCACGCGACCAATTGCGTGGCACGCTGGTCAACGGCTGGCGCTTGGACGTAGTCGCGCCGTACACGCTGGAACAGGCAACCGCAAGCAATGCGCAGCAGGGCGGCAACAATGGCGAACCACTGCTGATCACGCGCGGCGCGAAGCCGGATTTGAGTGGCGTGGAATGGCGCACGCCGAATGTGGACCTTGCCGCCGATGTGCGTATTGCCACACCTGCGGCCATGCCGGTTGCCGGTTGGCGCCAGACCCTGGACGGCGTACAGGCGCGTCTGCATTTTCCTTACGGATACAAATTGCTCGCCGCACCCGGGGCGGACAGCGCCAGTGGAAGCTGGATCGCGGGCTGGAGCCTGCTCGATATATTCGTGTGCGCGATTCTCGCGCTGCTGGCGTGGCGCCTGCTTGGCTGGGTCGGTGCAGCGGCGGCGGTTGCCTATCTTGTGCTCGGCTATCAGGAATCGGATTCACCCTTGTGGTCGCTGATCGTCGTGGTGGCGCTCGCCCTGATCGCGCGCGCGCTGCCGGCCAGCAGGCTGCAACTTGCCGCGCAACGCCTGCGTGCGCTGGCCTTGCTTGTGCTTGTGCTGATAGCGCTGCCGTTTATCGCTACCCAGGTGCGCGATGCGCTGTATCCGCAACTGGCATCCGCGAGTTATTCCGCGCATCCGCTACAAACCGAATTCGCGCCGGCGGCAATGCAAGTCGCCGGATCGCCGACGCCGATGTCAATGCCTACGACGTCGGCATCCAGAATGCTGGGGCGTGCGACGAATCAGGCCAAGCAGAAAAGCGAAGCATTGACATCGGTCATGGTGACCGGTTCGCAGATTCCGCGATCGGCAGTCACCGACCATTACAGCCAGACCACCGTAGTGCAGACCGGCGCCGGCATGCCGGACTGGCGTCTGGGCAGCGAAGCAGTGCTGAACTGGAGCGGCCCGGTACTGGCCACGCAGAGCGTGCGCTTGCTGATCGCACCGCCGTGGCTGGTGCGGGCGTTGCGCATCGTGCTGGTGGCGCTGTTGGCGTTCCTGATTGTGCGCTTGTTCCGAGGCGTCGCGCCGGACTGGAAATTGCCGCGCGGCGCAGGGCTTGGCGTCGGCCTGTTCGCGCTGGGCGGTGTGTTGTTCGTGCCGCACGCGCAGGCACAAGGCTATCCGTCCGATGAACTACTGCGGCAACTGCGCCAGCGTTTGACCCAGGCGCCCAAGTGCGCACCGGCCTGCGCCAGCGTGGCGCAGGCGCAAGTGACCGCGAACGGCGATAGCGTGAGCGTGATGCTGCAAGCGGATGTAGGCGAGCGCGTGGCACTGCCGCTGCCGAGCGGCGGCGATGCCATCGCGTTGAAAAGTATACAAGTGGATGGAGTTGCGACGGATGCGCTCGCGCGCGATGCGGGCGGGGCCGACTGGCTGGAACTGACGCGCGGCGTGCATCGCGTGCAGCTCGAGTTCGCCGCTGACGCGGACAAAGTTGCGCTGGCGTTTCCGCTCCGGCCCGCGCGTGTGCTGTTTCAAGGACAGGGCTGGACAGCATCGGGATTGGGCGAGGACCGCCTGCTCGCCGACACGCTGACACTGGCGCGCGTGCGCGTAGATACTGGCGCAAAGGTGGCGTTCGGCGCGCAGCAGTTTCCGCCCTACGTGCAGGTCACGCGCAATCTGACATTGGGATTGGAATGGAATGTCTCCACCAGCGTGCAGCGGCTGGCGCCGAAGATCGGCGGTTTCAGCGTGAATGTGCCTTTGCTCAAGGGCGAGCATGTCGCGACGCCGGGCATCAAGGTCGGCGATGGCAGCGTCGACGCCGCGATTGCCGACGGTGCCGACGGCGCAAATTGGGAAAGTAATCTGGACAAGGCTGCGCAACTGACGCTCACCGCGCCGGCGCTGACCGATCGCGCCGAAGTCTGGCGTGTAGTGGTCAGCCCGACCTGGCATATGAAATTTTCTGGCGTGCCGAGTACGGATCTGGCGCCTGGCGAAAACGCCAACGATTACCGCAACTTCGAGTTCCATCCGCTGCCCGGTGAAGCCCTCACCGTGACGATCACGCGGCCGCCGGCGCTGGCCGGTGCACAGCGCGCGGTCGATGCGGCGAGCCTGCGCAGCGAAGCCGGCCAGCATGCGTCCACGCATACGCTGGACCTGACTTTGCGCGCAAGTCAGGGCGGCGAACAGGTCGTCGCCTTGCCGCAGGGCGCGCAACTGCTGTCCGTTGTCCGGGACGGCGCGCCGCTGAATCTGCGCGCGCAAGATGGCAAACTCACCCTGCCGTTGACGCCCGGCACGCATAACTTCGAGGCGCGTTTCCGTACCGCCGCGGCACTGAGCATGGTGACCCGTACGCCGCAAGTTGCGCTCGGTTTGCCGGCGGCGAACGTGACTGTGCAACTGGGCCTGCCGGCGGATCGCTGGCTGCTGGCGACGTGGGGCCCTGCGGTTGGTCCGGCGGTGCTGTACTGGGGCGAATTGATCGTGATGATCCTCGTCGCGTACGCGCTTTCGCGCAGCCGACGCACGCGCCTGAAATTCCGCGACTGGCTGCTGCTGGGACTGGGCTTCTCTACGTTCTCGTGGGGCGCGCTGATCGTCGTGGTTGTGTGGCTGTTCGCGTTCGACTGGCGTGGGCGCAGTCCGCAGTCGGCCAACGAGTCGGTGTTCAATCTGAGCCAGATCGGACTGGTTCTGCTCACCTTGTTCGCGCTGGCCAGCCTGATCTCGGCCATTCCGCAGGGATTGCTCGGATCGCCCGACATGCACGTGACCGGCAACGGCTCCACAGTGCAGTCGCTGCAATGGTTCGCCGACCGCAGTACGGATGCGCTGCCGCAGGCGAGTGCGATCAGCGTGCCGTTGTGGGTATACAAAGTGTTGATGCTGGCCTGGGCGTTGTGGCTGGCGAATGCGCTGATCGATTGGCTGCGCGACGGCTTCGCCGCGTGGACGAAGGATGGCTACTGGCGCAACACACCCAAACTGGTGCCGAGCGTGGAAGCGGTCGAAACCAAGCCGACGGATGCTTCGTGACGGCAACGGTGCGCGAGTTACAGGCGGAAGGTGCGTGCGCGATCAGAGGGGATGACGCACGGCGTGAAGCAGGGCTGTTGCTCGCGCACGCGTTGCATGCCGATCACGCCTGGCTCATTGCGCATCGTGACGAGCCCGTGGCGCCCGCACTGGCGGCACAATTTCGTTGTTGCGTTTCGCGCCGCGTCGCGGGCGAGCCGATCGCCTATATCACCGGGCGCCGCGGGTTTCATGCGCTGGATCTCGCGCTGACGCCGGACGTACTGATTCCACGACCGGAAACCGAGTTGCTGGTCGAGCTTGCCCTGCTGCGGATTCCACAGGACACAACAATGGAAGTTGCCGACCTGGGCACGGGCTCGGGCGCCATCGCGCTGGCCATCGCGCGTGCTCGTCCACGCTCGCGTGTGTTGGCAACCGATACCAGCGTCGCCGCGCTCGCCGTCGCACGCGCCAACGCGCACCGGCTGGGCATTGGCAACGTGGAGCTCGCGCAGAGCGACTGGTGCGCGGCGCTGGGTGCACGCAGCTTCGACATCGTCGTATCGAATCCGCCCTACATTGCCGATAACGACGCGCATCTTGGCGTGGGCGATTTGCGCTTTGAGCCGCGTACGGCGCTCGCGTCAGGAGTGGACGGACTCGACGCGATCAGGGTCATCGTGTGCGACGCACCAAAACATCTGCGCGCTGGCGGTTGGCTAATGCTCGAACACGGGTTCGAACAAGGCTACGGCGTACGCGAATTGCTGGAAAAAAGTGGATTGACGCAGGTTTTCAGCGCACGTGATTTGGAAGGACGCGAGCGCGTGAGCGGCGCACTCAAACCGCGTTTCTGATTTCCACGCGAGGCCGCGGCAGCAACTGCGGCCAGCGTTGCAGGATTGCCGCGCGCATCCCGGCCGCGTCGATGCCGGCTTCGGTGAGCAGTTGTTCACGACTGGCGTGTTCGAGGAAGGCATCCGGCAGGCCGAGCTGCAGCAGCGACACTTGCAGGTTGTTCGATGCCAGCAACTCGGCCACCGCGCTGCCAGCGCCGCCGGCGATGGCGTTGTCCTCAACCGTCACCAGCGCCGCGTGCGTGCGCGCCAGTTCCAGCACGAGCGTGTCGTCAAGAGGTTTGACGAAGCGCATGTTCGCCACGCTCGCGCCGAGTTCGGCGCCGACTTCCAGCGCCGCCGCCAGCGGTGCGCCAAAGGCCAGTATCGCAAGCCCCGCGCCGCGTCGGCGCAATTCGCCCTTGCCGATCGGCAGCGATTTCAATTCAGGTTCGATCTTCGCGCCGGGGCCGGTGCCGCGCGGATAGCGCACGGCGGCGGGACCCGTGTGGCGGAACGCGGTTGTCAGCAGTTGCCGGCACTCGTTCTCGTCCGCCGGCGCGGCGACGACCAGGTTCGGAATGCAGCGCAGGTAAGTCAAGTCGAAACTTCCCGCATGGGTGGCGCCATCCGGCCCGACCACGCCACCGCGGTCGATCGCAAAGGTGACATCGAGATTCTGCAGGGTAACGTCGTGAATCAGCTGATCGTAGCCACGCTGCAAAAATGTGGAATAGATCGCAACCACAGGCTTGGCGCCTTCGCAGGCCATGCCGGCAGCGAGCGTCACTGCGTGCTGTTCGGCAATGCCGACATCGAAATAGCGCTGCGGAAATTCCTTCGAATAGCGCACCAGACCGGAGCCTTCGCGCATCGCCGGCGTGATCGCGAGCAGGCGCTCGTCCACGACGGCCATGTCGCAGAGCCAGTCGCCGAAAACTTCCGTGTAGCTTTGCTTGCCTGCGGTTTTCCTGGCCACGCCCTTGACCGGATCGAACGGGCCGACCGCGTGGTATTCGATCTGCGCCGCTTCCGCCGGAGCGTAGCCCTTGCCTTTGGTGGTGATGATGTGCAGCAGTTGCGGGCCCTTGAGATCTTTCAATGTGCGCAGGGATTTGAGCAGCATCGGCAGATCGTGGCCGTCGATCGGGCCGAAATAGTGGAAATTGAATTCCTCGAACAGGGTAGAGGGGACGAACATGCCCTTGGTGTGTTCTTCCCAGCGCTTGAGAAAACGCCACAGGAATCCGTCGCGGCGCAAACGGCGCTTGGTGCCTTCGCGCATCGCGTTGAGCGTGCGGCTGGTCATCAGCCGCGCGAGCATTTTCGGCAGCGCGCCGACGTTCTCGCTGATCGACATCTGGTTGTCGTTGAGGATCACCAGCAGGTCCGGGTCGAGGTCGCCGCCGTGGTGCAGCGCTTCGTACGCCATGCCGCCGGTGAGGCCGCCGTCGCCGATGACGGCGACGATCTTGCGCGCATCGCCTTTGCGTTGCGCGGCAATGGCCATGCCGAGCGCGGCGGATATCGACGTGGACGAATGGCCCACGCCGAAGCTGTCGTACGCGGATTCGTCGCGCCGCGGAAACGGCGCGAGACCACCCTTGTGCTTGATCGTATGGATGCGGTCGCGGCGGCCGGTGAGAATCTTGTGCGGATAGCATTGGTGGCCGACATCCCACACCACGCGATCGTCCGGCGTGGCGTACAGGTAGTGCAGCGCGACGGTGAGCTCGACCACACCCAGGCCTGCGCCGAAATGGCCACCCGCGCTGGCGACTGATTCGATCAGGTAGGTGCGCAACTCGTGTGCGACAGCAGGCAACTCGGCTTCGGCGAGCTGCTTCAGATCGGCGGGCGATCCGATTCGGGACAGGTGCGGGTAGCGCTCGGCGTCGATCATTCGCGTATTTTCGGCCACACCGGCAGTCTGGGCAAGGATTGCGGCGGCAAAATGACCGCCGCGGGGCAGTTTCAGAGTTTCTCGTCCGGCGTGCGCCGGTGCAGGCGCTTGCGGATTTCCTGACGGATGCGGATATGGCGGTCGACATCGCGGGTCTCCTTCAAACGCCGCGAGTGCGCGGTGACCAGATCGCCTCGGGTGAGCACGCCGGTGATTCGGTTCGGCGCGTCGCGTGCCACCACGATCACGCTGCCGACATTGTGCTCGACCATGTGATCGGCCGCCTCGCGCAGGGAATGATCCTCGAACACCACCACGGGTGGGCGCGTTATCAGATCACCGATGCGCGCGATCTGGGCGTGCGCCGGATCGAGCAGTTCGCGCCGCGTGATGATGCCGCGCGCATTGTCGGCATCGTCGAGCACGGGATAACCCAGAAACTGCGCCTGCGGATCGCCTGAAGCCAGCCAGCGGCGAACCTCGCCCAGTTCAGCTGAGGATTTGAGTGTCATCGGATTGTGCGAGGCGCTGTCGCGTACCAGTACCTGGTCCAGGTAATCGGCAGCGTATTCGGTCGGCACGCGCACGCCGCGGCGCGCGATCTTGGCGGTCATGATCGTGTCGCGCATGCTCAGACTGGAGACCAGGTACGCCGCCGCGCAGCCGCCGAGCAGGGGCAGGATGCCGGCCGGCTGCAGGGTGGTCTCGAACGCGAACACGACCGAGGTGAGCAGCGCGCGCGAGGCGCCGGCGAACATCGCCGCCATGCCAACGAGGCCGGCGATGCGCGGATCGATACCCAACTGTGGAAACAACGACAATGCGGCAAACCCGGCGACGCCGCCGAACGCGCCGCCGATGGTGAACAGCGGCGCCAGCGTACCGCCGGAAGTGCCGCTGCCGAGCGCGATCGACCACGACAGGAATTTCATGACGCACAGGAACATCAACGCTTGCGCGGTGAAATTGCCGGACACGATCTGCTCGATATTGGTGTAGCCCACGCCCAGGGTGAGCGGCGCGAAATAGCCGACCATGCCGACCACCAGTCCGCCAATCGCCGGCCACCACATCCAGTGCACGGGCAGGTGATCGAAGCCGTCCTCGATGGCGTAGACCAGCCAGGTCACGCCGACGCTGACGACACCGAGTACTGCGCCGAGGCCGACATAAAATGCGAGTGCGCCGCCACCGGGCATGGCCACGGTTGGCATCGCGAACACCGCCTGCGAGCCGACCAGCCCGTAGCGGATGGAGGTGGCCGTGGTCGTGGCCAGAGCGACCGGAATCAGCGAACGCGGGCGCAATTCGAACAGCAGCAGTTCCACCGCCAGGATCACCGCGGAAACCGGCGATCCAAAAACCGCCGCCATGCCGGCTGCTGCGCCCGCGGCGAGCAGGATCTTGCGCTCTGTCGCTGTAACCCGCAGGATCTGGCCGATCAGCGAACCGAGTGCACCGCCAGTTGCGATGATCGGGCCTTCCGCGCCGAACGGCCCGCCGGTGCCGATCGCGATGGCCGAGGAAATCGGTTTGAGAAACGTGATGCGCGGTGCGATCTTGCTCTGGTTGAGCAAGACTTGTTCCATCGCCTCGGGAATGCCGTGGCCGCGAATTGCGGCCGAACCCCAGCGCGCCATTACACCGACAAGAATGCCGCCAATGGCCGGCACAGCGATCACCCACAGACCCAGGTGATTGCCGGCCGGCGAGGAAAACGCCATCGACCAGTGTCCGTAGAAACTCAAATTGGTAACCAGGCCAATCAGCGCCTTCAGCACCTGCGCAATCAGCGCCGCGGCAGCGGCGAGGACGATGGAAATCGCAGAAATCAGCACGACGCGCTTGTCGACCAGCATGGTCTTGCGCGGCATTTTCGCGGCGAGCAGGGTATCGGTCAGCGCCGGCGACACCGGCACGGCGCCCGCGCCGGTACGATCCGGTTGCTCCGGATGTGAAGGAGTCATCGAAGTCGGGGCTGTAGTTTTAGTGCGGCGCAGCATAGCGCCGAACGCGTGCGCGGACAATGCACGAAAGGAGCGTCACTACGTGGCCAAGCGCCGGTTCCTGGGCAGATGATGCACGAGGAATTCCATCTGGTCGGCGAGGATATTGCGGTTGGACAGGATCAGATGTTCGACCCAGCTCGGCCGGTACGGTACGGCGAGCAACGGCATGCCCGCTTGTTGCGGCGTGTGACAACCCTTGCGTACATTGCACGAAATGCAGGCGCTGACCACGTTCTCCCAGATGTCGTGGCCGCCACGCGACAGCGGCACCACGTGATCGCGCGTCAACTCACCGCGCGAGAAGTGGTCGCCGCAATAAAGACACAACATGCGGTCGCGCGCAAACAGCGCGCCATTGGTCAAAGCCGGCGCCGGATCAATCAGGCTGGATTTGGCATGTCCGCGACTGGCGACGATGGGATGCAGGTCGATCACACTCTGCACGCGGCGGTCGCGGTTGGTGCCGCCGTGGATGGTCAGGCACGGATCGCCAAGCGTCCACGCAACGGCGTCGCGCACATACAGGCATACCGCATCCTGCCAACTCATCCAATCGAGGATGCGTCCGCTGGAGTCCAGCGACAGGACGCGGGTGCTATGGATGTCGTTGCTGGTGCGGACTTCCGCCAGCATGGGGTCCTCCGTTCGGGGGAAACGCATGGCTTACAGGTGTTGCCGCGCAGCATAGACTTTTGCCGCGCAAAAAACTACAACGCCCGCGGCGCGGGGCTGTGCAGAAAGCAGTATTCGCGGACCGGCTAGACGCGCGCCGCGACCATCACCCGCTTGCCGTGGCGCAACTGCTCATAGCCGTCGTCCGGCACCGGTAGCACCTGCGCATGACGGAAGCCGACCGCGCGCAACAACCAAAGTAAGCCTTCGGTGCTGGGTGCAAGGCAAATGCCGGTGACGCTGGCCTCGGGCGCATGGGTTTCGTCGAGCTCGTCGATGATGCCGAAGCAACCCTTGAGCGGGCGTACGTATTCATAGCTGCCCCAGTCGACCATGCCGGAAAGGTGCGGCACCACTTGCGTCTCGATGAGGCACGCATCCCGCGTCAGCGCGCGTGCGCGGCGCAACGCACCGACCGGATTTTCCAGGTGATACAGCAGGCCGAACAGCAACACCAGATCGTGACTGGCGGCGTCATCGAGATCGAAAACATCCACACGTCGCGTGTGCAAATTGTCGAGCGCGTAGATTTGCCGGAGCAAATCCACATCATCAATATGTTCCTGGCGCACATCCACAGCATCGACGCGACCAAAACCTGCGCGCGCGAGCTGAATGGAGTAGTAGCCTTGGTGACAGGCCAGATCCAGCGCACGCAGGTGCTGACGATCCCCGGCCAGTTCGCGCGCCAGCCACGCGTCGAGCATGCGCGCGCGCGTGGTGTGAATGGCGTCCACGCGTCCGGCATGCGCACTCGGCAGGTTGCGCCCGTCCGGCAGAACGTACGGATAGAACCACTCGCGTTCGAATGCGCGAGCAATCGGATCTTGCGATTGCGACACGGTTGCGGGACTCATTGGCCGGTAGGCACGGAGAACATCTCGATCGGGATATTGCTGCGCGAGAACGAGCCACCGCCCGGATAGCTGATGTTGAACGTCGCCGTGCCGCCCGGCTGTTTGCCAGCTTGAATGGAATTCAGCTTCAGCGTGATCGTGCCGTTGGTCGTGGTGGTCTGTTCGGGCGGCGGCGGGCAACTGCGGCAAAAACCGCTGCTGATCAGCTGCAGGGGCATGCTGACACTGCCGTTGACGAGGCTTCCGGACGCGAGCGCCCAGATGGGATCGGCGCCCGTGGCGGGCGGCAGATACATCAGGATATTGATCGTTGGCGCTGGCGAGCCGATGGTATCGAGCAATTCGAAACCCCAACCGGAGTCGGACGGCGCAAACCACAGGCCGTTGTAGTCCGGGCTGGCGTGCGACGACGGTGTCACCAGCGGTTCCATGCACCAGGTGCCGGATTCGCTGCCTATGGTCCAGTACATGACGGCGAGGAACGCGGCGGCGTCGCTGCGGTCGACGTTGCGACAGGCCGGGGAATTTGCGGCCTGGTTGAAATCCACGACCACGCTGCCGGGCAGGTCAGGATCGGGTTGCGGATTGAGTTTGCCCAGCGCCAGCGACGAGTAGAGGACGCGGTAGAGAGTGACGCCATTGGCTTGCAGTGTCGGCAGGAAGATACCGTCCACGACGGGGCCATAAGTTTCGTACCACTCCGGAACGCCGTTATCCGTGTAAGTATAAAATGTTAAAACGTATACGTCGCCACCGATCGGGTCGTGGTAGGCAAGCTGAAAATCGAAGCCGTGGCCCGAATGCGTGCGGTCGTACCAGGCGCTGGGAATCGGTTGCCCGAATGTCGGCATTGTCGCGGTGGTGTTTGACCACCCGATCGGCCCGAGCATCGGTACCGCCAGCCCCATGTTGCGCAAATTGGCATTGGAATAGTACGCGTTCATCATGTCGCCGCTCTGAACCGTGTGCGACAGGGTCGAGCCGTTCTGGGTGGCGCAGGTGGTGGTCTTGGTCTTGTCGCAGGGCGCATACAGGCTGGGGAAGTTGCCCGGTGCCGCGGCACCGTTGTGGATGTTCACCGGCGAATTGTCGGCGCTAGCATCCGACCAGCGGATGCCGGTGTACACGCCAGGTGTATATACCCCGGCCTGGCTGACTGTTGGCCCGCTCACCATCGCCGCTGCGCGTGCGGCGTCGTTGGCGCCGTTCACCTCGTAGCCGGCGAATGGCGTGTAGGTCGTGTTGTTGGCAACGATCGCCACGTTATCGTCGTAGATATCGTCGAACGGACCGCTGGTCAGATTGGAGTATTCGATCGACGCGGTATTGCTGGCGGTGTCGACGGTAATCCCGGCCTTGGCGCCGATCGGCCCTTGGGTCGTATCAGTGTTGACCAGACCGAGAAAGCCCAGGCCATGCGTCATCTCGTGCATGGCGATGCTGATGAAGTCGACCTCTCCTGCCGGTTTCTGGTTCGGGTCGAAGCCGAGATAGAACTTTTCGCCGTTGAGCACTGTGGACGTGCCGATATCCATGTTGAACGTGGCGGCGATTTCATCGTTGTTCGATCCGGTACAGGGGCCGCCGGCGAAGCCGCACAAACTCGATCCATTCAGGCGCGTGGCCGCTGTGGATGGGTACCAAGTGTATTTTTTCGGCAGAGCGGGTGACGGATACTGCGGCTCGTCATAGAAGAACGACGTTGCTCCCGCGTGCGCAAGGGTTGCCGATTTGTCGTCGCCGCCCAGATGCGCGCCGCAGGCTTGCACCGTGACCGTTACCGGCATGCCCAGTTGGGTGACCAATTCGGTGGTCGCGTAGGCGAGCGCATTCTTGCGCTGTTGGCCCAGGGTGGTGCCGTTATTGTTGCCGATCGGCGTCGCCGGCGTGGGATCGGTCCAGTAGGTGATGTCGCAGTCGTTGGTCTTGTCGCTGGGGTCTGTGTAAGCGCTGTTGAAATCCAGCGTGATCGTGCCCACCGGCGTGGTGGACGCCACCGTCGCGGTGAGCGTGCCGTTTGCTGTGGAACTGCCGCCATTGATCAGGGCGATGTACCAGCGCCCTGGTTGCAGTGGAATCTTGTCGGACGGCAGGATCAGCACGGATTCGTTCGAGGTCGAACTCACCGAATGATATTGGCCGTAGCGGTTGAGCAGGTCGTAGCTCACCGTCGGATAGCTGACGGTTGAGTCCTGCGCCGGAAACGGAGAGCCAAAGCGCACGAACAGATCCACATCGCCGCCGCTGGCATTCAGGCTCACCTTAAGTTGTTCCGCGCCGCTGGGAACATCGATGTAATAATTGGAAAGATAACTATTCTTCGGCAGTGCCGGTATGGTTACCGAGGCACCGGATTGCAAAGCACTATCGGCGCGAACGGGCGAACCGAACAAGACCATCGCAGCGGCGCACGCGAAAGCGGGGAATGCCCCCCGGATCATTGCTGCACCTGCGCGTTCGGCGACACTGGGCGCGCGGGCAGAGCGATCCGCGCGCGTGGATTCGGTATTTCGTCGCACTGCATGCGCAGACTGCCATCGGCTTGGCGCACCAGGCGCGTCGCCGTGATCTTCGGGCTGGGCAGGCGCAGTTTTGGCACCGGTTTGAACGTGGTCGCGCCGGATTGGGCTTGTACCGACGGCGCCAGCGGTTGCGGGATCATCGGGCTGTCGGCCCAGGCAACGGTTGCGGCCAACAGGCCGAGCGCCAGTAGTGGAGATTTCCGAAGCATTGCAAACTTCCGTTGGAGTTCCGGAGCCGCAAATAATACCGCGTTTGCGTTACATATTCGTGTCCGCAGACAGTCCCAGAAGGTGGATTGAACTCGCGCCTGTGCGGTAGCTGGTAGCGAGGGCGTGCTGTAGAAATGTTTCGGCTGCGTCGACAGCAAGGTGTACCGGCAAGCCGCGCGCCAACGCTGCGGCAACGGCGGCGGACAAGGCGCAGCCGGTGCCGCGCGCGCGGATGCGCAGGCGCGGATGGCGGAACTTGGCAACACCGTGTGCATCGGCCAACACATCGCAGACGTGCGCGCCGCGGCCATGTCCCCCCTTGAGCAGCACTGCGCGCGCGCCAAGAGCGAGCAGGTCTCTTGCCGCCTGTGCCGGATCGGCGATGTGCCGACCGAGCAGAATTTCCGCTTCCGGAAGATTCGGCGTGATCACGGTCGCCAGCGGGATGAGTTCGTCGCGCAGAATCCGCAGTCCCGATTTCGTCAGCAACGCCGCACCGCTGCTGGCGGCGAGCACCGGATCGAGCACGATCGCGCGCGCGCGGGTCTCGCGCAACGCGTGGACAACGGCGCGCGTGTTTGCAGTCGATCCCAGCATGCCGATCTTGACCGCGCCGATGCGAAAGCCGGCGAACGCGCTGCGGATTTGCGCCTGCACATGTGCGGCGGGTATGCAGTGTATCGCCGCGACGGCGCGTGCGGTCTGCGCTGTCACGGCAGTGATCGCGGCAAGCCCGTGCACGCCGAATGCGGCGAAGGTTTTCAGATCGACCGCGATGCCCGCGCCGCCGCTCGAATCCGAGCCGGCGATGCTCAGCACGCACGTTGTTGGCGGTTTTGCGGGCATTATGTGTCGTGTTTTTGCAACATTTTGGTATGAATAGTCGTTTTCCGCACAGCGAACATGATCAATCGATTGATTCTACGGCGTTCGGAACGCTTGACCTTTTGTGGCATTTTTGCCAAACTGGCCTTGGAGACAACCACTCCTAACGCATCCAGGGCTATGCGTCGGTCAACAGTGAAGGCGAAAAATCTTGCGGGAGCGATCGGGTGCATCCTGTCGCTCCCGCTTTCTTTTGCCGTGGCGGCCGATCCCCCGCATGCGTGGATCTCCGCGCAGGCTGCGTTTGTGCAGTCCGGAAGTGTACTTGATGCCTGGCGCGACTATGCACTGGCCGATCTCACCCGTGGGTTCGACTGGGCCGACAACGGCGGCATGGCACCAGTCGCGCCGAGCCTGTTCGATCGCGGCCTGGGTCGCATGACCCCGCCCGCTTCGCATTTCATCGGCAGTTCGGTCAACGTGTCGCCGGTATCGGTGAGGTTCCTCCAAACCAAGGGCGCCGATACGCCGTTGTTCGTTCCCGCGGATCAACCGAGCCTGCTGCGCGATTACACGCCGGGCTTGCAACGCTTTCTGCTGGCACCGTCCTATGCACAACGCTGGGGCGACAATTCGGCGCTCAGTGTCTCCGCGATTTTTGCCTACCAGCGTTTCGCTGGACTGGGCTTGGGTCTGGACCATGTTCCGCTGGCTGGCGATGTCGGCTCTTCTGCCGTCCCGCAAGCGACGGACCGGTACCCGGGATCCTATGGCACCGGCCTGCGCGTGGATTTCAACACGCGCCTGAGCGAGCGCGTCAGTTGGCAGGGGGGCGTGCAGTCGCGCGTGAACATGGATGCGTTCAACAACTACCGCGGCGTGTATTCGGAACCCGGCAGTTTCGACATTCCCGGCAGCGTGGACGTTGGCTTGGGCTTTGCGCTTTCGCCGGATCTGAAATTCGATGTCGGTGCCGAACGCGTCATGTACAGCAACATAGCGCCGTTCACCAGTAATGCCCTGCCGACGCGCTTCCTCGTGTTGCTGGGCAGTTCCATCTCGCCCGCGTTCGCGTGGCAAAACCTGGATGTGTATTCGGCCGGCTGGACTTGGCGCGATCCAGCCAATGGCATGTGGTCGTTGCATTACACGACACGCGAACAACCGCTGCCGACCTCGCCACTTTTGCAGTCGGCGCTGCAGCCGTATCTGGCTTCGCATAATGTGGAGTTCGGCTTCGCCCGTGCTTTCGGCTCCGCCTCGAGTCTGCACCTGGCCGCCTCGTATGCGCCGTCCGAATTCGTGCTTGGCCTGCCCACCAGCAATAGCCTGCGCAATACCGGCGGCGGCGGCCAGATCGAATATCAGATGTTGTGGACGACTCTTTTTTGAATCACAGCATTTCCGACGCATAATCGGCCAGGCGCGAGCGTTCGCCGCGGCGCAGGGTGATATGGGCAGAATGCGGCCATGCCTTGAAGCGATCCACTGCATAGGTGAGACCTGACGTCGTTTCGGTCAGATACGGCGTGTCGATCTGTTCGACGTTGCCCAGGCACACCATCTTGCTGCCGGGGCCGGCGCGCGTGAGCAGGGTCTTCATTTGTTTCGGCGAAAGGTTCTGCGCCTCGTCAATGATGACGTAGCGATTAAGGAACGTACGCCCGCGCATGAAGTTGAGCGAACGGATTTTGATGCGCGAGGCGAGCAGGTCGTTGGTCGCCGCGCGGCCCCAGCCGCCGCCTTCCTGTGGCGTGGCCAGCACTTCGAGATTGTCCGTCAGCGCGCCCATCCACGGCGTCATTTTTTCTTCTTCAGTGCCGGGCAGGAAGCCGATGTCCTCGCCGACCGAAACCGTTGCGCGGGTCATGATGATCTCGCGATAACGCTGCTGGTCCATCGTCTGCGCCAAACCCGAGGCGAGCGCCAGCAGGGTCTTGCCGGTGCCGGCAGTGCCGAGCAGGGTGACGAAATCCACTTCCGGATCCATCAACGCATTGAGCGCGAAATTCTGCTCGCGGTTGCGCGCGGCAATACCCCAGACAGTGTGCGAACCGTTGCGGTAATCATCGACGATCTGCAAACGCGCCTTGCCGCCGTTGACATCGAGCACACGCAGTTCGACGTCGTTTTCGCCGGGCAGATACACGAACTGGTGCGGATTCCAGTCCTCGTCCTTGCGCCGCTTGATCTCGTAGAACGTATGCCCGCGCTCCGACCACGAACGCAGCTCCGGATGACGATCCCAGAAGTCCTTCGGCAGTTCGGCATGACCGGCGAACAATAGGCTGAAATCGTCCAGCGCTTTGTCGTTTTCGTAATCCTCGGCGGGCACTCCGAAGATCGATGCCTTGATGCGCAGATTGATGTCCTTGGACACCAGCACCACCGGCACGTCGGGGCGGTGTTCGTGCAGGGCAAGAATCGAGGCGAGGATCAGATTGTCCGGCAGTTGCCGTTTTTTGCCGCCAGTGCCGTTGGTTTCGAAGTCCCGGGTCTGGAAGTACAGGCGCCCGACCTGCGGCTTGCGGTCCAGTTGCAGGCCCTGCGGCAATTTCAGTTCGAGTCCCTGGTCGACGGGCTGCTTGCGGTTGCGCTCGATCAGTTCGTTGATGAAACGGCTGACCTGACGCGCGTTGCGCGAGACTTCCGAGGTGCCTTTTTTCGCCGCGTCGAGCTCCTCGAGCACGGTCATCGGCAGAAATACATCGTGCTCCTCGAAGCGGAACAGCGAGGTGGGATCGTGCATCAGCACGTTGGTATCGAGCACGTAGATGCGCTTGCCCTTGGTCATGCGGCGATTACCTGTTGGCGTAGGAATGGTTGCGATGTGGCAGGTGCGCGGCAGGGTGCGTCAAGCCGGAGGTTCAGGCGCATGCGGCGGCGATCGCCTCGAGTACGGACTGTGCGTGGCCGGAAACCTTGACGTTGCGCCATTCGCCGCGCAGTTTGCCGGCGGCGTCGATCAAGAACGTGCTGCGCACTACGCCAAGGAACTTGCGGCCGTACAGCGTTTTTTCATGGATCACGTCGAATGCCTTGCACCAGATTTCGTCGGCATCGCAAATCAGTGCGAACGAAAGTGCGTGCTTGGCGCGAAACTTTTCGTGCGCGGTGAGCGAATCGCGCGAGACGCCCAGAACGACGGCCTTGTGGCGGGCAAAGAATTTGGCCAGATCGCGAAAATCCTGCGCTTCGCGCGTGCAACCCGGAGTGTTGTCCTTCGGATAAAAATACACCACTACCGGCCGGCCGCGCAGATCGCGCAGGCGGATCTCGCCGGCCGTGCTTGGGCCGCGCAGATCGGGAACGGCTTTGCCGGGCGTGACCATCAATATTTCATCGGGTCCATGATGGCGTCGAGATTCTGGCCGTCGCAGAACTCGAGAAAATTGTCGCGCAGCGCGGCAATATGCGTGTTCGCAGGAATGCCGACCGTGATCTGCGCGGAAAACATGTCGGCACCGGTTTGCATCGCACGGTAGCGCATCGATTGCAGCTGTTCCACGCTGATGCCGTGCTGCTGGAAGAACTCGGCGATCTGAAAAAGTATACCGGGTTTGTCTGCGGCCACGACTTCCACCACATAAGGCAGCAGGTTGGTCTGCACTGGTTTGGCGCCAGTGCGGAAATGACTCATTCGCAGGGGTTCGTCGCGTTCGAGCCGGGTCAGCGCGGATTCGAGTTTGGCGATCGCATCCCACGGCCCCTGCGCGAGCACCAACACGCTGATTTCGCCGCCAACCGCCGCCACGCGCGACTCGGCGATGTTGCAGCCGGCATCGGCGATGCGTTTGGCGATGGCGCCAAGTGGTGGTTGCGACAGTGGCGCGAATGCGTTGATCAGCAGATAGTTTTCGTTCGCGGCCGGGCGCGGCGTGGATTCGGTCGCTACAGATGGTTCCGGGATCTTGCGCATGTCGGGATGGCGGCCGGGTGCAGCCCGGCGTTGTCAGCGAGAATACTTGCCGCCTCCCCGGGTGGCAAGTAACATCGGTCGCCACGTTATTGGCGAGTGATGTCTTGAAAAAAATCGCGGGCAGCATCTGCGCTCTGGCCACACCGTTCCGCGGTGACGCGTTGGATTTGGATGCATTCAGTGCCTTGATCGACTACCAGCTGGCTGGCGGCACGCAGGCACTGGTCGTGGCCGGTTCCACCGGCGAGGCGCATGCGCTGGACGCGGACGAGTTTGATCGCCTGCTGGTCTTTGCGCTCGAACGTGCCGCTGGACGCGTGCTGGTGCTGGCTGGAACCGGCACGGCGAACACGCGCAAGACCATCGCCGCGACCCTCCGTGCGCAGGCGCTTGGCGCAGACGCCGCCCTGGTGGTCGCACCGTATTATGTGCGACCGACGCAGGAAGGCTTGTTCCGGCATTTTTCCGCGATTGCCGATGAGGGCGGATTGCCGGTGGTGCTCTACAACGTGCCCTCGCGCACCGGTTGCGACCTGTTGCCGGATACTGTGGCCCGCCTTGCCGGCCATGCGCGCATCGCCGGCATCAAGGAAGCGGTGGGCGATGCGGCACGCGTAGCCGCATTGGTGGCGCTGAAAACGCCCGATTTCACGGTTTTGAGCGGCGACGATCCGAGCTGCGCGCGCGCCATGCTGGCCGGCATGGAAGGGGTGATTTCGGTGGCGGCGAACGTCGCGCCCGCCGGAATGCGCGCGTTGTGCGACGCGGCGCTTGTCGGCGACACTGCGCGTGCGGGATCCCTCGATGCCGGGCTTGCCGAACTTTACGCTCTGCTCGGCGCCGAACCGAATCCGATTCCGGTAAAATGGTGCCTGCATCGGCTCGACATCGGTTCGCCTGATTTGCGTTTGCCGTTGCTGCCGTTGAGTACCTCGCATCACCATCGGGCGCAGCGCGTGCTGGAGGATTTGCGCCTTGCCGTCGCGGTTCAGCCGCGGCACAGCGGTGCCGCCTGACACTGCTCCCTCGTATCCATCATCTGGAATTGGCCGTGAATCGCAAATTATCCGTTCGTCTGATGTTATCCCTGATTGCCGCGGCGACCCTGCTCGGCGGTTGTAGCCTGTTCCATCACCGCGACAATTACTACGCCAAGGCGCGCGAAACCAAGCCGCTGGAAGTGCCGCCGGATCTGGATACGCCGGTGACGTCCGACGAACTGGCGGTGCCGCCGGTTGGTTCCTCCGGTGGCGCTGCGCAAAGCGCATCGACCGGTAGCGCACCACCCGCGGCCACGTTCAGCGGTGGCGGTCTGCACATCGCCGACAATGTCGATCACGCCTGGCAGCGCGTGGGCTTGGCGCTGGAGCGTGCGCAGGCCGGCACGATCAGTGCGCGCGACGGCACTGCACATACCTACACGCTGGAAGTTTCCGGTCTGCTTGCGCCGGCGCCGGCGGCTGCGCCCGCGCCCGCCGAGCATCACTGGTATTCGCGCATCCTGCACCCGTTCGGCGGCGGTGCGTCGAAGCCGGCCGACAGCGGCCCGGTCAGCGGCACGCTCACGGTCAAGATAAGCGCAGACGGCGATGGCGCGCGCGTGGAAGTCAATGGCCCGGAAGCGGCGGCACAGCGGATTCTGGAAATCCTGCGCGAGCGCCTTGCCTGATTCAGCGTTCCAGCAACGGCAATTTTTCGGTTTTGCCGTCCCACTGCTTGGCGTCGGGTGGCGCGTCTTTGCGTTCGGTCAGCACTGGCCAACTGCGCGCCAGTTCGGCGTTGAGCGCGATGAATTGTTCCTGACCTGCCGGCACGTCGTCTTCGGGGAAGATCGCGTTGGCCGGGCATTCGGGTTCGCACAACGTGCAATCGATGCATTCTTCCGGATCGATCACGAGAAAGTTAGGACCTTCGTGAAAGCAATCCACCGGACATACGTCCACGCAGTCGGTGTACTTGCACTTGATGCAGTTTTCAGTGACGACGAACGGCATGCGCTGGAGTCTGCGATAATGCGGGGAAGTTGGCGCTCCCTACGAGATTCGAACTCGTGTTTAGGCCTTGAGAGGGCCCCGTCCTAGGCCTCTAGACGAAGGGAGCGCGGATCGGACCATCCGAGCGGGCGCAAGTATAGCGGTTTCGCATTGCGCGCAGTAGCCGAAGATAATGGAATGAATCAGGATTCGACTCACCCCGATCGCGCCGCGGCGCGCTTGCGCATCATCCCGCGCGAAGCGCATTGCATCTCGCGCAAGCAGATTTCGAGCGCCGCCTTGCGCGTACTGTATCGATTGCACGAAGCCGGTTATGCCGCCTACCTGGTCGGAGGTGCTGTGCGCGACTTGCTGATCGGCGGCCATCCGAAGGATTTCGACGTTGCTACCAATGCCACGCCTGAAGACGTCAGGCGCCTGTTCCGCAATTGCCGCCTGATCGGGCGCCGCTTTCGCCTCGCGCATGTCGTGTTCGGCCCCGAGATCATCGAGGTCGCCACGTTCCGAGGCAGCGGCGACGACGGCGACAACGATGGCGACCGCGAGGTGGTGGACGGGCGCATCGTGCGCGACAACGTCTGGGGCAGCATCGAAGAAGACGCACTGCGCCGCGACTTCAGCGTAAATGCGCTGTACTACGACATCGCGGATTTCTCTGTGCGCGATTACGTTGGCGGTTTCGAGGACGTGCAGCGCCGCGTGCTGCGCCTGATCGGCGATCCGGTGCTGCGCTACCGCGAGGATCCGGTGCGCATGTTGCGTGCGGTTCGTCTCGCCGCAAAGCTGGATTTTTCCATTGCGCCGGAAGCGTGTGCGCCGTTCGCGGAATTGGGCGAACGCTTGTTGCACGCACCGCCGGCGCGCCTGTTTGACGAGACCTTGAAGATGTTCCTCGCTGGCAATGGCGCGAAGAGTTTCCGCGCGCTGGAGCAATTCGGATTGCTCGCCGACGTATTTCCGCTGACCGCCCGCGCGCTGGCATTCCGCGGCGGCGAGGATTTCCGCGCCGTGATCGAAGCTGGGCTCGCCGGCACCGATGCGCGCGTCGCGCAGGGCAAGTCAGTCACGCCGGCATTCCTGTTCGCCGTGTTGCTGTGGGGGGCGGTACGCGCACAGGCAGAACGCGAGATCGCGCGCGGGGTCGAGCCGAATCTGGCCTGGCAGCGGGTCGGTTGTCAGGTCATCGCCGAGCAGGCCCGGCAAGTGGCGATTCCGCGCCGCTTCGGCCAGATCATGCAGGATATCTGGATGCTGCAACCGCGTTTTGTCGATCGTCAGAAAAAGCGCGTGTTCCGGCTGCTCGCGCATCCGCACTTTCGCGGCGCGTACGATTTTCTGTTGCTGCGCGCGAGCGAAAGCGAGCAAATCGCCGAACTGGGGCGCTGGTGGACTCAGGCGCAGGCGCTGCCGCATGATGTGCTGGCCGCAGAACTGGATGCCAAGCCTGTATCGAGCGTCACTGCTGCGAGCGACGCTGCGCCCGCAGCCAAGCGGCGGCGACGCAAACCCGCCGCCGGTACTGCGACGGGTCCGCAGTAAGCAGCGATGGCAAGCGTCTACATCGGCCTCGGCAGCAATCTGAACGATCCGCATGCGCAGGTCGAAGCCGGGTTGCTTGCGTTGTCGACATTGCCCGATTCGCACCTGCTGCGGCGCTCGCGCTTGTACGACACCGCGCCGTGGGGTCGCACCAACCAGCCTGCATTCGTCAATGCCGTCGCGCAGCTGGAAACCGCGTTGGCGCCACGTGTGCTGCTCGATGCGCTGCTCGCGGTCGAGCGCGCTGCCGGGCGCGAGCGCGATATCACGCGTTGGGGTCCGCGCGTGCTCGATCTGGATATTCTGGTCTACGCCAATCTTCGCGTCGACGAACCCGGCCTGCACCTGCCGCATCCGCATCTGCACGAGCGCGCCTTCGTACTCGTGCCGTTGTCCGAAATTGCGCCAGAACTGCATGTGCCTGGTTGCGGGCGCGTCGACGCGCTGCTGGCCCGCCTGGACGCTGCTGACGGCGAGACGGCAGACGCCCGCACGCGCGTGGCAGAATAGGCATTCGCGAGCCGAGATTGTCATGTCCACCAACGCCAAATCCGTCAGCACCCGCACCGCCGTCACGGTACCGCACCTGCACGAGATGAAGGCGCGCGGCGACAAGATCGTCATGCTCACCGCCTACGATGCCAGCTTCGCGGCACAATGCGACGCGGCTGGTGTGGATGCCGTGCTGGTCGGCGATTCGCTCGGCATGGTGGTGCAGGGGCGCGCCAGCACATTGCCGGTTTCCGTCGAGGACATGGTCTACCACACTGCGGCCGTGGCACGCGGATTGAACGTCGCGTTGCTGATTGCCGATCTGCCGTTTCTGAGTTTTCGCGACGCAGAGTCCACGTTGCTCGCGTCGGGCCGATTGCTGGCCGAGGGCGGCGCGGCGATGGTCAAGCTCGAAGGCGCCGGTTACGTGCTCGATGTCATCCACGCGCTGGCACAGCGCGCGATTCCAGTCTGCGCGCATCTTGGGTTGACGCCGCAATCGGTGCACAAGCTCGGCGGTTATCGGGTGCAGGGCAGGAGCAAAGATGCGGCCGCGCAACTGCTGGCCGATGCGCGTGCAGTCGAACACGCCGGTGCGGACCTGCTCGTGCTCGAATGTGTGCCCGCGGCGCTGGCCAAGCGGATCAGCACCGAAATCTCGATACCGACAATCGGCATCGGCGCAGGTGTTGACTGCGACGGCCAAGTGCTGGTCTTGTACGACATGCTCGGTATCACGCCGGGCAAGCGGCCGCGTTTCAGCAAGGATTTTCTCGGCGACCGCGGTTCGGTGCGTGAGGCGATCGCCGCTTACGCGCAGGCCGTGCGCTCGGGCGAGTTTCCCGCTGCCGAACATTCGTTTTGATGGATACCCTCGAACGCGCACAGGACTTGCGCGCGCGCATCGGCGTGTGGCGGCGCGACGGCGCCTGCATTGGCTTCGTGCCGACCATGGGTAATCTGCATGCGGGGCATTTTTCCCTGATCGAGCTGGCGCGTACGCGCTGCGACCGTGTCGTCACCAGCGTGTTTGTGAATCCGACCCAGTTTGGTCCGCGTGAGGATTTCGCCAGTTATCCGCGCACGCTGGACGCCGATCGTGCCAGCCTTGCCGCGCATGGTTGCGATGTGTTGTTCGCGCCCGACGTAGCGACGATGTATCCGTTTGGCCTCGACGATGGCGTGCGCGTCGAAGTGCCGCAGCTCACGCAAATCCTGGAAGGCACGCTGCGGCCAGGACATTTCACCGGCGTCGCCACCGTCGTGGCCAAGCTATTCAATCTGGTGCAGCCGGATATCGCAGTATTCGGCGAAAAAGATTACCAGCAGTTGCTGGTGATACGGCGCATGACCTGCGACTTGTGCCTTCCGGTCGAGATCGTGGCTGCGCCGACGCGGCGCGAGGCGAACGGGTTGGCGATGAGTTCGCGCAATCAGTATTTGAGCGCCGAAGAACGCGAACGCGCCGGGATCATCCATCGCACGTTGCGCGCGATGGGCGAGCAAGTTCATTCCGGTCGTGCACATGCAAAGGTCGAGGCTGACGCGCGGCGCACGATTGAACAAGCCGGACTGGTTCCCGATTACGCCGTGCTGCGACGCGCGGCGGATTTGTCGACGCCGGATCTTGCCGAGCGTGGCGGATTGATCGCGCTGATTGCCGCGAAGCTGGGCGGTGCGCGTCTAATCGACAATCGGATGATTGACCAGTAGCTTTTTGCGCCGTTGTGTGGTATTATCACCACGGCATTCGGGATTTTTGCAACGCTCAAGCGTTGCCCCGAGCTAGCAGGGCGGCATCGTTCTGGTAATCGTCACTCCGATAATTCAACCCTCGCCGCACAGGCGAGGGTTTTTTTTTGCGTGGTGCCTGGGGTTTTTTGGGCGCACGTCGACTACGGCACTTGCTGGTCAAAGGCGTACGGTGGATAATTTGTGCGTTGCCGCATGAAGGCGACCTGATTGTTGCGTAAATACGACAAAATACCGCCAACGTGAGACTGTCATGCACGTGAACATGCTTAAAGCCAAGATTCACCGCGTCACTGTCACCCATGCCGAATTGCATTACGAAGGCTCGATTGCCATTGACGGGCGACTGCTGGATGCGGCCGGCATCCGTGAATACGAGCAGATCCACGCCTGGAACGTGAACAGTGGCCAGCGTTTCGTCACCTACGCGCTGCGCGCCGAGGAAGCCTCAGGCATCGTTTCGGTCAATGGCAGCGCCGCCCGCAGTGCGCAGGCTGGCGACTTGATCATCGTCGCCGCGTTCGCGCAACTGAGCGAGGCCGAACTGGCGAACTTCAAGCCGATCCTGGTATACGTCGACGGCGCCAACCGCATCACGCACACGCGCAACTCGATTCCGAAACAGGCGGCGTGATCGCCGCTGCATGACGCTAGGCCGCGCGCTTGCTGCGCTGTTCCTCTAGCGCCCACGCCACATGTTCGCGCACGACTTCCGAGGGATCATCGGCGCGTGCGCGCAACGCGGCGGTTATCGCAGCATCCGGCGGCGCATTGCCCAGTGCCACGGCGATGTTGCGCAACCAGCCTGCGTAGCCCGCGCGGCGGATCGCCATGCCTTCTGTGCGAGCGAGAAATTCGGCTTCGCTCCAGGCAAACAGGCCGACCAGGCTGGCGCCGTCCAGACGGTGGCGTACAGCGAAATCCGGCTCGACGCTCTTGCGCGCGAACTTGTTCCACGGACAGATGAGCTGGCAATCGTCGCAGCCGAAGATGCGATTGCCCATCGGCGCGCGCAGCAGCACCGGAATGCTGCCACGCAATTCAATGGTGAGGTAGGAAATGCAGCGTCGCGCATCGATTTGCTGAGGACCGACGATGGCGCCGGTAGGGCAGATGTCGATACAGCGCGTGCACGTGCCGCAATGATCGCTGGCTGGCGCATCCGCCGGAACGGGCAGGTCGGTATACAACTCCCCGAGGAAGAAATACGAGCCGGCATCGCGGTTGATCAACACGCTGTGTTTGCCGATCCAGCCCAGGCCCGCGTTGCGTGCCAGCGCTTTTTCCAGAACCGGTGCCGAATCGACGAAGGCGCGGTATCCAAACGGCCCGACCGCTTGCTCGATGCGCGTGGCCAGTTTTTGCAGACGCGCGCGCATCAGCTTGTGGTAATCGCGGCCGAGCGCGTAGCGCGAAACGTAACCCAGAGTCGGATCGTGCAGTACGTTCCATGCCACCTGCGCGTCGGGCGGATCGTAATCCATGCGCGCGGAAATCACGCGCAGCGTACCGGCGTGCAGATCCGCCGGCCGGCTGCGCTTGACACCGTGGCGCCCCATGTAGTCCATCGCGCCGTGACGGCCTGCGCGCAACCAGTTGAGCAGGTGCGTTTCGTCCGCGCCCAGTTCGGTTGCCGCAATGCCGATCTGCTGAAATCCCAATTGCGTGCCCCAACGTTTGATCTGCGTGGCAAGGTGCCGGTAATCGGTCGCGATGGGATCGGGCGCATTCACCCGGCAAAGTATAGACTTTGCGCATGAATTCCCGCCTGTACACGGCAGCACAAGTGCGCGAACTGGATCGCCGGGCGATCGAATCGCTCGCTATCCCCGGCGCGACATTAATGCAGCGCGCGGCGGCGGCGGCGTGGCGCGTCCTGCGTGAACGCTGGCCGCAGGCGCGGAGCATCGCGGTGCTGTGCGGCAGCGGAAACAACGGCGGCGACGGTTATCTGCTCGCGTGCCTGGCGCGGCAGGCGAGTCTGGATGTGCGCTTGATTGCGCTGGGTGAGCCGAAACCGGACGGCGATGCCGCGCGTGCGCGGAGTGATTGGCATGCGGCGGGCGGTGCGATCGTGAATGCCGATGGCGCATTGGATGATTCCAGATGGTCGCAGGCCGATGTCGTGGTCGATGCGCTGTTCGGCACTGGACTGGCGCGTCCGCCGGAAGGCATTGCGCATGCCTTGATCGAACGCATCAATGTCAGCGACTACCTGGTGTTGGCACTGGATGTGCCGTCCGGCATCGATGCCGACACTGGCGCTGTGCTCGGTGTGGCGGTGCGCGCGAAGGTAACAGTGACCTTCGTTGCGCACAAGCGCGGACTCATCACTGGCGCGGCGCTGGATCACTGCGGCGAACTCGTGCTGGACCGGCTCGATCTACCGGACACGTTGTTCGCCGATGCACCGTTCGATGCGCGCCAGCTAGACATGCGACGCATGAACGATTGGTTGCCGCCACGGCCGCGCGATTCCAATAAAGGCCGCTACGGCCATGTCCTGGCGATCGGCGGCGATGCGGGCATGGGTGGTGCCATCCGCCTATGCGCAGAAGGTGCATTGCGCGCCGGCGCCGGACTGGTGAGTGCGGCCACGCGCGCGCAAAACGTGATTGCGCTCAATGCCGGTCGGCCGGAAATCATGGCGCATGCGGCGAGCGATGCGGAGTCAATTGAGGGATTGCTCGATCGCGCCAGCGTCGTCGCCATCGGCCCGGGTCTGGGTCGGGGCGAGTGGAGTCAGGCGCTGTGGCGTGCCGCGTTGGCATCGAACAAACCCTTGGTCGTGGATGCCGATGCGCTGAATCTGCTGGTAGGCGAGTCGGTGACGTTGCCACCGGCCAGCGTAATGACGCCGCATCCGGGTGAGGCGGCACGCTTGCTGGGTTGCGCCGCGGCGCAGATCCAGCGTAACCGCTACGCTGCGGTGCGCGAATTGGCGCAACGCTATCGAGCTGTGGCGGTGCTCAAGGGAGCGGGTACGTTGATTGCGGATCCGCAAGGCGCTGTAGCAGTGTGCCCGTGGGGCAATCCCGGCATGGCCTCTGGAGGCATGGGCGACGTACTGACCGGCGTCGTCGCCGGCCTGCTTGCGCAAGGGTTGAACCCGTGGCGCGCGGCGCGACTGGGCGTGGCCCTGCATGCGCGGGCAGGCGACGCGGTGGCGCGCGACGGCGCGGCGGGCATGCTCGCCAGCGATCTTTTTCCGCATCTGCGCCGCCTGCGTAACGTGGCGGACGCCAATGACTGAAATCGACCGGCACGGCATCGGCGAGGTGGCGATGACCGACATCGCGCGCGCACTCGCGCCAGGTCTGCGCGGTGGCGGCTGCATCCATCTGGCAGGTCCGCTCGGCGCCGGGAAAACGACGTTTGCGCGTGCCTTGCTCGGTGCACTCGGCGCCGGCGCACGGATCAAAAGTCCGACCTATACCCTGATCGAATCGTATGCCTTGCCCAAACTGACCGTGCAGCATCTGGATCTGTATCGCATCGCTGCGGCAGAGGAATTGGAGTTACTCGGTCTGCGCGATCTCGCAGACGGCCCGGTTTTGTGGCTGATCGAGTGGCCTGAACGCGGCGTCGGAGAGGTTCCGGCAGCGGATTTGCTAGTGCAGTTGGCGCATGCTCCACACGGCCGCGACCTGCGTTTGCGGGCAGCGAGCCGCCGAGGCACGAAATGGCTGTTTCCCGTTGCCGTAGCCAAAACGAAATAGCAGGTTACGCGAAATTCGTCATTCGTCGCATAGCTATTTCATGCAAATCTACGATTTGTATGGAAAAACACTTGAAATCTACAGGCATTTTGCGCTTGAATAGACCTCCATGTGGGGAACAGCGGCCAAATTCGGGTGTCTTGTCGTGTCCGCATGCGTGCTGGCAACGCCGGCGCGTGCGACCGAAATCCGCAGCGCACAGGCGACCCAGGCGGCCGATCATTTGCGCGTGACGTTCGCGTTGTCCGCCCAGCCAAACTACAAACTGTTCGAGATTGCCCATCCCGACCGGGTCGTGATCGACATGGACGATGCGGCTCTGGCCGCCAGCTTCACGGTGCCGGATGCCGCCGGTTCGCTCAAGTCCGTGCGCACCGGACGGCACGGCAAGGCCGGCGTGCGTGTGGTGCTGGATTTGTCCGCACCGCTGCGGCCGAAGAGTTTCGTGCAGGCACGCGGCAAGGACGGTGGATATCTGCTGGTTGTGGATTTGTATAAAAAGGGTCGCGACGTTGCGGTCAAGAGCGTCGCTGCGCTGGCGGCCAAGCCGCGTGATGTGGTCATCGCGGTCGACGCCGGCCACGGCGGCATCGATCCGGGCGCCACCGGCGCGGGCGGCACGCACGAGAAGGACATCACTCTGGCGGTTGCCCGAGATCTGGCCAAACTCATCGACCAGCAATCCGGCATGCACGCCGTGCTCACGCGCGACGGCGACTACTTCATCCCGTTGCAGGAACGCTACCAGAAAGCGCGCGAAGCCAAAGCCGATTTGTTCGTGTCGATTCACGCCGATGCCTACGCCAGCGGCGATGCACGCGGTTCTTCGGTGTGGATCCTGTCGCCACGCGGCGCCAGCAGCGAAGCCGCGCGCTGGCTGGCCGACCGCGAGAACCGCGCCGATCTGGTCGGCGGTGTGAAGCTGGAAGACAAGGACAACACGCTCGCCGCCGTACTGCTTGACCTGTCGCAGGGCGCGACCCTGGAGGCCAGCGATGCCGTCGCCATGCGGGTACTGCACGCGCTGGCTCGGATCGGGCCGACCCACCGCGGCTACGTGGAAAAGGCCAACTTCGTCGTGCTGCGTTCGCCGGATGTGCCTTCGATCCTGGTCGAGACCGCATTCATCACCAATCCAGTCGAAGAAAAGCGTCTGAAGAATCCGGCGCAGCGGCGCAAACTTGCCGGCGCGATTCTGGGCGGCGTGCGCGACTATTTCGAATCCACACCGCCTCCCGGTACGTGGTTTGCAGCGAACGCGCGCCGCACCAAGAAGCATCTGGCCGCGCGCCGAACCGCACCGGCCGATGCCGGCACCGATGCGGCGAATCTCGCCGACGATGCGATCGCCGCGCGCGTGCCGAAGTCCTGACCGCGCTTCGCCACGCCGTGTTTGCGGCATCTTGAAATCTTCCCGATCCGGCGTCACTTGACGAATCGTATGCGTGCGCTCACGCTGCCAGCGAACCGCCGCGCCTCCATCAGCCAGCAGAAAACGCCGTCAACAGGAAACAGCATGGAATCCAGCAACAAGCCCGAAAAACCCGCCACTACCGCGATCGAGGAATTGCCGGTACTGCCACTGCGCGACGTGGTGGTGTATCCGCACATGGTGATTCCGCTGTTTGTCGGGCGCGAAAAATCCATGCGTGCGCTGGACCGGACCATGGCCGGTGACAAACGCATCCTGCTGGTGGCGCAACGCGGTGCGGATATCGACGATCCAAAGGCCGGCGATCTATACCCGATCGGCACGGTGGCCAGCATCCTGCAATTGCTCAAGCTGCCCGATGGCACGGTCAAGGTGCTGGTCGAGGGCAGCGCGCGCGCCGAAGCGGTGCGCTACGCCGAGAACGATGGCGTGCTGACCGGGCACGTGCGTGCGCTCGAACCCGCCTACACGCGCGCGCCGCGCGAGATCGAGGTCGTTGCGCGCACCCTGGTGTCACTGTTCGAGAGTTTCGTCAAGCTCAATCGCAAGATTCCGCCGGAATTGCTGACCACGCTGGCTGGCATCGAGGACGCCTCGCGCCTGGGCGACACCATCGCTGCGCATTTGTCGATCCGTCTGTCGGAGAAACAGCGCTTGCTGGAAACGCCGGATGTGGCCGATCGTCTGGAAATGCTGATCGGTTTCGTCGAGGGCGAGATCGACGTGCAGCAGATCGAGAAGCGTATCCGCGGGCGGGTCAAGACGCAGATGGAGAAGAGTCAGCGCGAGTACTACCTCAACGAGCAGATGAAGGCGATCCAGAAGGAACTGGGCGAGAGCGAGGAAGCGCCGAACGAGATTGAGGAACTGGGCAAAAAAATTACCACAGCCGGCATGCCCAAGCCGGTCGAAGCCAAGGCGCGCGCCGAGTTAAACAAGCTCAAGCAGATGTCACCGATGTCGGCCGAGGCGACCGTGGTGCGCAACTATATCGACTGGTTGGTTGGCGCGCCGTGGAAGAAGCGCAGCAAGGTTCGCCGTGACCTGAAAGCCGCCGGGGACGTGCTCGACGCCGATCACTACGGCCTGGAAAAGGTCAAGGAACGCATCGTCGAATACCTCGCCGTGCAGCAGCGCGTGAAGAAGATGAAGGGCCCGATCCTGTGCCTGGTCGGTCCGCCCGGGGTCGGCAAGACTTCGCTCGGCCAGTCCATTGCGCGCGCGACCAACCGCAAGTTCGTGCGCATGTCGCTCGGCGGTGTGCGCGACGAGGCCGAGATCCGCGGTCACCGGCGTACCTACATCGGCTCTATGCCGGGCCGCATCGTGCAGAACATGAACAAGGTCGGCACGCGCAATCCGCTATTCATGCTTGATGAGATCGACAAGATGTCGATGGATTTCCGCGGCGATCCGTCCTCGGCCTTGCTCGAAGTTCTCGATCCGGAGCAGAACCACACGTTCAACGATCATTATCTGGAAGTGGATTTCGACTTGTCCGAGGTGATGTTCGTCGCCACCGCCAATTCGCTGAACATCCCCGGCCCGTTGCTCGACCGCATGGAAGTGATCCGCATCCCCGGCTATACCGAGGACGAGAAGATCCATATCGCGCAGCGTTACCTGCTGCCGAAGCAGATCAAGGCCAATGGTCTGAACGAGAGCGAGATCCGGGTCGCCGAGACGGCGCTGCGCGACATGGTGCGCTATTACACGCGCGAATCCGGCGTGCGTAACCTGGAGCGCGAGATTTCCAAGATCTGCCGCAAGGTGGTCAAGGAAGTTACGCTCGCCGCCGGCAATGGCGGCGTGCGCAAGCGCAGCAAGGCGCAGGTCGCCAGCAAGAATCTCGAGCACTACCTGGGCGTGCGCAAATTCACCTATGGCCGTGCCGAATTGCAGAACGAAGTCGGTCTGGTTACGGGCCTGGCCTGGACCCAGGTCGGCGGCGACCTGCTCAGCATCGAAGCGACTGTGGTGCCGGGCAAGGGCAAGCTGATCCACACCGGCCAGCTCGGGGAGGTGATGCAGGAGTCGATTCAGGCCGCGCTTTCCGTGGTGCGCGCGCGCGTGGAACGCTTCGGCATCGAAGCGGATTTCCACCAGAAGCACGATATTCACATTCACGTTCCCGAGGGTGCGACGCCCAAGGATGGCCCCAGTGCCGGTATCGCCATGTGCACAGCGCTGGTGTCCGCGTTGACGCGCGTGCCGGTGCGCTCGGTGGTGGCGATGACCGGCGAGATCACCCTGCGCGGCCGCGTGTTGCCGATCGGCGGGCTGAAGGAAAAGCTGCTCGCGGCGCACCGCGGCGGTATCGAGCTGGTAATCATTCCCGAGGAGAACGAGAAGGATTTGGCCGAAATACCCAAGAACGTCACCGCATCGCTGACGATCAAGCCGGTGCGTTGGATCGACGAGGTACTCGATATCGCGCTGGAACGCGCGCTCGTGCCAATTCCAGTAAAAGTGGAAAATGATGCAAAATCCACATTGGAACCGACCCGCGACGATACCGACGAAACCTCGCAGCCGCGCCCGCATTGATTGCAGAAAACGGCAGGCCGGCGCCTGTCCATGCAAATTTCCCACCAGACGTCAAGAGCAATCGGCAAAACCGGTGCGATACGGCACGGTTTTGGAATTCGCTGCGGCCCGCGTCGCCGCTTGTGTTGCGCGCGGTCGCGGGCGCTGGTATAAAGTCTGCGCCGCGATCCGGGAGACCACGAGTCCGGGCGGTCGCGGGGAAGCGATTGGTGCGTTTGCATCCGAATGCGGATAAACGTCTGGTCGCGCAGACATCACACGTTGCGGTCGTAGAATCCGCTCGGGAGAAATAAATGAATAAAGCAGAATTTATTGGTGCTGTATCCGATGCCGCCGGTCTGACCAAAGTCGAAGGTGGCAAGGCCGTCGAAGCCGTTATCGAAACCGTCAAGAAAGCGTTGAAAAAGGGCGACACCGTTGCCTTGGTTGGGTTCGGCACGTTCATCGTGCGCAAACGCGCCGCACGCATGGGCCGCAATCCACGTACCGGTCAGCAGATCAAGATCAAGGCCTCCAAGAACCCGTCGTTCAAAGCTGGCAAAGCGCTCAAGGATGCCATAAACTAAGCGGCTCGCCCGTATGGTGTTGTAGGGGTGCTTAGCTCAGCGGTAGAGCGTCGCCCTTACAAGGCGAGGGTCGGGGGTTCGAACCCCTCAGCACCCACCAGTGCCTTGATTGCGGATCATTCCGCAGGGAGTCCGGCAGCGCAAGCCGCCGGATTTCCGGGAACAACGCGGAGTGGTAGTTCAGCTGGTTAGAATACCGGCCTGTCACGCCGGGGGTCGCGGGTTCGAGTCCCGTCCACTCCGCCACGTTTTCGCAAGGGCGCCCCACGGCGCCCTTCATTTTTTCACGTATCGGTGTCGCCATGTCACGCACACTCCACGAAAGATTCTCCGGTCCGTTCGTCAAGGTCGTCCTCGGCATCATCGGGGTCGTGTTCGGCGGTTTCTTCGGCATCCAGCAGTATTTCAATCCGCGCAGCGAAACCTATGTCGCGAGGGTCAACGGCCACGAGATATCGCAGGACCAATTCCGCGACCGCTACAACAATTACCGGGCCCAGGCGCAGCGCATGATGGGCGCGCAATTCGATGCGCAAGGCTTCGATACGCCCGAGCGCAAGCGCGAACTGCTCGATCAGATGATCAACGAACAATTGCTGCTGGAGGCTAACGACAAGCTTGGCGCAGTCGTGCCGGTGACAGCCGTGCGCGAGGAGATCGCGGGCATTCCTGCATTCCAGGTGGACGGCAAGTTCAGCCCGGACCAGTACCGCCTGTTGCTCGCCTCGCAGCGCAAATCGCCGGAGGAATTCGAGCAGAGCGTCAGCCAGGACATCGCGCTGCGCGAGCTTACCGGCCAGATCGCGCAGTCGAGCCTGGTCACCGATGCGGATGTGAGCGAATACCTGCGTCTGCGCGATCAGACCCGTGATTTCCGCTTCGTCAAATTGGCCAAGCCGGCCGCCAGCGCACCGCCGAGCGACGCAGACGTCGCCGCGTACTACAAGGCCCATGGCGACCAGTTCATGACGCAGGAAAAAGTGTCGCTCGATTATGTCGAGCTGGATGCGTCGAAAATGCAGGTTGACACCAAAGTCGACGACGCGACCTTGAAGCAGCAGTACGAAGACCAGAAATCCCGCTTCGTCAGCGCCGAACAACGCGAGGCTTCGCATATCCTCATCGCAGTCGACAAAAATGCTGACGCTGCTGCGCAAAAAACAGCACTTGCAAAAGCTGAAGCGATCGAGAAGGAACTCAAGAGCGGCAAGGATTTCGCGACGCTCGCCAAGGCCGACTCCGACGATCTGGGTTCGAAGGCGCAGGGCGGCGATCTTGGCTGGCTGGAGAAGGGCGTAACCGATCCGGCATTCGAGGCCGCGCTGTTTGCGCTGAAAAAGGGCGATATTTCCGATCCGGTCAAATCCGAAGACGGCTATCACATCATCTGGTTGCGCGACGTACGCCCTCAATCGGTGCGCAGCTTCGACGAGGTCAAGGCGGAGCTTGGGAAGAAATATCTAGCCGAACAGCGCGAGCATACCTACAGCGATCTGTCCGGCAAGCTCACCGACGCGATCTACCAGGATCCGACCTCGCTCGCCCCGGCGGCGAAGGCGCTGGGGCTGCAGGTCCAGAAAACCGCTCTGTTTTCGCGCAGCGGCGGCAGCGACATAGCGGCCAATCCCGCGGTGCTCAAAGCGGCGTTCTCCAACAACGTGCTGGCCGAAGGCAACACCTCCGATCCGATTGATCTGGGAACCGACCATATTGTCGTGGTGCGCGTGGATCAGCACGTCAAGCCCGAACTCAAGCCGCTGGACGACGTGCGCGACTCGATCCGCGCCAGCTTGACCCAGCAAGAGATCGCAAAGGCCGCTGGCGAACGCGCCGACACGCTGATCGCGCGCCTGCGCAAGGGCGCGTCGCTGGACACGATCGCGGCCGAACTCAAGCTCGCGCCGATCGAGGAAAAAGGCATCGGCCGCAATGCGGCGAATTTGGAAAAGGCCTTGATCGACGCCGTTTTTGATGTGCCGCGCCCCGTCGACGGCAAGCCGGTGCCTGGGGACGTCGCGCTCACCGGCGACGCCTACGCCTTGTTCGAGCTCGATGCGGTCAAGGACGGCGATCCGTCCAAGCTCGACGCACGCACACGCGAAGCCGCGCTCAACCAGTTGCGTCAGGGACTGGGTTACGAAGCCGTGCGCGGTTTCGTCGACAGCTTGCGCAAGGCGGCGAAGATTGAGATCGCTGAAAACCGGCTGCAATAGCAGCCGGTTGCCCGATCACAACCCGGTCATGCCGAGGATGTTGTAGCCAGCATCGACGAAGGTGACTTCACCGGTGATGCCCGACGCCAGATCCGAGCACAGGAACGCGGCGACATTGCCGACTTCGTCTGCGCTGACATTGCGCCGCAGTGGCGAGTGTTGTTCGACATGTTCGAGCATCTTGCGGAAATCGGCCACGCCGGCCGCAGCCAGGGTCTTGATCGGACCGGCCGAGATGGCATTGACGCGCGTCCCTTCCGGCCCGAGGTTGTAGGCCAGGTAGCGCACGCTGGCTTCGAGGCTCGCCTTGGCAACACCCATGACGTTGTAATGAGCCAGTGCACGCTCGGCGCCCAGATAGGTCAGGGTCAGGATTGCGCTGCTGCGGCTCTTCATCAGCGGCCGCGCAGCCTTGGCCATGGCCGACAGGCTGTAGCTGGAAATATCGTGGGCGATGGCGAAGTTCTGGCGCGTGAGGTGATCCAGATATTCGTCCTGGATGGCTTCCCGTGGTGCGAAACCAATCGAATGCACGAGAATATCCAGCCCGTCCCAGTGCTTGCCCAATTCGCCGAACAAGTTTTCGATCTGCGTGTCGCTGCTCACATCGCAAGGCAGCACGATGCTTGAGCCGAATGCGTTGGCGGCCTCGTCCACGCGCGGCTTGAGCTTGTCGTCCACGTAGGTAAACGCCAGTTGTGCGCCTTCGCGGTGCATGGCATTGGCGATGCCCCAGGCGATCGAGCGTCGGCTGATGATGCCGGTAATCAAGGCGCGCTTGCCGTGCAGAAATCCCATGATGTTTCCCGATTCAGTGGCCAGTTTCTGATTTTAGCCGACGCCGGCGGCGGCGTCTCAATCCGGACTCGCCGTGGTGATTGCCGCGGCACCGCCGGAAGCATCCGCGGCTTGCAAACGCAGGCGTTGTCCGGGGCGCAAGGTGGCGTCGCGGCGCAGTCCGTTCCAGTGCAACAGATCGGTCAGCGCTACATGCGCTGCGCGCGCGATGCGCCAGAGCGTATCGCCCGCGCGCACGATGCGCCAATCGGACGATGTCGTTTGAACGCGCGCAGCGGTCGCCGCCGCCGCATCGACCGGAGCCGGTCCACCACCACGGCCCGGAATCAGCACGCGTGTACCCGATGGCAGGGTCGCGTCGGCAGCAACGGTGTTGGCCGCGGCGAGAGCATCGGCGCCGATGTCGTTGGCATTGGCCAGCACGTCCACGGATTCGGCTTGCGCCAGTGTAATCTCATGCCAGTCTCGCCACAGCGGCTGTGGCACCCTGGCCAGCGCGGCAGCCAGCGTCAGGCGGCGCGCTTGTGGCAGCAGCAAGTGAAAGGGTCCACGTTCTGGCATGAATCCTTGCCGATAGCCGGGATTGAGCTGGCGCAGCCGCGTGGCGTCCATGCCCGCCATACGCGCAGCCAGTTGCAAATTCAACGGCGCGGGCAGGGAAAATTCGGTCAGATTATCGTTCGCGCCGGGTTCCGGCAGGCGCACGTCGAAACGCGCAGGATCGACCACGATGCACGCCGCGCCGAGCAGTTTGGCCAGATGTCGGTGGGTATGCGCGTCCACGCGCAGGCGGCGCAAACCGGCAGCGCTCGCTGGCACGTCGGTGCGCCGCAGCAGTGCGGCGATGCGATATTCGCCCGCATTGAACGCGAGATCGGCCACGCGCCAGTCGCCAAAGCGCTCGTGGTAATGCGTGAGCAGATCCAGCGCGGCGTCGGTCGAGGCGGTGATATCCAGGCGGCCGTCGTACTCGCGATCGATGCGCAAGCCCGCCTCGCGTGCGGTGTCCGGCATCAATTGCCAGATACCGGCAGCGCGGTCGCCACTCGTGGCCAGCGGCGTGTAGTTGCTTTCGATCCACGGCAGCAGGGCGAATTCGCCGGGCAAGCCACGCGCGTGGATGCGTTGCGATACCAGCAACAGAAACGGCAGCGATTGCCGCAGCGATTCGGCAAAACTGCTGGGGTTTGCGCTGAACCAGCGCGCGATCTGCAATGCCTCGGGACTGTAATCGCAGTCGGCTAGGGCGAAACTCGCACGCAGCCGTGTCCAAGGCGAAATTTCCACGGCAACGGTAGACGCGGCGGGGGCCGGAATTGCCGGTTGCCCGCTGACGGCTTGGGCAGGATTCGCCACAGGTGCGGTTTCCGGCTTGCGTGGCACACCGCTGCACGCGGCCAGGAACAGGCAGATCGCACCCAGCGACATGCAGCCGCCACCCAGCGCCGCCAGGCGCCAGTCGCGCGTGGGCATTGCAGTTCGGGCCGTGCTCGTGCTGACAATGCGCTTCATCCGTGCCGCCCCCTCCCGGGCAAAACGGGCGCGCACTATAGCAGTCGACGGGTAAACCTCGGTTAGGGAACCTCTGATTCACCTGCTGCACTCGTCAGCTTGCGTGCCGGCGGTGCTCCCGGCCCGCGCCAGTGGCGCGGGCGTTCGCTCGCGCGGCTCGCAGTGCGAGCCAAGCAGCGCTCGACTCACCCTCATTTACCCTCAAGTAAACTCCGGTTTCTGCGCTCCGACGGCACCTTCGCTCGCGATGGTCAATCAGAGGTTCCTTAGCGCGCATCTTGCGTTGCAACATCGTGGGCTTACCTCGCGCGCCGATTTCGCGCACAATCGCCCTGGTCTTCCTTGCCTGCCGACAGCCTGCGCCGATGCCCGACGCCAGCGATTTTTACTCCAGCGCACCGATGCGGATTCTGCTCGCGCACGAGCTGGCGGCATTGGCGCCGATTCTTTCCGACGTCTATGGAAACTACGGCTTGATCCTGCGCCCGGGCGCGCAGCTTGAGGCCGGCTTGCCAGCGCATCTGCTCGGCAAAACCGTCGAGCTGGCGCTCGGCGAGAAAGGTCTATTGCTGGGAGCCGTGCGCTGCGCGCCGTGGCAACTGCCATTCGCCAACGAAAGCTTTCAGCTACTGGTCGCGCAGCACGTGTTCGAACACATCGACGATTCCGCCGCCTGCGCAGCCGAGGCGGCGCGCGTGCTGGCGCCGGAGGGCACGGCGCTGATTTTCGGGTTCAATCCGCTCGGCATGTGGCGGCCGTGGCTGGCGCGCAGGGCGCGCGGATTGCGTGTGCAATCGGCGCAAGCCTGGCGCATGATGCTGGCGCGCGAGCAGATCGACACCCTGCAGGTGCGCTTTCCGGGATTACTGTGGCCACGGGCAAGCGCGCAACCCGGGTCGCGTGGCGATGCGGAAACCCGCCTCGCACGCTGGGGCAGTTCGTGGCTGCTGATCGCGCGCAAACGCCGCAGCATGCTCACGCCGTTGCGGTTGCGCAATGCACGCGAGGTGGTGCGCGCGCCGCGTCTGGCGCCAAACGCGCACCGGAACTGCGCGTGAGCGGTGAGCGCGTGGAAATCTTTACCGACGGCGCCTGCCTTGGCAATCCCGGGCCGGGCGGGTGGGCGGCGCTGTTGCGCTTTCGTATGGTGGAAAAGGAAATCTCCGGTGGCACACCCGACACCACGAACAATCGCATGGAACTGATGGCTGCGATCGCCGCGTTGGAAACGCTGCGTCGTGCCAGCGTCGTACGTCTGACAACCGACTCGCAATACGTCAAGCAGGGTATCGAATCGTGGTTACCGCGCTGGCAGGCCAATGGCTGGCGTACCTCTGACCGCAAGCCGGTGAAGAATCAGGATCTTTGGCAACGGCTGGCCACGGCAGTGGCGCCGCACCGCGTGCAGTGGCAATGGACGCGCGGACATTCCGGCCACGCCGAAAACGAACTAGTCGACCGTCTCGCACGCCAGGCCGCACTGACGGTCGCGGAGCGAACATGAGGCAGATCGTTCTCGATACCGAAACGACCGGTCTGGAGGTAAGCAAGGGCCATCGCATCATCGAGATCGGCGGGATCGAGCTGGCTGAGCGCCGGTCGACCGGACGTACCTTCCATCGCTACCTGAATCCGCAGCGCGCCATCGACGAGGGTGCGCGCGCCGTGCATGGCATCAGCGACGATTTCCTCGCCGACAAGCCGCGCTTCGCCGACATCGCCGCCGAATTCATCGCCTTCATTGACGGCGCCGAGCTCGTTATTCACAACGCCGTCTTCGATATCGCGTTTCTGGACAACGAGTTGGAACTGGCTGATCCGCAACTGGGCCGCATCGAGCGCTACGCACGTGTACTGGATACCTTGCCGTTGGCACGCGAGAAGTATCCCGGACAGCGCATCAATCTGGATGCATTGTGCAAGCGCCTGAACGTCGATAACCGCCACCGCGAGTTGCACGGTGCACTCCTCGACGCGCAATTGCTCACGGACGTGTATTTGGCCATGACCGGCGGCCAGGGGGACCTGAGCCTGGTTGGTCCTGCGGCACCTGCAGAGGCAATTGGCCTGTGCACACGACCCGATACAAGGCCCGCACTACGCGTGCGCCGCGCAGATGCGGACGAAATTGCCGCGCACGCAGCGCGCTTGCGGACCATCGACAAGGCCAGCGCAGGGCATGGCCTGTGGCGCGGGGACGACGTGGCATAACCATCGCGTCGCCACTGCGGTATCATCCTGCGAATGGATTGGCCTGACTGGGGAGTACGGCGATGAAAGCGCTACTTGCAGCTCTGATCCTTGTCGCCGGCGGCGCGCAAGCGCAGACCGCCGTGGATGCCATTGCCGCGCACAAGCACATGGGTGTGGCCAGTTGTAGCAACAGCGTGTGCCACGGCGCCACGCAGCCGTTCCGCGATTCGGACATTGCCCAGAACGAGTTCGCCATCTGGCAGGAATTCGATCCGCACGCCAAGGCGTATCAGGTGCTGCAGCAGCCGCGTTCGCAATCCATCGCACAAAAACTCGGCTTGGGTGATCCGACGCAAGCAAAGGTATGCCTGGATTGCCATGCCGACAACGTGCCGCAGGGCGATCGTGGCGAGCGTTTTCAGATTTCCGACGGTGTCGGCTGTGAGGCCTGTCATGGTGGCGCGGAACTATGGCTGAATTCGCATGCTGATCGTAAGGTGATCTACGCGGACGATCTCGCCAAGGGCATGTACCCGACTGCTGACCCGATCAAGCGCGCGCAGTTGTGCCTGTCGTGCCACATGGGCGAGAAAGAACGCATGATCACGCACCGGATCATGGGCGCTGGCCATCCACGCTTGGCGTTCGAGCTGGATACCTTCACCTGGCTGCATCCGCATTACAAGATCGACGCCGACTGGATTCAACGCAAGGGCGACTGGAACGGCGTGCGCGACTGGGCTGTGGGCCAGGGCGTGGCGGCGGAAAATCTGCTCGACCTGCTGCTCGATCCGAAAACCGGTTGGCAGGGCATTTTCCCGGAGCTGGTGCTGTTCAATTGTCAGGCCTGCCACAAGCGCATGAAGGACAACAGTTGGGGGCCGCGCCAGGGCACCGGTCTTGGCCCGGGTGTTGTGCGTTTGAACGATGCGAATCTGGTCACGTTCCGCTATGCACTGGCGCCGGTAGACATGTCCGCCGCGCAGCGCGTGTTCGAGCAGACCCGCGCCTTGCATCAGGCGACCACGCAAAGCCGAGACGCCACCATGGCCGCTGCGCGCACGCTGCGCGCGACGCTGTCCGGGTTGCTGCCTACCGTGGCCGCGTACAAGTACGATGCGTCGAGCCTGAATGCGATCCTGGGCAGCATGGTCGCCGACGGCGAGCATGGCGAGTTCCGCGACTACGCAGCCGCTGAGCAGGCGGCGATGGCTTCGCAGTCGTTGGTGGTGGCGTTCGAGAACGACGGCAAGCTCGACAAGACCAGCGCCGCAACGCTGCACGCCAAACTCGACAGTTTGTACGATACGGTCAAGGACGAAGACAGCTACTCGATGGCGCGTTTCGTCGCGGCATTGACGAGCCTGCGCGCAGCGGCGCCGTGAACATTGTCCAATGACCGATAGCGTCCAAGTCCCCGGCTACAAATTGTTGCGCAAAATCGGCGAGGGCGGGATGGCCACTGTGTACCTGGCCATGCAGGAATCGCTCGACCGCGAAGTGGCGCTCAAGATCATGGCCCCCGCGCTCGCGGCGAACGAATCATTTCGCGAACAGTTCATGAAAGAAGGCCGCATTGCGGCCAAGCTCACCCATCCGCACCTGATGACGGTGCACGATATCGGTTCGCACAAAGACGTTTATTATCTGGCCAGCGAGTACCTGCCAGCCGGGACCTTGCGCGAACGCATGGAAGGAATCCATGCCATTGAGGCGCTGGAGATCGTGCGCGATGTTGCCGCGGGATTGGCCTACGCGCACGAGAAGGGTTTCGTGCATCGCGACGTCAAGCCCGGCAACATTATGTTCCGCAGCAACGGCACCGCGGTGCTTGCTGATTTCGGCATCGCCAAGGCGATCAAGTCGGTCAGCGCGGCGACAATGGCCGGTAATGCGATCGGCACGCCCGACTACATGAGTCCGGAACAGGCCCAGGCCGCGGCCGTAGATGGGCGCTCGGATGTGTACAGCCTCGGTGCGGTGTTGTACGAATGCCTGGCTGGGCACAAGCCATACGAGGCCAACGATCCGTATGCGGTGGCGCTGATGCATGTCACCGAACCGGTGCCGCAGCTGCCGCAAAAATATTCCTGGTTGCAACCCTTGATCGACGGCGCAATGGCAAAGCAGCCGGATCAGCGGTTTGCCAGCGGCGATGCCTTCATCGCGGCTTGCGACCGGCTACTTGCCGAACATCCGCAAATGAACACGGCGGTACGTGAACAGCGCAGCTCGCGCCGCCGCGCGGTGTCGGCCAAACCCGCTTCCGCGCAAGCTTCGTCGCCTGCCCGCAGTGGCAAGAACCGGCTATTTCTAGCGGCTGCGATTGTCGGTGCGGTGCTGGTTTCAACCGGCCTTGGCTGGTACGCGCTGCGCAGCAAGGCGAGCGCGCCGATTCCTGCTGATACGGTTGCGGCACCGCGCGTACCCGAGGCCCCACCACCGGCGCCGGATGCTGCCGCCGAGGCAAAATTGGCAGCCATGGATGTACCCACCTTGCTGGCGCGTGGCGAGCAGTATTATGCCTACGGACAGAAGAATGGCGGCGAGAAAATGGGGTTCCCACCCGGCGACAATGCCATCGATCTGTTCCACGCGGCGTTGCAGCGCGATCCGAACAATGCGCGCGCGACACAGGGACTGGCGAACATCGCCGCGTTCTACGCCAATGGCGCGCAGGCGGCGTTCAAGAATGGTCTGTATACCGGCGCCGATGTGCTGGTGGATGAGGGCCTGCGTGCGGAACCGAAGAACACGGCGCTGCTGCAATTGAAAGCGCAGTTGGCCAAGGCTGAGGGAGGCTGACGGATCCTTACCGATCCCGGATCAGGATGACAGTAACGTTATCCGAGCCGCCTCCTTCGAGCGCGGCCAGGATGAGGTGATCTACGCATTCCTGGGCGGAAAGGTCCTGGCGCGCCAGCACGGTCGCGATGTCGGCGTCGTCCACTTCCTCGGTCAAGCCATCCGAACACAACAGTACCTGCATGCCCGGCTGCAGGTTGCCGCGGATGGTTTCCACCCGCAGACTTTGCGGATCGGTCACACCCAACGCCTGGGTGACGACATTGCGGTGCGGGTGCGTACGCGCCTGTTCGTGTGTGATCGCGCCTTGCTGGATCAGTTCCTGCACATAGGAATGATCGCGCGAGAGTTGCTTGAGTTCGCCATTCCACAAATACACGCGACTGTCGCCGACCCAGCAGATTTCGTAATCGTTGCCATGCAGACGGACCGCGGCGATCGTGGTGCCCATCGGCAGCGCCTCGGCCTTGCGTGCGGAATGCTGGATGATTTCCTCGTCGGCGCGTTGCACTGCCTGCGCCAATTCGGCGCCGGCACTGATCTCGCGCACCACCGCGTCGCGTGCAATCGCGCTCGCTACCTCGCCGTGCTCGTGACCGCCCATGCCGTCGGCAACCAGCCATAGCCCGAGTTCGGCGTCGGCGTAATAGGTGTCCTCGTTGTGCTCGCGGCGCAAGCCAACATGGGTGCTGTGGCCGAACTCGATCATGTTGGCGGTGTCATCCCCATGCGCTGGCTGCCGCGGTATGCGGCCGCCTGTGCGCGACGGCCATAGCATGCCGTGCGGGGCGTAGCTCGCGCAAGTAGTGGCGGACGGATGCGCCGTGCACGGTCAGAACTCGATGCGGATACCGAGCGAGAGCTGGTCTTCATGCGCGCCCGCAAAACCCACCATGTGTTCGTAGTAGATATATCCGGAGCGTCCTTGCGCGAATACGGCGTTCAGGCCGAACCCGACGTTGAAGTAATTCGAATCCGGCGCCGCATCGGTAAGGGAGATCGGCGTCTGCGTCGGATCGGCGAGGAAGCGTACCACCACGGTTTGTGGATCGTTGCGGAACTCGTGGTTCCATTCGATCACCGCATTGGGCACCAGCACACCCCAGTCGTAGCTTGTGGTGTAGCTAACGCGTGCACCGGCCACGCCCAGGAACGAGCTCAACGAACGCCCGGCCACCGATGTGCCGAGGCCCGCACCCGGTGCGCCCGGATCCGACATCGATTCGCTGAATGCGTCGAGCGACAGGTGCGAGTAGACACCGCGCAGATAGGGGCTGAAGCTCCATGCCTTGCGGTTGAAATCGCGGCCGGCCGATAGCGAGAAGGAATCCTGGCGACCGCTGGGTGAGGCCATCGCGGTCTGCGCAACCGTGGTCAATCCATTGCCGGAGAGACTGTCGATCTGGTAGTTGATGTTCCGGTTCAAGTCGTAATCGAGCCAGCCCGAGACCAGCGAGCCTTCTATGTAGTAATCGCCGTGGTACCAACTGAAATAACCGTTCAAGCTATAGCCGTCCACATCGGCCTTGCCGGCGCTGGCGTCGAAACTGGAATTATTCTGGTTGTAACCCAGGGCCACGCCAGCGACGAAATCTGCGTTGAAGCGATAATCCACGCCGGCGGTCAGCGAAGCGTTGTGGAAGTCGAAACCTGGCCGGACAGCGGTCGCGTCGAAGCCGCCGCGTTCGATCATGCCGGTGGCGAAAAAGCCCCAGCGTGCGAAATCCTTGCCGACCTCGTCGTCGGCTTTTGGATCCTTGCGGAACAGATCGCCGAGCATCGCCAGCGGCAGGCCGTGGCCGTCCTCGCTCATGCCAAGGCCGCCCAGACTCAATCCGCTCGTGCCTTGGCGCAGTTCGGCAAAGCGCGTGTTGAGATTGCTGAATTGGCCTTGTTGTACGCCCTGGGCAAGGCTGCGCTGCGGCAGCGCCTTGTTGTTGAGCATGGCGTCGAGCGCGCCCGGCACCTGCTGCGGATTGTTGCCCGAGCCGACCACGAGTTCCGAACAACGTTGCAGGAAATCCTGCTGCGCTGGCGTCAGCGGTGCTGTCGAGGTCGCCAGCGCGGGGCAAGCCTTGTCGATGCTGGCTGCAACCCCGACCTGGGACGGCGACAGCCCCGGCAAGTTCGCCACGCCATTGGCAAACGTGAAGGTCAAGGTCGGCAGACCGGATGCGCCGGCGATTTGCGCGGTCACCGTGTAACTGCCGGGTAGTATCACGGTGAGAACATTTTGCGAGGTACCGTCGGTTCCGGTCGTGGTCGATGTGCTGGCAAGTTTGCCGGTAGCACCGGTCACGCCCCACTGCACGCCGGCGCCGTCAATCGGCGTGCCATCGCTCGAGGTGAGTTTGACCACTAGCGGTTGCGACGGCTGCAACGGCACCAAGGGTTGATTGTTGCCGGAGACGATCGCGAACACGCTGCTGCCGGCGACCGTGGTAAAGGCATTTGCCGTGAAGGAAATACTGCCGGCGCCGGGTACGCTGGCCTGCACGATATTCACGCCTGGATTCTGCCCCAATGTCAGCGTGTTGCTGGCCCGTCCACTGGCGTCGGTGAGGGTTTGCGCCGCTGCAAGCGTGCCATTGCCTTGCACTACCGTCCAGTTGACCGGTAGCTGTCCCAGCGACGATGTGCCCGAGGCCGAGACCTGTACCACGAACGGTTGCAACGTCGCGCCGATAATGCCGTTCTGATTGTTGCCGCTGAGTGTCGATGCTGTCGGAGTAGCGGCCGTGACGTTGAACGCGGCTTGGGTGCCGGCTGCACTGGCCTCAATCGTGATCGGGCCGGCGCTCACGCCATAGGTGAAATTGATCGAGGCATTGCCATTACTGTCGGTTACCGAACTTGCCGCACTCAACGTGGCCTGCCCGCTGGCGACGGCCCAGGTAACGGTTTGGCCGGCAGCCGGTGCGCCATTGGCTGTTAATTGAACGGCAAGCGGCGAGGTCGCCATTGCGCCGGTCAGACCGGTCTGATTGTTGCCCGAGACGATCTGCAGGCTGGGTTGCACGATCGTTAGATCGAAATTCTGGGAATAAGTCGCGGTGTATCCATAGGTGACGCCGAGTTGTTTGCAGACGGCACAAGTGGCCTGCACCGTTACCGGCCCCGGCGTCGCACCGAGTGCAAGATGGATCAGGACCGGTTTCGTGGTATGGGTTTGTGGGCCGGCCAAATACGAAACGCTTTGTGAATAGGACTGCCCACCACTTTCCACGATTGTTGCCGTACCTGCGGTTACGGTCCAGACGATCGATGCCGTGCCGGCACTACCGATATCGCCCGACGATTGGATTTGAACTGTCAACGGAGCGGGCAGGGTTGCCAGTGGTGCGCCGATTTGACCATTGCCGCCGACGTATTCAAGCGACAGCATTGGTGTTCCGGGTGTCACCCCGAGTGCGGAGGTGGCGTTTGCAACGAAGCCCAAAACAAGCGCGGCACGCAGGATGCCGATGATGTCTGCACGCCAAATTGACAAACGCTGCTGTAGGATCACGAGTGCTGCAGCCATGGCGCTGTCTCCCCATTACCGACCTATAATTGAAGTATAGCGGGAAATAGACTGGGTGCTGATCCGAGCCGGTGTGGGAGGG
>JBOHYL010000093.1:0-11727 GCA_050737915.1 Rudaea sp.
CGCCCAGTGCGTAGATGTCGGTCGCCGTCGTCACCGGATCGCCACGCAACTGTTCCGGCGCAGCGTACGCCACGGTCAGCGGGCGATGCGGCGCATCGATCGTCGTCACCCCTTCGCCCGAATCATCGAGCAGCTTGGCGATGCCGAAGTCGAGCAGCTTCGCCCGACCATCGGCAGCAATCAGGATATTCGAGGGTTTGATGTCGCGATGCACGATCAATTGACCATGTGCAAACTGCACCGCTGCGCAAATTTGCAGAAACAGTTCGATCCGCGCTTCCAGCTTCAACCCGTGTTCGGCGCAATATCGCAACAATGCTTGACCATCGACATATTCCATCGCGAAATACGGCCGTCCGTCATCGGCAATGCCACCGTCGAGCAAGCGCGCGATATGCGGATGTTCCAGCCGCGCGAGGATCTGGCGTTCGCGCAGGAAGCGCGCCAGCACCGCATCCGAATCCATGCCACGTTTGATCAGCTTCAGCGCGGCGCGCTGCTCGAACGCGCCGTCCGCGCGTTCGGCCAGCCAGACCACGCCCATGCCGCCGCGGCCCAGTTCATGCAATACGCGCCATGCGCCGATGCGCTCGTTCGCTGTCACCACGTCGCTGTCGCGGTCCTCGACCCAATCGGCGGCAGCCAGATCACGCGCCGAATCCACGCCACGCTCGAATCCCGGTGCGGCGGCATCGGCGGCGAGCAGCGCCTCGACTTCGCGCCGCATCGCGGCATCGTCCGCGCACAGACGCTCGATCAGCGCAGCGCGAACAGACTTGGGCGCCTCGACAACTTCGTCGAAGATCGCGGCAATTCGCTGCCAGCGCAGGGTATCCATGCTCAGGCAGATGCCGTATCCAAACCGAGTTGCTGCACCAGAAACGCGCGTGCACGGCGCCAGTCGCGGAAAACGGTACGCTCGGTCAATGCCTGCAAGCGCGCGATTTCGGCGATTTCCAATCCCCCAAAAATGCGCCATTCGACCAGTTGGCCTGCGCGCGGATCGGCTTGCGCCAACTGCTCAAGCGCAGCATCAAGGGCCACCAGATCGATCGTATCGGATGCCGCGCCGATGTGTTCGTCCAGCCCGGTGATGATGATGTCGCCGCCGCGCTTCAGGCGCGACCGCGAACGCGCATGGTCAACCAGAATCTGGCGCATTGCGCGCGCGGCGAGCGAAATAAAGCGCGCACGGTCCACGCCCTTGGCTGTGGGCGTGGCATGCAGTTTCAAATACACTTCGTGCACCAGCGCGGTCGTATCCAGTGTCGCCGGGGCGCCCGCCGCGCGCCGCTGGCCGCGCGCAATGCGGCGCAGCTCCTGATAGACGATCTCGAACAACCCCTGCGGCAACTCGGCCGAAATGGTGTCTACGGATGTCATTGCTCTTCCAATGCCGTTCTGCGCAACCCTTGCGCCGCCAGCTTAGCGCGACGGCGCCGGCAAGCGATAGCGCAATCTTGATATTCTGCGCCCTGCCCCGACCTTTGCCGTTCATCTGTGCAGGAAACCCATCGTGACCGACTCTCTCCACGTTTTCGACGCCACCGAAGCCACCTTCGAGGCCGATGTCATCCAGGCTTCGCTGACCACGCCGGTGCTGGTGGATTTCTGGGCCGCGTGGTGCGGGCCGTGCAAACAGCTCGGGCCGGTTCTGGAAAAAGTCGTCGCCAGCTACAACGGTGCCGTAAAGCTGGCGAAAGTCGATACCGACGCGCAGCAGCAACTCGCCGCCGCGTTCGGCATCCGCAGCCTGCCGACCGTGGTGCTGGTAAAGGACGGCCAGATGCTCGACGGCTTCATGGGTGCGCTGCCGGAAAGTGCCGTGCGCGAGTTTCTGCAACGCCACAACATCGTGGCCAAGGCGGCCGATGACAGTAATGCGGAAAAGGAAACTATGCCCGCTGCACTGGAAACGCCGGAGCAAGCCATCGCGCGCGTGCAGCAGGCCATAGCCGCCAGGCCGGATCACCCCGAACTCAAACTCGATCTGGCCCATGCGTACCTGCGTGCCGGACTTGCCGATGCCGCCGTCACCGAACTGGACAACCTGCCGCCGAATCTGGCCGAGGATGCAAAAGCCAAGCGTCTGCGCAACCAGATCGACTTCGCGCGCGCGCTCGAGCACGCGCCGGCGATCGAAGTGCTGCGCACACGCCTGGCTGCCGACCCGAACGATCACGCCGCGCGTGACCTGCTCGGTGTGCGCCTGGTCATCGAAGGCGATGCCGCGGCCGGGCTGGACGAATTCCTGCACATCCTCAAAACCCAGCGCGACTGGAACAATGGTCAGGCGAAAAAGCGTCTGATTGCGGCGTTCGATGTGCTCGACGATGCGGAACTGGTCGGTACCTATCGGCGCAAGATGGCGTCGCTGCTGTTCTAGCCGCCGGACTTGCGCTGCATCATCGCCTTCAGATCGGCGAACGGATTAGCGGTTGCCGCAGGCGCGAAATCTTCCGATTTCGATGCATCAGAGCCGGTGTGGTCGATGTAGCGCGAATGCTCGTTGTCGTGGCAGTACACACACAGCAATTCCCAGTTGCTGCCGTCGGGCGGATTGCAATCGTGGTCGTGGTTGCGATGGTGCACGGTCAGCTCCGCCAGGTTTGCGCGCGTGAATTCGCGCGCGCAGCGTCCGCAGATCCACGGGTACATTTTCAACGCGCGTTCGCGGTAGTCCTGCTCGCGCTGATCCGACACACGCCGCGCGTCGGCGACGACGCGGTCGAGCCGAGACTGATCGATGCTGGATTTGTTGCCGGCCATGGGGCAGCTCCGAGTTTACGCCGACAAGATATCGCAGTCGCAGGGCACGCGTCATGGCCTGGCAAGCCCAGATCGGAACGTGTTCTTGTGAAGCGGTGGAGAAAACCTGCCTTGGCCGCGCTCGCGCGGCCGGACTTCCGCCCGACGGCGGTATTGGGCCACAATGCCGCCCATGAGCGAAGAAACCGCCAGCAATCCGGAAACCGCCGACGCTGCGCCGGCGCCACCAGCGCAAGCCAAGCCGGCGGATACGACTACTGCGGCTGCGGCAGGTACGGGCGCCTACACCGCAACGGCCTACGGCGCTGACACCAAGCCCGCGCAAAAAACCGTTGAGGAAGTTCTCGGCAGCGTGCACACGTCCAATTTTCCGGATTTGCTGCGCGAGCTGGCGAGCTGTGTGCTGGTCAGCACCTATCAGGCCGGCAAGCTGGTGATCTTGCGGCCGGATGCGAATTCCATCAACACGCACTTCCGCACCTTCAACCGGCCGATGGGCATGGCCGCGGATCGCCAGCGCCTGATGCTCGGCGCGCTGATGGAGATCGTCGAATTCCGCAACATGCCGGACGTGGCCAAGCGCCTGCACGATCCGCCGCGCCACGACGCCGTGTACATGGCGCGGCGCGGCCACATCACCGGCGCGATCGACATCCACGAAATGGCCTGGGATGCGGACGGCGCAATCTGGTTCGTCAACACCGCGTTTTCGTGCCTGTGCACGCTGGATACCAAATCCAGTTTCGTGCCGCGCTGGCGGCCGAAGTTCGTCAGCCACTACGCGCCGGAGGATCGCTGCCATCTGAACGGCTTGGCGATGCGCAACGGCATTCCGCGCTATGTAACGGCGCTTGGCGAAACCAACACGCGCGAAGGCTGGCGCGCCAATAAGCGCGACGGCGGCTTGATCATCGACGTGACCACCAATCGCGTGGTCACGCGCGGCCTTTCCATGCCGCATTCGCCGCGCTGGTACGACAACCGTTTGTGGGTGCTGGAATCCGGGCGCGGCGCGCTGTGCACGGTCGATCCGAAAACCGGCGAACGGCATGACATCGCGCGCGTGCCGGGGTTCTGCCGCGGCCTGGATTTCATCGGCCCGATCGCGTTCATCGGTCTGTCGCAATTGCGCGGCACCACGCCGTTCACGGATATTCCGATCACCGACGACAACGCCGAGCGCCTGTCCGGCGTGTGGGTCGTGCATATTGGCACTGGCAAGACCATCGCGTTTTTGAAATTCACCGGCGGCGTGCAGGAAATTTTCGCCGTGCAGGCGATTCAGGGCGTGCAATTTCCCGAGATCGTGCACGAAGGCGAACTGCTCGGCTCGTCCTACGCGCTGCCCGACAAGGCGCTCAAGGAAGTCGGTTTCTCACCGCCGCCCGAACCGAAACCGGACACGCCGACCACGGGCTATGTCGCACCCGATGCGCCCACACCCGCACCCGCCGCCACTACGGAATCCATCGCATGAACGACTCCACCGCGCCGCAATTTTCTTTCGTCACGCACTGGAAAGTCGAAAACGACGAGAACAACGACGCCGTGCTGGAGTTCTGGCGCCGCGAAAACGCGATCGGCGACGAGACGCAGGCCAAGAAGCGCTTGAGTGAAATCGTACTGCACGCGCGCGACCGCGACGGTGCGATCACGGGCATCTCCACCGCCGTACCGATCACGCTGCCGCGTCTGGGCCAGCCGACGTATTACTTTCGCTGCTTCATCGGCAAGGACTGGCGCAAGTCGCGCCTGGTGCTGAGTCTGCTGCGGCGCACCTGCGAGGTGCTCGAGGACTACGCCCGCGCGCACGATTTTCCGTGCATCGGCATCGTGCTGGAAATGGAAAACGCGCGCTTCGGCGAAAGCCTCAAACGCGCGTGCTGGCCGAGCACCGGTTTCGTCTTCATCGGCAAGAGCCAGCGCGGGCTGGATCTGCGCGTGAAATATTTCCGCGGCGCGAAGCTGAAAGGCACGGCGAAATCCTGAGTTCCGGTTTTCCCGAATCCTGTCTCCGTGAAAGCCGCTAGCCTGCGCCGCCTGCTCAATTTCTGGCCGCCCTTCCTTTTCGGCGGCATTCGCGTCGAAGCAATCGCGGACGATTGGCGCTACGCGCGTGTGCGCCTGAAGCTGCACTGGTACAACCAAAATTACGTACACACCCAATTCGGCGGAAATCTTTTTTCGATGACCGATCCGTTCTGGATGATCATGACCCTGGAAGCGCTCGGCCCCGACTACATCGTCTGGGACAAGGCCGGCGCCATCGACTTCGTCGCCCCCGGCCGAGCCGATGTCATCGCCGAGTTCCATCTTGAAGAGTCCGTGCTCGACGAAATCCGCGCCGCCACCGCCAACGGCGAAAAATATCTGCGCTGGTTCGAAGTGCCGATCCAGACCGCCGACGGCGAACTGATCGCACGTGTGCGCAAGCAGATTTATGTGCGGCAGAAAGGCGAGAAGGCGTAATTCCAGTTCCAAATCAAATGAGCAACGTCATTCCGGCAGGGACTGCCGGGATCCAGACCGCAGGGATGCGAACGTATCGAATCATTGCAGGCTGCCATCCATGGCCCATGGATTCCGGCAATCCCTGCCGGAATGACGGATCTATTGTCAGGTTGCCTGAAATTGGAATATCAGCGTAGCGCTCGATTCCTGCGCGTCGCAACCACCGGAAGTTTCGGCACTGTAAACATTTACAGTAGTTTCAACCGATTCGACCATTGACGAACGGGGTCTGAAGTTCATACTTTGTGCAGCGTCCCCGAAGTGGGGGCCATTTTTGATTGGACGCCGCAAACCAACATGACCTATTTCATCGACCTGTTTTCGCCCGAAACGTACGAGGCCTTTAACCGCTCGACGCAGGCGTTGTCGGGCTTTCGAATGCGGCACAAGCGGATAGCGGAAAGGATCAAACCGGGTGACGTGTTCATCTGTTACGTAACCAAGATCTCCCGTTGGTGCGGATTACTCGAAATTATCGAAGGACCGTTCATCGATAGCACTCCGATTTTTCTGCCAGAGAATGATCCTTTCGTAGTGCGGTTCAAGGTTAAACCGAAAGTCTGGCTTCCCCTCGATCAGTCGCTGCCCATTCATGAAACCTCGGTTTGGAACAGCCTCTCATTCACTCGAACGCTTGAGAAGGGTTCGATTGCCTGGACCGGAAAAGTCCGTGGCAGCTTGGTGAAACTTGACGAGAAGGACGGTAAGTTTCTTGCCCAAGCCTTGGTGGCGCAGACAGTGCAACCGAAGCCGTACGCCCTCGATGACGCTGATCGCAAGAAACTGACGACGCATACCGTCAATCGTCCGGGCAAGGTCGTCACGGTCTCAGTACCGGAGGATACGACGTCTAGCGAGGATGTTCCCGGACCGCAGGAAGCGACAGCACGAGAGTCCATTCAGATCCAATCCCTTATCGCGCAGATCGGCGCTCGCATGGGCATGTCAATTTGGATTCCACGAAATGATCGGGGTGGCGTCCTCAAGGCGTGGGAAAAAGCACCTCAGACATTGTTAGAGCGTCTGCCACTCAATTACGACGACGCCACTCTTCGAACAATTGAACAGATAGATGTAATCTGGCTGCGAGGTCGCTCAATCGTTCGCGCTTTCGAAGTCGAGCATACGACTGCTGTTTACTCGGGCATCCTCCGGATGGCCGATCTACTTACGCTCCAGCCAAATATGGATATCAAACTCCACATCGTTGCTCCGGTTGCCAAACGAGAGAAGGTCTTCCAAGAAATTCGTCGCCCGGTGTTCTCACTTTTAGAGAGAGGGCCTCTCGCGGAAAGCTGCACGTACTTGTCCTATGACAGCCTACGCGAACTCGCTAATCAAAGGCACCTCTCCCACCTCTCGGATACGGTCCTTGATGAATACACAGAAGAGGCTGAGTGAAGCCTGGTAGCGCGGGCAAAGCCCACGTTAGGGCGTGGCGCGAACCTCAACCGACTTGCTGGAAATCCAACCATGACTGATGCACCAATCGAACCGCTGACCTCACCAACCGGGTTGGTGGTCTTGACTGCCGTCGAAGCGCGCGTGCTCGGCTGCCTGATCGAGAAGGCGGCGACTACGCCGGATGCGTATCCGCTCACCTTGAATTCGCTGCATCTGGCGTGCAACCAGAAAACCAGTCGCGATCCGGTGATGAACGTTGACGTGGGTGCGGTCGGTCACGCATTGCACACGCTGGAAGAAAAAAAGCTGGTGCGGGTGGAACGTGGCGCGCGTGCGTTGCGGTATGAACATACGATCGATGCGCCGCTGGGCCTGACGGCACGTTCGCGCGCCGTCATCGCGATGTTGATGCTGCGCGGCCCCCAGACCCTCGGCGAGTTGCACACGCGCTGCGAACGACTCGCGGATTTTCCCGATGCAGCGATGCTCGGCGATACCCTGGATCGCCTGATCACACGCGAACCTGCGCTGGTAATTCGCATCCCGCGCGGCAGCGGCCAGCGCGAGGATCGCTACATGCACCTGCTGTGCGGACCGGTGTCGCTGGAAAATCTGCCCACGTCGCACGCGGACTCCGGCGCCAGATCGCGTTCGTCCGATCTTGAGGCGCGCATTGAAGAATTGGAACGTGTCGTGGAAGAACTGCGCAATCGACTCGACGGGCGCAATCCGGAAACTGATTAGTCCAAATGGCAGGATGCACCGCGGTGCGGCTTCTCCCGCCCTACGCTACTTTTAGATCAAGGTCGCACCGCGGTCACTTCGATTTCGACCAGCATGCCGGGGCCGGCCAATGCGGCGACCTGTACGGCCGAGCGCACTGGCAGATTCGGTTGCTGCTTCGTGCCGAAGAACTGCGTGTAGCCTTTCATGAAACCGGCGAAATCGAGTTTGCCGCCGTGTGTGGGATCGCCGACCAGGAACGCGTGCATTTTCACTACGTCGCCCATGGAAAGATGCAGGCTTTCCAATTGCGCCTGAATCCGCTTGAGCACGCCGACGGTTTGGGTTTCGGTGTTGCCGTAGGCTTCGACGCTACCCTTTACAGCGGATTTGTCGGCGATTGGCGGCACCATGCCGCTGAGATAAACCATGCTTTTGCCGGCGGGAACCTCGACCGCAGCGGAAATCGGGAAATCGCTGCCGGGAATCGGATGGCGCGTTACCTGCTGCGCTGGCGCGCACCATGCGGAAGTGCTAATCAACAACAACGCGAACATCACACGTTTCATGGCGATTCCTTTTTCGGCGCATGCAAGGCAGCCACATCGGCGGCGCTGAGTTTGTCGGTGTAGTGGTTGCCAAAATGACTGCGCACGTAATTGACCACAGCGGCGATCTGCGCATCGTCGAGGCCGACGCGGACCATGGCCTCGAACCCGTGCAAGTCGTTACGCACCATGAACGAAGGCATGTCGCGCCGCCCGTTCAACACCACTGCGGCCATGAACGGCGCGGAGGCAAGATTCGGATCTTTCGCCAACGCCGGATAATTCCCGGCGCCGGTGGCACCGCGCGCATCCGGCATATGGCAACCCTGGCAGATGTGCTGAAAAATCTGTTCACCACTGGCGTGCGCGAGTTGATCGCTATTCAAAATTGTCTGGTCGACTGTCTGCGCGTGCAGCGCGCCGAACAGCAGCAACGCAGCCGCCCCGAACAAACCGCGCCGGGCTGAACCGTAACGATGGGTCACGGATTTCATGCTGCACCTCCGGCTACCGCGCGCGCATGCACGCGTTCGATCGCATCCAGCGCCGAAGTCACCGCACCCTCCTGCCATGCCGGCAGGTACGACGCATGCTCGCCGGCCAGCGCAATGCGGCCGTCGATCCGGCACAGATTGTCGTAGTGCTTGGCGCGTGAATCGTCCGTCCATTCGCCGAAGCATCCCATCGTGAACGGCGAACGATGCCAGGCGACGGCGACGCCGTTCTGGAATTCGGTTTCGCATTGCGGATGGATCTTGCTGCCCATGCGCACGGCTTCCTTGACGCGTTCGGCGGGGCTGAGCGCGGCAAACTGGAATGCCGCCGGACCCCAGTTGTAGGCACCGAGCAGCACGCCCGGCCCGCGATCGAAGTAACCCGATGATGGGTAGCTGATAGTCATGATCGGCAGATCGGTGTAGGTGATGCCACCGTAGATATGCTCGTCCTGCTCCCAGAAGCGACGCCTGAATTGCAGCCCGACCTTGGTCGATGCCGCATACGGCACCGCGGATATCGCGGCGCTCATCGCGTCGCCCACGTTCATCGGAATCTGACTCAGGATCGACAGCGGTATCGTGCAGATGCACCAGTCCGCGCGCGCCTGCCGCGCGCTACCCGGATGCCGCGCATCTTCGTAGTGCGCGGTCACGCCATGCTCGTCCTGCGCGATGCGCGTGACCTTGGCGTTGTACTGGATCAAGCCATCGAGCTTTTTGCCGAACGCTTCGCCAATGCGGCCCATGCCGCCGACGGGTTGGAAGATCGGCATCTGGAACTCGTACATCTCGCTGATGAACAATGTCTGCCAAAGTTGGGAATTCAAAACATCTTTTGCCGCCAGAGGCTGCGAAGGCACCGGCTTGCCGCCGAGGCCGCCGCCGGGATCCTTGTCGTAGCCGCGCGTGGCACTGCTGCTCTCGCCGTGCAGGTAGCGATACTTGTCGTCGAGAAAACCCCAAAGCTGCAGCGAGGCGAGCAACATCTCGCGATCTTCGCTCGTCAGCGGCGCGTCAAGTCCGTGTTGGGCAACGCTCTTGGCCAGCAGTTCGGAAACCGTACCGCGATAGTCGGCGTTGTAGGCGCGATAGCGCTGCGGCTTGCCGCCGAACGCCTTTTCGCTATGCAGATACGCGTTGTAATTGACCTGCACGAACGGCTCGAGCTGGATACCCAGCACCTGACAGTAATGCAGCATGTTCTGGTGATGATACGGAAGCCGCCACGGCCCGGGATTGATGTACAACCCCTTGTCGAATTCGCAGTGCTGCGTGGCACCGCCCATTTCGGTGAACGTGTCGCCGCCGCGCAGCGACCAGTTGCGCCCACCGGGACGGTTGTTGTATTCGAGCACCTGAACCTGGTAACCGGCATTACGCAACTCGTAGGCTGCCGTCATTCCGGCCATGCCCGCGCCGAGGATCAGCACCGATGCGCCTTTTGGTGCGCCGGCCAGATCGACCGGTCCTTGGTATCTGGATTCCGCCGCGAAACCCAGCGCCGTCATCGCCTGATACATCGCCGCGCCGCCGGCGCTCAGGCCAATCATGCGCAACACATCTCGCCGGCTCGGCGAGACTTTTATCGGATCGTCGGACATCGATTGCTCCCCCGTTTGGTCGTTGCGGATACGTCAGTGCTGATGGCAGTCGCCGCAGCATACGCGCGTCGGCAGGCAGAATCACGCAACTACCCAAAGCTAGGTCAAGCGGAGGTTTGCTGTCGAAGCCACGCGAAGCGGTACTATCCGCTCGACCGGAATGGAGGAATGCAATGCACGCACCGTCTGCTCGAAAATCATTGCTCGCCTCGATGACAATATTGGGCCTGCTTGGCTTCGCCCATGACGTTGGTGCACGCACGCCCGAAGCGATCCGCCTCAATGCCGAAGCCCAGGCCGTAACCATCACGCGCGACGACTGGGGTATCGCCCACGTGCATGGCAAGACCGACGCAGATGCAGTCTTCGGCATGGTCTACGCGCAGGCCGAGGACGATTTCAACCGCATCGAGACGAATTACATGACCGCGTTGGGGCATACCGCGGAAGCCGAAGGCGAGTCGGCAATCTGGGTCGACCTGCGTCAGAGGCTGTATATCGATCCTGTAGAGCTGAAGAGGCTCTACGCGGCAAGTCCCGGCTGGCTGAAATCGCTGATGAATGCGTGGGCCGATGGCCTCAATTATTACCTGGCCACGCATCCTGATGTGCACCCGAAAGTGATCCATCATTTCGAACCGTGGATGGCGTTGTCGTTCACCGAGGGCAGCATCGGCGGCGACATCGAGGACGTTGACCTGCGGCAGCTCGCTGCGTTCTATGGCGATGATTCCGCGCCGAAGACTGCCGCCGAGCTTCACCCGGGCTGGGCCGAACCGACCGGCTCCAACGGCATCGCCATCGCGCCGAAACTCACCGTCGACGGCCATGCGCTGTTGTGGATCAATCCACACACGTCGTTCTACTTCCGTTCCGAGTTGCAAATGTCCAGCGATTCCGGACTCGATGCGTACGGCGCTGTGACCTGGGGCCAGTTCTTCGTCTACCAGGGTTTCAACCAGCACATCGGCTGGATGCATACCTCGACCGGCGCCAATGTCGTCGACGAGTTCGCCGAAACCATCGTGCACACGGATGGCAAGTTGTACTATCGCTATGGCAAGGAGCTGCGCCCGATCAAGATCCGACAAATCGTCGTGCGCTACAAGGTCGCCGACGGCAGCATGGCTATGCGCACGTTCACCGCGTATTTCACCCACCACGGTCCGATCGTGCGCCAGGCCGACGGCAAATGGATTGCCATGGCGTTGATGAACCGGCCGATCCCGGCGCTGGAACAAAGTTGGTTGCGCACGACGGCCCACGACCTGGCCAGCTATATGAAAGTTGCCGAACTCAAGGCCAACTCATCCAACAACACGATCTTCGCCGACGACAAGGGCGAGATTGCGTATCTGCATCCACAGTTCGTGCCCAAGCGCGACGACCGCTTCGATTACACGAAACCCGTCGATGGCAGCGATCCCGCTACCGATTGGCAAGGTTTGACGCCGCTGAACCAGTTGCCAAACGTGATGAATCCGCCGAACGGCTGGGTCTTCAACACCAACGACTGGCCCTACTCTGCTGCTGGCAAATTCAGTCCGAAGCGCGCTGATTTTCCGCGTTACATGGATACCTTCGGCGAAAACCCGCGCGGGATTCACGCAACCCGCATGCTTACCGGCGCGAAAAATTTTACGATACCCAAGCTCATCAGCGACGGTTTTGATT
>JBOHYL010000094.1:0-21290 GCA_050737915.1 Rudaea sp.
ACCGTTCGAGTTCAGGCCGAACGGATCGGTCACCGACAGGCCGTCGACGCTGATGTTGTTGTAACGGTTGTTCTGGCCGGCCAGGGAGATCGAACCGTCGTTCTGGTCGGTAACAGTGATGCGCGGATCGAGGCGGGCGATATCGTCCAGCGAGCGGTTGCCGCTGATGGCGGTTTCCAGCGCACGGCCGCTGATGCTGGTGCCCAGGCCCTTGTTATCCGCATTGAACTGCGAGTCCAGGGCGGACGCGGTGACGGTCACGCCTGCGAGCTGCGTCGCTGCTGCAGAAGCCGCGGCCAAGTTGGCCGTGGCGACCTGGCCGAGTTCGATGTAGATGTTGTCGGCATCGATTTCCTTGATGCCGTTGCCCGTCGCTTCGACGTGGTAGGGGCCGCCGACGCGCAGACCCTGCGCGATGTAGCGGCCATTGGCGTCGCTGGTCGTGACCGAGGCCGTGCCCGACGGCACATGCACGATGCGCACCGTCGCACCGGCGACCGGCTTGCCGGCTGCATCGGTGACGCGGCCCGCCAACCCTGCCGATGTGGTCTGTGCGAACGCGCTGGACATGGCCAGCATCGAAGCCAGCAGCCAGAACAAAATCTGCATCCCGAATCGCTTGCTCATCTGCATACCCCTCACTGAATACCGAAATTAACGGCATATTTCCGTACTGCTGCAGTTTGCGATGCCCGCAGCAACCCAAACACGGTTTACCCCAAAGCGGAATTCCCGCCCCCCGCTTTGGATCAGTTTAACAAAATCCAAAGAATTTGCGCACAAGGCCTGAACAAATCTAGCCGGGGGTCGTGACAAAGCCGTTACGGGTTAGTGTTTGCCCAGGTACACGACCACGCCATCCAGGAACATCTGTACCGAAAGTGCGACGAGAAGCATGCCAGTCAGCCGCTCCAGGGCCGTCAGCACGCTGGCACCGAGCCAGCGGAACAGGTACGTCGACGACAGCAGGATCACGGCGGTCGCGAGCCAGGCGCCGAACAGCGCGATGCTCCAGTCGGCGGTACGCCCCGGATGCGAATTGGTCAGCAACATCAACGCGGCCATGGCCGATGGCCCGGCCACGCCGGGTATGGCCATCGGCACGATGAAGGGCTCCATGCCGGTCGCGCCGCCGAAAATGCCGCCCTCGCGCGGCGGGAATATCATCTTCACGCCGATCAGGAACAGCACGATGCCGCCGGCAATGCTGACCGACTCGGTGCGCAATTGCAGCGCGGAGAGCACATAGCCGCCGCCGAACAGGAACGCGAACAAAACCGCCAGTGCGATCAGCAGCTCGCGCACGAGCACGCGGCGGCGGCGTTCGGGCGCCACGTTCTTGAGCAGGCTCAGGAACAGTGGGATATTGCCGAGCGGATCCAGGATCAGAAACAGCAAGACGCCAGCGGACAAGGTTGTCAGGCTGTGCTCCACCGATGTCTCCGGCACTGTGGGATGGGCTGTCTTATATCACAGCCGCGTCAACGCAAATCCACACTGGCCGTGCAAGCGGTACCCTCGCCGCCAAGCAGGTACACCACAGCGGCTGCGGCGGCGTCCGGCAAGGGCAGATCCAGCGCGTTTTCGCCATAGTAGGCAGCGCTGCGCAGACGCGTGCGCATCGGCGCGGGCAGCAGCGCGTGCGCGCGCACGGATGTGGTCTCCCATTCCGCGCGCAGGATGGACACCAATCCAGCCAGTGCATGCTTGGCCACGCCGTAGGCGCCCCAGTAGGCACGGCCCATGCGCGCCGGGTCGTCGAGGACGAACACGACGCTCGTCTGTGCTGCGCCGCGCAGCAGCGGCAGGCAGGCCTGGGTGAGCAGGAATGGTGCGGATAGATTCACATGAATACCGCGCAGCCAGTCGTCGGCCGCGATGTCGGCGGCCGGCTGCAGGCCTTCGAACTGCGCCGCGGCGTGGACGATGCCGTCGAGCCGGCCGTATTCGCGCTCCAGTGTCGCGGCCAGTTCCGCGTAATCGCGCGGACTGGCGCCAGCCAGATCCAGCGGATACAACGCCGGTGTGCCCGCGCCGAGTGCGGCGACTTCGTCGTAGACTTTCTCCAGCCGCGCGATGCGCCGGCCGAGCAGGATTACGCGCGCACCAGCGCGCGTGGCAGCGAGTGCGCTGGTGCGGCCCAGACCGCCCGCCGCGCCGGTAACGAGTACGACGCGCTCGCGCAGGTAATCCGTCGGTGCCTGCCAGTTTTCTGGCAGGCGCACGTTGTCGTTGCCCTGCACGCCAGCGCTCAACTCTTACGCGTTTCCTTGACCATGCGCTCAAGTTCGCCGCTCTCGTACAACTCGAGCGTGATGTCGCAACCGCCGATCAACTCGCCGTTGATGAACAGTTGCGGAAATGTTGGCCAGTTCGAATAGTGCGGCAGGTTGGCGCGCACTTCGGGATCTTCGAGCACGTTGACCGAGGCGTATTCCGCGCCGACCGCCTTGAGAACCTGCGCAGTGCGGCTGGAAAATCCGCACATCGGAAACTGCGGCGTGCCCTTCATGAACAGCACGATGGGATGGGAGTGTACGGTCTGCTTGATGCGTTCGAGGGTATCCATAGGGCTCGCGGCGAAATCGCGCGGGACGTCCGCGCTCACGCTGCCAATTGTAGCAGCCCGGCGCGTATACTTGGCGTTCGGATAACGCAAAAGGAGACTTCCATGGCAATCGAACTTCCCGCCCTGCCGTATGCGCGCGACGCATTGGCGCCGCACATCTCGGCCGAGACCATCGATTATCACTACGGCAAACATCATCAGGCCTACGTGACCAACCTCAACAACCTCATCAAGGGCACCGAGTTCGAGAACCTCGATCTCGTTGCGATCGTGAAAAAAGCGCAGGGCGGCATGTTCAACAACGCCGCGCAGATCTGGAACCACACGTTCTACTGGAACAGCCTGTCGCCAAATGGCGGCAGCGAGCCCAGCGGCAAGCTGGCCGATGCCATCAAGAAGACGTTCGGCGGTTTCGCCCAGTTCAAGGACGATTTCAGCAAAATCGCGGCCGGTACGTTTGGATCCGGCTGGGCCTGGCTGGTGCAGCGCGCCGATGGTTCGCTCGGTATCGTCAGTACGTCCAATGCAGCCACGCCAATCACCGGCAGTGATCGCCCGCTACTGACCTGCGACGTATGGGAGCACGCCTACTACATCGACTACCGCAACGCGCGGCCGAAGTACGTCGAGGCATACTGGCACTTGGCCAATTGGGAATTTGCCGCCAGCCAGATGGCGTGAATCCCCCCTCAGGATGCGAGCGCCGCCAGTACCGGCTTGACCTGCTCCTCGCGCCCAAGCGCCTGCGCCGCGCGCGCAAGGCGATCGCGCAACTGCGTCGGCTCGTCGGCACACACAGTAGCGTGGCCGACCTTGCGTCCGGCGCGCGGCGACTTGCCGTAGTCGTGCCAGTGCATGCCGGCTTCGGCCAGCGCAGCGCGCGCATCCGGCAATTGGCCGATCCAGTTCAGCATCGTGCTGATGCCGCGTGGCGACGTATCGCCCAACGGCAACCCGAGTACGGCGCGCACGTGATTCTCGAACTGGCTGCACACCGCACCCTCGATCGTCCAGTGGCCGGAATTGTGCACACGCGGCGCCATCTCGTTGCCAAGCAGTTGGCCACCACGCTCGAACAGCTCCAGCGCGAACACGCCCACATAATCGAGGTGCTCGGCGATGGCACGCGCGTGCGCGAATGCCGCATGTTGCAATTGCACTGAATCCGGCGCTGGCGCCAGGCTGGCAGACAGAATGCCGTCGGCATGCCAGTTCTGCACGAGCGGATACGTGGCGAAGGCGCCGTCGGCAGCGCGCACAGCGATTACCGATATTTCGCGATCGAACGGCACCCAGGCTTCGAGGATGGACGGCGCGCCGCCCAGCGCCTGCCATGCGATATCCCGATCGGCGTCGCTGCGCAGACGATACTGGCCCTTGCCGTCGTAGCCCAGACGGCGTGTCTTCAGCACCGACGGATACCCGATCGCACGCGTGGCGAGTTCCAGCTCCGCACGAGTGTCGACCGTGGCGAACTCGGCCGTGGGCAAGCCCAGCTCGCGGAACATCGATTTTTCCGCGAGGCGGTCCTGGGCTAGCGCCAGCGCACGCGGATTCGGCGACACGCGTGTGCGCTCGGTCAGCCAACGCGCCGTGTCGGCGGGCACGTTCTCGAAATCGAACGTGGCCACATCGATGCGCGCGGCGAAGTTTTCGAGCGCCGTGAAATCGCGCCAGTCGGCGACGAGCGATGGCGCGACCTGACCGGCGCAAGCATCGGCGACATTGTCCACCACCAGAAAACGTATGCCCAGCGGCGCACCGGCCAAGGCAAGCATGCGTGCGAGCTGGCCGCCCCCCAGTATGCCAATCGTACTCATGTCGTACTCATGGAGCGCGTGGGTCGGCTTGCGCCAGCACCTGCGCGGTTTGTGTGGCACGAAAATCCCCCAGCGCCTTGGCTGCGCTGGCATCGTCCGCGGCAAGCAACGCAGCTGCGAACAGTGCGGCGTTGATCGCACCAGCCTTGCCGATCGCGAACGTGGCTACGGGAATGCCAGCCGGCATCTGCACGATCGAGAGCAGCGAATCCATGCCGTTGAGTACTTGCGACTGCACCGGCACGCCGAGTACGGGGACCTGCGTTTTCGCCGCGAGCATTCCAGGCAGATGCGCCGCGCCGCCGGCGCCGGCAATGATCGCGCGCAGGCCGCGGGCATGTGCCCCGGCCGCGTAGTCGAACAACAGGTCGGGCGTGCGATGGGCGGATACGACGCGCACTTCGTGCTCGATACCTAGTTGCGTCAGCGTGTCCGCCGCGTGTTGCAGGGTGTCCCAATCCGAGCGCGAACCCATCACCACGCCGATGCGCGGGCGCACTGGTTTGCCGGTATGCATGGCCTGTGTCCCTCAAAACCGATATTCTAGGCGCAACTTGCGCTCAAGCCCACTCCAATGGACAAACGCCTGCTCGATATTCTGTGCTGCCCGCTGACGAAGGCACCGTTGGCGCCACTCGACAAGGCGCAAGTGGAGGCGATCAACCGCGCCATCGCCAGCGGCAGCGTGTGCACGGTCGCGGAGGCGCCGGTATCCGCAGCCCTGCAGGCCGGATTGATCACCACCGATGGCAAACGCATTTACCGTGTCGAGGACGATATCCCGATCCTGCTTGCCGACGAGGCGATCGCAGTGCCTGCTCAAGCCGGTTTTGGAGCCCGTTGACACGCCATTCGTCGCCGCAACGCTGCGCCTGGCGGATACACCCTGAAAATGTGATCGCTTGCACACTTGAGTAGGTCTGCGCGAGTATGCTAACCGGGCGTACGCGCGATGCGCTGACCGTTCCCGCAACGGAATCTCGACGATGAGCAATTCCAGCGACAACAACAAGATCGTCGATCTGCAACACCGTCAGACCCCGCAGACAGGCAACGCCGATCGTATGGCCGAATTGCTGCGCGGAGTGCGCGCAAACGCGCTCAAGCGCTTGCAAGCGCTGGTCGGCACCTTGTTCGAAAACATCGACGACGCCTTGTTCGATCTGGCCGAAAAGGCCGAGAACAATGCGGTGCAGACCCAGTATTTCGACGGTATGCGCGAAGTGCGCAAGAAACGTCAGCAGGTCGAGCGTGCCTATCAGGATCAGCTCGGGCGCATCTGGACCGAGTTCTCTGCCGGTAAACTGCAGCCCAGCAAACCCGAGGTAGCGACCCGGCCCGACGGCGAAGGGCTGTCGCTGATCGAAGACAACGAGCTGGAAGAATCCCTCGCGGTGGCGAGCACGGTGGCCAAGAACGAAAATCGTCTGGCCCGGCCACTGTACGCCCTCAACCAGCGCCTGTCGGTCCTGCGTGGCGGCGCCAAGGTGGACGACGCCACCAATCCGATTGGGCCAGCGCAATTGTGCCAGGCGTTTCGCGTGGCCGTGCGCGAACTGGATCTGAACCTGCAAACCCAGCTGATCGTCTACAAATTGTTCGACCGCTATGTCATGGCCGGCCTGGACGGCTTCTACGACGAAATCGGCGCACAACTCGCGCAAGCCGGCGTGTTGCCGCAGATTCGCCACACCTTGCCCGGCGGCGCGCGCGGCGCCCGTGCACCGGCGACGGCACCGGGAGCGCCGTCGCCGGAAGACGACGCGGCCGAAGCCGCTGGCGGTTTTGCGCCGTACCCGCAAGGCTACGATCCAGCTGCCGCGCAGTTGCAGGCCGAAATCTACAACACCGTGCGCGGACTTCTCGCCAGCCGCCGCGGCTCTCTGCCGCAAGGCGAAATTGCCGACTTCGCGCCGGGCGTGGCGGTGCCCTATATCGCGCCGACCGATCTTCTATCCGCGCTGACGTTGCTGCAAAGCCAAGCGATGGCGGCACAATCGAGTGCCAGCACGGCGGCCGACGCAGCACAAGCCGTGCAACAGATCAAGCAGGATCTGCTCGATCAGGCCGGCAAACTGCACGGCGGCGACAAGGCGCATGTAGCCAGCGCCGACGAGGACACCATCGACCTGGTCGGCATGTTGTTCGAGTACATCCTGCAGGATCGCAATCTGCCAGCACAGATGCAGGCGTTGCTCGGGCGTTTGCAGATTCCGTTTTTGAAGGCCGCAATTCTCGACAAGCACCTGTTCGCGCAGAAATCCCATCCAGCACGGCAGCTGCTCGACAGCATGGCGCAGGCCTGCATGGGCTGGTCGGAGGAATCCGACCGTGACCGCCGTCTGTACGAGAAAGTCAAACAGACGGTGGAATCCCTGCTCAAGAATTTCGACGATGACCTGGGTGTCTTCGAAAAAACGCGCGTGGATTTCGACACTTTCCTGGAAAGCAATCGCAAACGCGCGGATCTCGCCGAGCAACGTGCGGCGGAAGCCACCCGTGGCCGCGAGAAACTGCATACGGCACGGCGCATCTCGGCGCGCGAAATCCTGCAACGCGTGGAAAACCGCGAAATGCCGGAAATCGTGCGCAGTGTACTCACCCGCCCATGGGCCAACTACCTTGTGCTCACCTTGTTGCGCCAAGGCGAGGATTCGGACGAATGGCGCCATGCGCTGCGCTTCGTCGATGAATTCATCTGGAGCGCCGAACCGAAAAAATCCGATGTCGAACGGCTGCGCCTGAAAGGCCTGCTGCCTGCGCTGGAAAAATCCCTGCGCCATGGTCTGGCGACCGTTGCCTATCACGAAAACGACGTCCGTCAATTGATGCAGGAACTCAACGCGTATTACACGACCCTGCTCGATGGCGCCGACGCCAGGGTAGTCGCGCGTGCGGCCGCGGCGTCTGCGTCGCCCGGCGCGGACGATGGCGCCCCGGGATTCGAGATCGTCAGCCGCGCGGCCGCCACCGCTGCCGCGATCGACAGTCCGGTCGAGGAAGAGATCGTCCTGCGCGCCGAAGCAGCGGCAGCGCCGCCGGACGTGGGCGAAGACGACGAAAGCCTGCGTCAGGCACGGGCGATGAAGGTCGGCACCTGGGTCGAGTTCAGCGGCGCCGATGGGGTCAAGGAACGCGCCAAGCTGTCATGGATCAGTCCGATCAGCACCAAGTATTTGTTCGTCAATCGCAAGGGCCTGAAGGTGGCGGACAAGACCGTGCAGGCACTGGCGGTGGAGATTCGCCGCGGTGATGCGGTGGTACTGGAAGAAGTGCCGTTGTTCGACCGCGCGCTGGATGCGATCGTCGAACGTCTCAAGGCCGCGCACGCCACCGCACCGGTGGCCGAGCCGCCGCATGCCTGACGCGAGTCGCGCGCACGGGCCGCCTGCGAAATTGCAGCCGCCCGAACTCGCCCGTGTGCGCGCCGATGTGGAACGCGCACTGGCCGAGGACATTGGCACGGGCGACGCGACCGCGGATCTGCTCGCGCCCAACGCCCTGGCGCACGCGCGCGTGATCGTGCGCGAGGCAACGGTACTGTGCGGACAAGCCTGGTTCGACGCCTGTTTTCGCGCACTCGATCCGCATGTCGCGATCAGTTGGCATGCCGAGGAAGGCGCGTTGCTCGCCGCCGACAGCAGCGTGTGCGAGCTGCGCGGCAATGCCCGCGCACTGGTCGGTGCCGAGCGTTGCGCGCTCAATTTTCTGCAAACCCTGTCGGGCACGGCCACGGTTGCCGCGCAATTTGTCGCCGCCGTGCGCGGTACACGTGCGCGCATCCTGGATACACGCAAAACCGTGCCCGGCTTGCGCATCGCACAGAAATACGCGGTGCGCTGCGGCGGCGCCAGCAATCACCGCATCGGCCTGTACGACGCCATCCTGATCAAGGAAAACCACATCGCCGCAGCGGGCACGCTCAGCGCCGCGGTCGCAGCGGCACGCGCACGCCACCCGCAGTTGTTGCTTGAGGTGGAAGTGGAAAATTTCGCCGAACTTTATGCGGCCTTGGAGATCGGCGTGGATCGCATCCTGCTCGACGAGTTTGCGGCGGACGACATTCGCCGTGCCGTTGCGCACGTTGGTGGCCGGGTACCCTTGGAGGTTTCCGGAGGTGTGAACCTCGAAGGCGTGCGCACGCTGGCCGAAACCAACGTGGATTTCATCTCGGTCGGCGCAGTGACCAAGCATGTGCGTGCGATCGATTTTTCGATGCGGATTACGCTCGGCGACGGTTAAATCCTGCCGAGCTGATGCAGCACCACCAGTGCGATCGCCACCAGCACGACCAGGCCTACGACATAGCCGATTCCAGCGCCGGATTTCCTGCGCTCCACGACTGGCGGCGTCGCCGGAGTCTCAACTCGCGGCGCTGCTTCCATGCTGGGCGACATCAGCATGAAACGCACCGTATCCAGGCGCAATTCGTCGCCGTGCTTCATCAAGATGGCGCCATGTACGCGCTGGTTATTGACGAACGTGCCGTTGGCCGAACCCAGATCCTCGACCATTACGCCGTCGGATACCACCTGCAATTTGGCATGATGGCGCGAAATTTCGTCGCTCGGAATGGACAGGTCGCACTCGGCGCTGCGGCCCAGGGTGAGCGCGCCGACCACGCCGTAAGTCTTGCCGAACGTGGGGCCGGAAACACCGCGCAGTACGAATTTTGGCAGTGCCATGCGCACACGCGTGCGCCCATCCTCGTCGCCGGAGATCGGCCGTGGCAACTTCGGTGCAGCGGCCTTCTCGGTCGCGACCACACGCGCGCCGACCCGCGCGAACAGCAGCAGATCGCCGGGTTTGAATGTGGTTTGCACTGTCACCTGTTTGCCATTGAGCACGGTGACGGCGTCGGCGAGAGGCTGCACGAAAGCTTGCCCGCCGCGTGCGCTCAGGACGCAATGCCGCGGTGCGATTCCCGGCGCGGCGAGCATGATCGGGCAATCGGCGCCGGCACCGACCGCGGTTTCGCCTTCGCGGATTTCCACCGGTTCGTGTTCGCCATTGGGAAACAGCAACTTCATCAGACAAGCCTCATCGGAAAGATGGCAAAGAGTAGCACCGTGGCATGGCGAATTTATTTTGTTACGTCTCGCACTACGCGAAAACCAACGCTATTCAAAGCCACATCGCCCGAATAGCTATCGGCGAAGATCGCCGGCTCCTTCGCGGCCGCTGACAGCCAGCCACGGCCGTGGGTCATGAAAGCGCGGCAATCGCTGCCGGGCCGGGCCGGCGCATCATCGCTGCACGCTGCGACCCATTCGCGCACATTGCCGTCGATATCGTAGACGCCGGCCACCGCAGCGAACTTGCCTACCGGCGCTGTCGCGGCATAGCCATCGTCGCAGTCGCTGCCATCGTGGCTGTCATACTTGCGATTGTATGCCGCATCAGCCAGATTGGCCTTGCATCCGCCGGCTGGCGCGCGCCGCGCCACACGATCGAATTCGGCCGGACTGGGCAAGCGGTATGGTTTGCCGGTCTGCTGGCCGAGCCATTGCGCGTAGGCGGCGGCTTCCTGCCAATTTACACAGACTACCGGATGGCTGTCGTCCTGGGCGATGCCGGGGTCTTGCCAGGTACGCTCGCGTGAGGACCGAAAAATCGATTCGCGATCGCGGCACGAGGGTGTCTTGCCGGCGAACTGAGCGCGTCCGGCGGCCGCCCAGAAATGCTGGAACTCGCCGCGGGTGACGTCGTGCCGCGCCATTGCCAGGTGCGCGTCGATCAGCACCATCTGCGGACCCTGTCCTCCAGCGGCGATGGCATCGCGAAATTCGAACCCCGGCTCGCCGATGCCCGCCGCAAACGCGAGCCCGGCGTGCGCATCGGTATTGTCCGGGTCAAGTTGCAGGGCTTGCCGATACGCGGCCGTCGCTGCGGCCTTCTCCCACGCCGCCGCGGCCATCTTGCCCTTGGCCAGATACGGTGCCGCGGCATCGTGACGCGCCGCGGCGATAGCCTTGGTCACGTCATCGTCGGGCGCCGCCTGGATCACGTCTGCGGCGCGTTGCAGATACGGGCTGAATTGCTCGGCGTTGCCGCCGTCGAGATTCTTGTGCGCGTACTCGATATATTTTTTCGCGATATCCGCAATGCCCTGCTTGGCCGCCTTGCTGCGCGGATCCAGCCGCAGCGCGAAGCGGAAGTGGTCCAGCGCGTTGTCGTTCGCCGGCAAAGTCAGGCGCTGTTGCACCAGATCGCCGCGGCCCAAACGCAACGCTTCTTCCAGCGGATCGACCACGGTCGGATACTGCTCGGCGATCGCCGCCTCCATACCCGCGTTGCCTGCGTCGACGCTGTCCATCGCCATGAGCGGCGGTGCCGCAGCAATGCTGGCGGAGGGCGTCGGGGTTGCAACCGACACACTGGATGCAGGTGCTGCTGCGCTCGCGGCAGTGGCCGCTACCGGCGCGGGCGTGAGCGCAGGTTCGGGACGCTTGCCGTGGCGTGCGAACACGGCCAAACCGATCAGGGCAATGCCGGCGACGACAACCGCAATCGGCCACAAGCGCAGCCAGTTGCGCGAAGGCGCCGTTGTTGCGGTCGTACTCGCGGCTGTCGGCGCCGGCGGGGCCGGGTGAACATTGCGCACCGTCGCGGCGCTTTCCGGCTCGGTCTTGCGCGCGACAATGCGTGTGGCCGGCTCCTCGGCAACCGTGCGCACCGGTTTCATCACGGCGGTCGCGCGTTCCGCGGCGATGTCCGCCGTGGGCGCCGCGGCATCCTCGCGAAACGCGGCCGCGTATTGCGGCACGCTTGCGGCCAATGCATCAAGAAATTGTTCGGTATCCGCGTAGCGGTCCTTGGGATCCTTGGCCAAGGCGCGGTCGATCAGCCCCTGCCAGTGCGCGCGTTCCGCTGGCAGCCGCGGGATCGGCTCGAACACGTGTGCGTAAGCGACAGCGAATCCGTCGGCGCCGTCATAGGGCGGCTTGCCAACCAGGCCGAAATAGCTGAGCACGCCAAGACTGTAGATATCCGAACGCGCGTCCACGTCCCCACCACGCGCCTGTTCAGGGCTCATGTAATGGCTCGTGCCGACCGAAAATCCGGTACTGGTGATGCGAGCGCCGGGCGCAGCGGTCAGGGCGATGCCAAAATCGGTCAGTACCGGATTGCCGTTGGCATCGTAGAGGATATTGCCCGGTGCCACGTCGCGATGGACGAATCCGCGCTGGTGCGCGTAGCCGAGCGCGCGCGCAACGCCAGCCAGAGTGAGCACCAGATCGCGTTCGTCGAGACCGCGTGCCACGCGCGCGGCGAGATCGTCACCGGGCAGATACTGCATCGAAAAGTAATGCAGTTGCGCCGGCGTGACGCCGACATCGTACACAGCGACGATATTTGGATGCGCCAGTGAAGCGAGCATGCGCGCTTCCTGCAGAAAGCGCCGCGAGAACGTCGGATCGGCGGCGAGTCCCGGCGCCATCACCTTGAGCGCAACCTCACGCTCCAGCGAGGTCTGCACGGCCAGATGCACACTGGCCATGCCGCCGGTGCCGATTTCGCGTTTGATCTGATAGCCGGGGACGTCGATCACTCGCCGGTCTCGCCGCAGGTCGTGGAGCGACATTGTAGCGAATTCGGCGCGCGCGTCGTGGCAATGGCACACACTTGTTTTGCCGGCCGGGCGCCCGCACACTCGCCGCATGCTCGAATCCCTGCTGCCGCCGATCGTCCTGCTTCTCGCGCTGTGGCTGTGGCAGAACGCCTTGCGCGCCCGCGAGCGAGCTCGGGAGCTGGCTCGCGCACTGTGTGCCCGCGCAGGCGTTCAATTGCTGGATGAAACCGTGGCCGTGCGCCGGATGCGCCTGCGCCGCATTCCCGGCGAAGGTCTGCGCCTGGAGCGCTGCTATGGCTTCGAGATCAGCATCGACGGAGCCGACCGCCGCCGCGGCAGCCTGAACTTGCTCGCCGGCGAAATCGTTTCATGGGATCTGCCGGTGGATGCGGCCACCGCGAACCCGGGCAACGTGATCGAATTGCGAACCCTGGATTGATGCAAGCGCGGCGACGGCCGGTCACTTCACCACGCGAAGGTGCTGGCCCTTTTTCGGCGCAACTACAGCGGTCGCATCGGCGGCAGGTGGCTGCGGCGGCGCATTTTCGGCCGGAAACATCATGCCCTGCCCGTTCTCGTGGGCGTAAATGGCCAGTATCGCGTGCATCGGCACCTGTACATTGCGGCTGACACCGGAAAAGCGCGCCATGAATTGCACGTGCTCCATGCCCAATTCGAGTCGGACGACCGCGCGCCCAGCGACATTGAGTACGACACGGCCATCCTTGACCGCACTCGACGGCACTTCCACGCCCGGCGCAGCCGCATCGACCAAAATGTACGGTGTCAGGCCGTTGTCGCTGATCCAGTCGTACATCGCACGCAGCAGGTACGGGCGATTGGACGTCATGCCGACCGTACTCATGTTTCGCGCAAGAGCTTTTCTTCGGGCGTCAGACTGCGCGTGAACCCGGGATTGCGGAAGATGCGCTCGCCGTAGTCGATGATTACGTGCGCTTCGCGCGGCAGGGCCACGCCAAGGTTTGGCAGGCGCCAGATCAGCGGCGCCAGTGCGCAGTCGGTGAGCGAAAGTTCGGGATTGAGGAAAAACTTGGCCGCCTTGAACAGGGGCACGCTGGCGATCAACGCCTCGCGCAAGCGTTTGCGTGCCGTATCCGCGGGCCGCCCACCTGCCTGAATCTGGGCCACGAACGGCAGCCAATCGCGCTCGATGCGCACCGTGGCCAAACGCAGACGCGCACGTGAGAGCGGATCAACCGGCATCAACGGTGGATGCGGATAGCGCTCGTCCAGGTATTCGCAGATTACGCCGGTGTCGTACAGGACCAGATCGCGGTCGACCAAGGTCGGCACCGAGTTGTAGGGATTCAGATCGAGCAGGTCTTCCGGCGGATTTTTGGCCGACACTGGCACCAGATCGTAGACCACGCCTTTGGCCGCCAGCACCAGGCGTACGCGGTGGCAATGTACTTCGTCATTGGCTGAATACAGGGTCAGGATGGTGCGCGATCGTTGAGTCAAGGCCATGACACGGTCCCTCACGTCCCCACGGGCAGGATCGACACCGGCGGATTCCCCCTTCGGCGCCTCGCCCGAATGTACACCCCGGCGCGGCGATCGCCTAGCCCCGGCTCGCAGGGAACCTCAGTGCACGTCCTTCCAGAACTCGTGCTTGAGCAGCCAAGCCAGAAAAGTGAAGAACGCCAGATACAGCACCACCCACACCCCCATCGACTCGCGTTGCAGCGCAGCCGGCTCGCCAACGTACTGCAAAAACGCGGTCAGATCGCGAACGGTATCGTCGTATTGACCGGGCGAGAGTTTGCCCGGGCTGGCCAGTTCCAGTCGCTCGACCTGTGGATCTTCGCCCGGCTTGGCCGGCGCGTACACCGCTTTCTGCACGCCTTGCAGTTCCCACAGCGGGAACGGCATCGACACGTTCGGGAACAGCGTGTTGTTCCAGCCGACCGGGCGCGACGGATCGAGGTAGAACGATTTGAGGTAGGTGTAGATCCAGTCCGGCCCCTTGGCACGCGCTTCCAGGGAGAGATCCGGCGGCGCCTTGCCGAACCAGGATTCGGCGTGGTCGTCGGGCATGTTGGACATGGCCAGATCGCCGATCTTGGCGCCGCTCGTGGCGAAATTCTTGAGTACCTGTTCGTCGCTCAATTGCAGATCCTGCGCGATGCGCGAATAGCGCATGTACTGCAGCGAATGGCAGCCCGCGCAGTAATTGAAGAATGTGCGCGCTCCGCGCTGCAACGAAGCGATATTTTGCACCCGCGTTCCAGCCGACTGCAGGCCGCCTTCTTCAGCGAATGCAACGCTCGCCACCGCCATTAGCGCCAGCCCCAGGGCCACGGATTGGAAGATTCGAATCATACGCATTGGCAAAGTCCGCTTTTTTGGAAAGGGCAGCCGCGAACGGCCGCTTTCAGGCGCATGCAAGACACTTCAATGTCCAGTCACTCGTTCCGGCACCGGCTTGGTTTTTTCCAGGCCGAAGCGGGTGTAGATCCACAAGGCCACGAACGAGGCCAGATACACGAACAGCCAGAAGCGGCCAAACGCGTTCTCGATCGTGGTCACGTCGGCGTTGGCGCCGAACCATATCGGGATGTATTCGGTGGTCAGCCCGGCGCCAACCGCACCGAGCATCACGAACGACAGCGCAAACAGGCCCAGACCGATCTTGTAGCTCAGGCCGCGATAGCGGATTGACTTGACCACGCCGCGATCCAGCCACGGCACCAGGAACAGCGCGAAGATGCCGACGAACAGTACGATCACGCCGGGCAGCTTGGCCGGAATCATGCGCAACATCGCGTAGAACGGGGTGAAGTACCACACCGGTTTGATCTCGGCCGGGGTAACTAGCGAGTTGGCCGGAATGAAGTTGTCGTGCTCAAGGAACCAGCCGCCCAGGGTCGGCTGGAAGAAGATGACAAAGGCGCAGATGATGAGGAAGAAACCGACGCCGAACAGATCTTTGACCGTGTAATACGGATGGAACGGGATGCCGTCCAGCGGCTTGCCGTCCGCGTTTTTCTTTTCCTTGATCTCCACGCCGTCCGGATTGTTCGAGCCGACCTCGTGCAACGCCGCCAGATGCAACACCACGAGCAACAAAAGCACCAATGGCAGCGCGATCACATGCAGCGCGAAGAACCGGTTCAGGGTGGCATCGGCCGGGTTGTAATCGCCCATGATCCACTGCACGAGGGTGTCGCCGATCCACGGCACCGCGCTGAACAGCGAGATGATCACCTTGGCGCCCCAGAAGCTCATGTTGCCCCACGGCAGCACATAACCCATGAACGCCTCGGCCATCAGGGCGAGGAAAATCAGCATGCCCAAAATCCATACCAGTTCGCGCGGTTTCTTGTACGAGCCGTACATCAGACCGCGAAACATGTGCAGATAGACGACGATGAAAAACATCGAGGCGCCGACCTCGTGCATGTAGCGGATCAGCCAGCCCCAGTTCACGTCGCGCATGATGTACTCGACGGACGCGAACGCGCCGGCCGCGCTGGGGTTGTAGAACATGGTCAGAAAAATGCCGGTGACGATCTGGTTGACCAGCACCAGCAGTGCCAGCGAACCGAAGTAGTACATCACGTTGAAGTTCTTCGGCGCATAGTATTCGCTGGTATGCGCCGACAGGAACGTGAGGATCGGCAGACGCTGCTCGATCCAGGCAAGCAGGCGGTTTTTCGGTTGGATGCGTACGGGTGCGGTAGCCATCACGCGGCTCCCTTCGGCGGATCGACGCCGATCTGGACCAGGCCGTCGTTGACGAAATGGTAGGGTGGAATCACCATGTTCAACGGCGCCGGCACGCCGTCGAATACGCGCCCGGCGATGTCGTAGCGCGATTTGTGGCAGGGGCAGAAGAAGCCGCCTTTCCAGTCCGGATCGAACGGCTCGGGCTTCACCTCGCCGAAGTATTCCGGCGAACAGCCCAGATGCGTGCAAATCCCGATCATGACCAGCCACTCGGGTTTGATCGAACGGGTCTCGTTTTTCGCGTACGCCGGTTGCTGCGCAGTCTCCTCGCTGTGCGGATCCTTCAGGCGCGAATCCAGCGACGGCAGCACCGCCAATTGCGGCTGGGTGCGGTTGACCACGAACACCGGCATGCCGCGCCACTTGAACTTGACCATCTGGCCCGGCTCGATCTTACTGATATCTGCCAGCACCGGCGCACCGGCGCTCTCGGCGCGCGCGCTCGGCTCCCAGCTTTTGATGAACGGCACTGCCGCACAGGCGACGCCCACCGCACCGACGACCGATGTTGTCGCAGTGAGGAAGCGGCGGCGTCCGGGATCCACGACTTCATTGGCCATCCGGCACTCCGATGATTCAATCCAAGTTTTGCAACTGCGGGGAACCGCGCAGCGGAGCCCCCCAAAGCGTGCTAGTTTAGCGAACGCATCCCCCCATCGTCCATCATTGCCAGGCGCATGCGCAGCATTTATCGCTTTCTGCTTTTTCTCGGCCAGTTCATCACCCTGGGCCTTGCCGCCGCGTTTCTGGCCAGCGTGATCTCGCCGCAGCTGACGCAGCGCGTACGCCGGCATTTCAGCGCCGCGGCGGTTGCGCCGGCAACGGCGCCGCAATCGGTTGCGCAGAGCGCCCCGGATCACAGCGCCGCCAGCGCGGACGCCATGGTCAGGAACGTGGTCACCGCATCCTATGCCGCTGCCGTGACACGCGCCGCACCAGCAGTGGTAAGCATTTACGCGAACAAGGTGGTCAGCACCGGCCCGCAGGTGCTGCGTCCGGCCAATCCCGTGCTGCAACGGATGTTTCCCGGCATCATCATCGGCCCGCCGCTCAAACGTCGCGAGCAGAGCCTGGGCTCGGGCGTGATCGTCAGCGGCGACGGCTACGTGCTTACCAATAACCACGTGATCCAAGGCGCACAGGAAATCCAGATCGTGCTATACGACGGCCGCAACACCGGCGCACGCGTGATCGGCAGCGACGCCGAAACGGATTTGGCCGTCCTCAAGATCGACGCCGCCACCCTGCCAAGCATCGCCATCGCCGACAAGGCGCCACTCAACGTCGGCGATGTGGTGTTGGCGATCGGCAATCCGTTTGGACTCGGGCGCACGGTGACCATGGGCATCGTCAGCGCGCTCGGCCGGCAGCTGAACCTGTCCACGTATGAAGATTTCATCCAGACCGACGCGGCGATCAACCAAGGCAATTCCGGCGGCGCCCTGGTCAATGCCTACGGCGAGCTGGTCGGCATCAATTCGGACATTTTCTCGCCGTCCGGCGGCAGTATCGGTATCGGCTTCGCCATACCAGTGGGTACCGCGAAGGCGGTGCTCGACCAGATCGTCGCGCATGGGCGCGTGATCCGCGGCTGGCTCGGCGCCGAGTACGCCGACGTGGCCGCGCTGCACAACCCAGGCGACATACGCGGCGTGGCGGTGATCGGCGTTTACGACAAGGGGCCGGCCACACTAGCCGGACTCAAGCCGGGCGATGTGTTGCTGACACTGGACGGCAAACCCATCGCCGACCAGCTCGATCTGCGCAACCGCGAAGCGAATCTCAGACCGGGTACCAAGGTGGAATTGTCGGGAGAACGCAACGGCACTCCGTTTACCGTGAGCGCCATCCTGCAGGAACGGCCACAGCGGCAGACAAGCGGTTAAACTGCGTTACGCCACGGGGGGCACAATGCGAGGCATGTCCGCCCATCGATCCAACCGGTTGTTGGGTGCGTTGCTGATGGCAACGCTGGCTGGCTGCTGTGCGACCGTAGCCGTCGCCACGCCGCCGGTCGCACCTGCTGCGGAGACGATGCCCTCGGCCTCCAGCTTCGACGCCTTGTTCAAACGCTTGGACGTCGGCGATCTGATCGCGCTGAGTGTCGCCGGGCAGCGCAAGATCGTGGCGCAGTTGCAGCAATTGCTGCCGCCGGGGGATGCGCACCGCTCGCGCCTGCTCGACACCCAGCGCTGCGGCCTGGATTTCATCAACGCACCGCAGCAAGGCTATGACTTCGCCGATGCCAAGCTGGCCGAAGCGCTCACCGCGCGTGACGACGACGCGGCAATACGCTTCTATTACTGCCGCGGCGGCTATCTGGAAAGCTTGAAGACACCGCGCGACGCGCTCGCCGACTTCGAGCGCGGCATCGAACTGGCGCGCAGATCCGGTGACGATGCCATGCTTGCCGCAGGCCTGGAAGCGCGTGGCAGCATGTATTCGCTGCTCGGTATCTATGGCAAAGCGCTGGCCGACTTGCTCGAAGCACGGCAACTTTTCACCAAGGCGGAACTTGACGAGGCCGCCAGCCAGACCTTGCAGGACATCGGTGTCACCTACCGACGCCTGGGCTATCCGGACAAGGCACGCGAATATCTGGATCAGGCGGTCGCCCACGAAAAACGCGTCGGCGACAACGAATCGCTGTACATTTCCACCCTGCAACTGGGCTACGCGGACCAGGAAACCGGACAATACGACACCGCACTCGCCACCCAACGGCGCGCGCTGGAATTGGCTACCGGTACCGGCGATCGCGGCAGCGTCGCTGCCGCCCACCTCGCGATTGCTTCGGTATTGACCGACCTGCGCCGCAACGCCGAAGCGCTACACGAATTGCAAAAGGCCACCGACGGATTCGCCGCCGCCGGCGACCGCGCCAACAGCGGCATGGTGGCGTTCGAGCGCGGCCAGGCGCTGACCGGCCTTGGCGAGCCGAAAAAGGCGCTGGACGAATTCGCCATTGCCGAAACCGCGTTCACGGCGAGCCGCAATCAGCGCTATCAGGAAATGCTCTACCGCGCCAAAGCACAAACGCTGGACGCAGCCGGCCAGTCCGCCGCCGCGCTAGAAGCCTACAAACGCTATCTTGCCGCACACGATGCAGTCGGCAAGGAACGCGCGAATCAGCAGGCGCAAATGCTGCGCGAACAGTTCGACAGCGACCGCGCCAAGATGGAAAACCTGCGCCTGAAGGCGGATCAGGCGATGAAGGACCACCAGGTCGAGGCCTTGCAGCGCGTGCGCCGCTGGCAACAGGTGGCGATGGGATCGCTGGCGATTCTGCTTGGCGTGCTGTCGCTGCTGGCCATCCGCCAACTTGCGCGTCTGCGTAACTGGAAGCGCATGGCGTCGCTGGATACGCTCACCGGCGTGGCCAATCTGCGCGGGGTACAGCAATTCGCCACCGCTGCCATCCGCCGCGCGCGTGCACAGCATGAACCGCTGACCGTGCTTGCCATCGACATCGACGAATTCAAGCGCATCAACGACGGCTTTGGTCACCCGGTCGGCGACCGGGTATTGCGCGAGATCGCACGCACTTGCGCCGACGCCCTGCGCGAAGGCGACCTGCTCGGGCGCATCGGCGGCGAGGAATTTCTCGCCATCCTGCCCGGGACCTCGCACGATCACGCCTTGGAAGTGGCCGAGCGCCTGCGCCGCTGCGTGGAGACTCTGGAACTGGCCGAACTGCCCGCGTACACACGCATGACCGTGAGTATCGGTGTCGCGCAAATGCTGCCTGGCGACCGTGTGCTGGCGGATCAGATCCAGCGTGCGGACACGGCGCTGTACCAAGCCAAGGGGCAAGGCCGCAACCGCGTGATCGGCGCCGACACCTTGGCACCGGCTTGATCGACGCTGCGGCGCGCGACGGCTACGATTTCGGCGCGGCAACGGGAGCCGCGGCAGCGACTGCCGGCGGCGACGCTTCGCGATAGCGCTTGTGCAGCGTAGCGACACGCTGAACGTAGACCCGGGTTTCGTCGAACGGCGGCACACCGTTGTACTTCTGCACGTTCTGCGGCCCGGCGTTGTAGGCGGCAGTGGCCAGACGCTCGTCGCCGTTGAACTGCTTGAGCAAGGCCGCCAGATACGCCGCGCCGCCGCGGATGTTCTGCGCCGGATCGAACGGATCGCCCACACCCAGATCCGATGCCGTGCCGGGCATCAATTGCATCAAGCCCTGCGCGCCCATGTCCGACACGGCATAACGGTTAAACGCCGATTCGGCGTGGATCACCGCGCGCAGCAGGGCCGGATCGACGCCGTACTCGCGTGCCGCTGAGGCGATCGTAGCGCTGTAGGCATCCAGATTCAGCGGCGTCGACGCCCAGTTGATGCTCGAATGCACGTTGCAGGCGTAACAAGTGGCCATATAGGTGAACAACACGCGATACGTAGCGCCCGTGCGTGGCCGGATATTGGTGTATTCGGTGATGCCATTGGCCTTGACCACCTTGTACACGGCGCCGCGATGCACCTGGAACAGGTCGCCGGTTGCATCTGCCTGAGCCGGTGCGGCCGCGGCCATGCCTGCGCCCGTATTCGCCAGTGCTGGCTCAGAGAGATATGCGGATTGCGGTTTGCCGGCATCGTGCGCCGCAGGCGCCGCTTTCTTGTCGGCATAGTTGGCCACGGCATGGCAATGGCTGAACGTGCCGGGCCGGTTGGTAAACGCGATCTGGCCGTTCGGTCCTTCGCATTGATACACGCTGCCGGCCCTGACCGCAGTCGGCACGACGACGCCCGCGAGCGCCAGTGCGTACAGCGGCAAGGCGCACAAAATACGCATTGTGGAAAAATGCAATCGCATCGGATCGGCCGGACAATTCGGCTAAGTTTCCGGCAGAACGGGCCATTTGACAAGTGCGCTGTGCTGAGCCCACGGCCCGGCATCAGCGACGAATCAGTCAGTTGTTGATACAAGCATGTTGCGTTCTAATCGTGACTACGTGCTGACCGTCAGGCGAACACTCGACGACAAAATCGGGACCAAGGCAGATGTGGTCTTGGCCAGTGCTCACTCCGTTGGCATAGATAACGCCGTCTGTACAGCTGTATGTCACCATCGTGTTCTTGCTTGCGGTCGTTACCGAGTCGGAAACCAGCATTGGCTGCCCGCCAGCGCTAGAGCTCAAGGTCGCCTCCGGCATGAACAACGGCTGGCCAAGCCCACCGCCTTCGATGACTACGTTCTCCAACCTATCGGCGGACCACAACACACCATCTGGCGAGAATCCGACGGCGCGATCCGCCGTTAGCTTGCTGGTGCCGAAGGTCGTCTGAAAACCCTCTCGCACAATAAGCTTCCCGCCCTTGTCCAATGAACGAACAGCAACGGAATCGGAGACACCCGTTGCGGCCGCCGCGCCAACTTGGGCATGCGACACGCCCATAACCGCCAAACTTCCAATCGTTGCAAATAACAGCAGGGAGGAACGATTCATGATCAAGATTCCCTTTGAGTAAGGGAAGGTTGATCATACCCCCCCCCCAGCGGGAAAGATCAAACCTGCGCAAACTGGCGTGAATACTCGATTTTCGTGGCACTCGTGTCCGCACCGCCCTAAAA
>JBOHYL010000095.1:0-28704 GCA_050737915.1 Rudaea sp.
ACATCGCCGAACGCCGCCTGCCGCAGGATGGTCGCATCCCGCTGCGCGTGCAGGGCAAGGAACTGGACTTGCGCGTATCCACCGTGCCGACCAGTTTCGGCGAATCGGTGGTGATGCGTATTCTGGATCGCGAATCGATCGTGTTCGATTTCCACACGCTTGGCTTCACCGACGAATTCCTGCCGCAGTTCATGAAGGTGCTCGAACTGCCGCATGGCATCTTGCTCGTGACCGGCCCGACCGGTTCGGGCAAGACAACGACGCTCTACACCGCGCTGGCGAAACTCAACACTCCCGACGTCAAGATCATCACGGTCGAGGATCCGGTCGAATACCAGATCGAGGGCATCAACCAGATCCAGGCCAAACCGCAGATCGGTCTGGATTTCTCGCATGCGCTGCGTTCGATCGTGCGCCAGGACCCGGACATCATCATGATCGGCGAAATGCGCGATCTGGAAACCGCGAAAATCGCGATCCAGTCGGCGCTGACCGGACACTTGGTGCTGTCCACCCTGCACACCAACAATGCCGCCGGCGCGGTCACGCGCATGCTCGACATGGGCGTGGAGGATTACCTGCTCACCTCGACCGTCAACGGCGTGCTGGCGCAGCGCCTGGTGCGCCGGCTCGAGTCAACGCATGCCGAGCGTTACGACGCCTTGCCCGAAGTAGTCGAGGAATTCGGTTTGCGCCGCTTCCAGCCGAATGGAAAAGTGCAATTGTATAAGCCGGTCGCTTCGCCGCTCACCGCCAGCGGGTATCTGGGCCGTACCACGATCATGGAATTTCTGGTCATGAGCGACCCGATCCGGCGTCTGGTGATGCAGCATGCGGACATGGGCAAGATCGAGGAACTGGCGCGCAGCGAAGGCATGCGCACCATGTACGAGGACGGCCTGGTAAAGGCGCTGTCCGGCACCACCACGATCGAGGAAGTGCTGCGCGTGACCTCGGAAAGCTGATGGCCCTGTATCGCTACAAGGCGGTGACGCCGGCGGGGGAGATTCTTGAAGGCCAGTTCGAGGTCGCCTCCAACGACGAGGCCGTGGCCAAGATTCAGGACGCCGGCAATATCCCGCTGGAAGTACGCATCGCTGATGCTGGTGGCGGCAGCACGGCTTTCGTGGGCCTGTTCGCGCGCGCCGCGATGAGTCCGGCACAGGTGCTGCAATTCACCCAACAGCTCTCGACCCTGCTCGGCGCCGGCCAGCCGCTGGATCGTGCCTTGCAGATTCTGCTGGAATTGCCGGAAAGCGAAAAGGCGCGGCGCATCATCGAACGCATTCGCGACCATGTGCGTGGCGGCGGGCCATTGTCGGACGGCCTGGAAACCGAACCGCAGGTTTTTTCCAAGCTCTACGTCAACATGGTGCGCGCCGGCGAAGTCGGCGGCGCGCTCGACACGACGCTGGCGCGGCTGGCGCTGTATCTGGAGCGCGCCAAGGCGCTCAAGGAAAGCGTGATCAATGCGTTGATCTATCCGGCGATCCTGGTCGTGATGGTGTTCGCCGCGCTGTTCGTGCTGCTGGTGTTCGTGGTGCCGCAGTTCGCACCGATGTTCAAGGACATGAACGTGGAACTGCCCACGATTACCCTGATCGTGCTGTTCATCGGCAATACCTTGCGCGATTTCTGGTGGGGCATCGCCGGCTTGGTCTTTGTCGGCGTGATTCTAGCGCGCCGGCAACTGGCCGATCCGCCGACGCGCTTGCGTTTCGACGCGTGGACGCTCAAGCGGCGCCTGTTCGGACCGTTGATCGCCAAGCTCGAAACCGCGCGCCTGGCGCGCACACTCGGCACTCTGCTCAAGAACGGCGTGCCCTTGCTTACCGCGCTCGGCATCGGTCGCAATGTGCTCGGCAACTCCGCACTGGCCGAGGCCGTGGAAAAGGCCACCGAGGAAGTCAAAACCGGCGGCGGCCTCGCGTTCGCGCTGGCGCAGAGCAAGCGCTTCCCCAAGCTTGCTCTGCAGATGATCGCGGTCGGCGAGGAATCCGGCGCGCTCGACGACATGTTGCTGAAGGTAGCCGATACCTTCGACGTGGAAGCGAAAAACACCGTCGACCGCCTGCTGGCTGCGCTGGTGCCGGCAGTCACCGTGATCATGACCGGTGTGGTCGCGGTCATCATGATGGCGATTTTGCTGCCGATCCTGAACATCACCAGTTCCCTACAGTGAGAAGAATATGAAAATGTATACATTGCAGCGCCGTTTCGTGCCCGTGCGCACGAAAAACCTCCCTCACCCCTTGCCCTCTCCCGCAGGCGGGAGAGGGGGAGTGATTGTCGCGCGCGGCGCGACAGCGGTATCGCACAAGAGCGCGGGCTTTACCCTGATCGAGATGATCGCCGTGCTGGTGCTGATCGGCATCGTCATGACCATCGTCGGTGGCAAAGTGATGCAGAACTTCCAGAACGGCGAATACAAGGCCGGTGTGGCCGGCGTGCATTCGCTGGAGATGAAAGTGCAGGCCTTCATGCTTGATAACGGTTCGCCGCCCCAGAGTCTGAACGACCTGGTCACGCGCCCCGGCAACGTCAGCAACTGGAACGGCCCGTATGCGAAGGAATCAGATTTGAAGGACCCGTTTCAGCATCCGTATTTGTACAAGGCGCCCGGCGACCACGGCGATTTCGACATCATCTTCTACGGCAAGGATGGCCAGCCGGGGGGCGACGGCCTGAACAAGGATTACGGCAACTGGCAGTAAGCCAATGTCCACGCAAGCCCGCCCTCACCCCGTGCCCTCTCCCGCAAGCGGGAGAGGGGGAGTGATCGTCGCGCCGCGCGCGACATCGGCATTTCGCAAAAGCTGCGGCTTTACCCTGATCGAACTGGTCGCGGTCATCGTGCTGATCGGCATTGCACTCAGTGTGGTGTCGATGTCGTTCACCAAGAGCCTGAGCAGCGCGAAAGTGCAGGCGGCCAGCCGTGATCTGGTTGCCGCATTGCGCTACACGCGTGGTCAGGCCATCGTCAGAGGTCAACAGCAAGCACTGGACCTGGATATCCAGTCCAACACTTACCAGGCGCCCGGTCGGCCGATCGTCAAGCTGCCGCATGACATGCACATGGTGCTGCTCACTGCTGAAAGCGAACAGACCAGCGCGACCTCGGGCCGCATCCGATTTTTTCCGGACGGCGCCTCCACCGGTGGCCACATCTCGGTGCTGCTGGGCGACCGCGAGTGGCGCATCAACGTGAGTTGGTTGACCGGTGAGGTCACGCGTGAGGAAGTGCAGCGGTGAGGCCTCTCCGGACTTGCCCTCACCCCTTGCCCTCTCCCGCACGCGGGCGAGGGGGAATGATCGTCGCGCATCGCGCGACAACGGCATTTCATAGGAGCGGGGGTTTCACCTTGATCGAACTGGTCGCGGCGTTTGTAATCTTCGCGATCGGCTTCGGCGTGCTGCTGCAGATTCTGTCCACCTGCCTGCACACCACGGCGCAGTCCGCCGACTACACCCGCGCTGCATTGTGGGCGCAGTCGTTGCTGGATGTGCAGGGCGTCGGCGAGCCGTTGCAGGAAGGCGATTTCAACGGCCGCTTCGACGCCAGGTACAACTGGCGTTTGCAAGTGGTCAAGGTGCCGCCGCAGGACATCGCCCCGATCGCAGGTGCGCCGATGGCGGGCAATGTCGGCGCGGCGCCGGTGCAGACCATGCCGGTCGCGCCGAGCATCGATTTGTACAAGCTGCAACTGGACGTGACCTGGGGCAGTTTCTATTTGAGCCACGATGCCCGCTTCAGCACACTGCGCGCGCAGAATGCCGATATCGCCAATGCGGTGCAGGCGCCGAATCGTCCGCGAGGCAGGGCGCAGCCATGATGCGGATACCGCGGCACGATGCCGGATTCACCCTGCTCGAAGTCCTGCTCGCCGTGATCCTGCTCGGCCTGCTGATCGCCGGCGCCTACAGTGGCATCCGTGCCTCGGCCAACGCGATGCGAGCGGGCGAAGCGGCGATCGACCGCACGGATCGCCTGCGCACGGCGCAGGAATTCCTGCGCCGCCAGCTCAGCCACATCTTGCCGTTGCAATACGCGCGCGACGATAGCACCGGCGTCGTGCACGTGTTCGACGGCAATGCGCGCACGCTGCGTTTCGTCGCGCCAATGCCGGGCTATCTCTCGCGCGGCGGCCCGTACGTGCAGACCCTGGAACTCGCCCCCGCCGGGAACGGTCTGCAATTGCAGTTCACCGACGTGATGCTCAATGGCTACGACGCGCAAAAATCCCGTAACGAACCGGGCGCAGACGCCGTGGTGCTGCTCGACCGTATCGCCAGCGGCCGTTTCGAATACCGCACGCTCGACGTCGATGGCAACCTCACCGACTGGAGCAGCGACTGGTCCGATCCGGAAGTCACGCCGCTGATGATCCGCATCGATCTGACCATGCAGCCGGGCGTGCAGGTGCCGTGGCCGACGCTGGATGTAGCACTGATGCTCAACGCCGGCGCCATCCGGCCGCACCTGGGTCCGGCCCTGATCCGTGCCGGAGGCACGCAGTGAGCCGCGGCGCGCGCGGCCAGCGCGGCGTCGCCCTGATCCTGGTGATCTGGGTGATCGCTCTGATGGGCGTGCTGCTGGGCAGCTTCGCTCTGATCGCGCGCACCGAAAACTTCGAGTCGCGCCACCTGTTCGACGGCACCACCGCACGCTACGCGGCGCAAGCAGGCATCGAGCGCGCGGTATTCGCGCTGAGCAATCCCGACATGACCCAGCGCTGGGTCGGCGATGGGCGACCGTACGAATTCGAGTTCGACGGTGCGCAGGTGCGCGTGGAACTGACAGACGAATCCGGCCTGATCGACATCAACACCGCCGATGATGCGTTGTTGCAGGGCCTGTTCGCATCGGTCGGCGTACCGCTGGATCAGGCCGTTGCGTTGTCGGATGCGATCCAGGACTGGCGCGATCCGGACGACGTGCCGCGTCCGCACGGCGCCGAGATCAACGAATACAAGGCCGCGGGGCTGTCCTATGGGCCGCGCAATGCGCCGTTCCAGACCGTATCCGAAGTGCAGCAGGTGCTGGGCATGGACTACGATTTGTACGCCAAGATCGAGCCGGCGATTACCATCTACGGTGGCGGTGCGCGGCCCAATGCCGCCTATGCGCCGCTGCAGGCATTGCTGGCGCTGCCGGGCATGACGCCGGATCTGGCCCAGCAATTGATCGCCGCGCGCCAGCAAATCCTGCCGGGCCAAAGCGGACCCGGCCAGGCCGGCGCCGCGGGATTGACCTTGCCCGACGGCACCCCGGTCGTGGCCAATGGCGGCGGGAACACGTACACTATCCGATCCCGTGCCACGCTCACCAATGGCGCCAGCACCGTGCTCGACGTCAGTATCCGCATGGGCGGCGTCGGCGCGGCGGGGCAGCCGTACACCGTCCTGCGTTGGGATGACCAAGAAACCTCCCGATGACCCTCACCGAAGCGCTCGACATCCAGCTCGCCCGCTTGCGGACGCGCTACGCCAGAACGCCGCTACCGCGATTCTTCGCCTGGTGGGGCGCTGAGCTGGCGGCGCTGCTGCCGGCGCGCGCGCGCGCGTTGCTGGCCGAGCGCGCGGATGCACTGCTGCTGGACGTGGTTGGGCGCGAACTGGTCGTCTGGCGGCAACGCGCACAAGGTTGCATCGAGCTTGGCCGGCTGAATCTGGACGAACCGGCCGAAGCGCAAAAGGCCGCGTTCGCGCGTTTGCGCGGTCAGCTCGACGCGCCGGATTTGCGCCGCTACTACTGCATCGACGGCGCACGCACCTTGCGCCGCGCAATCACCTTGCCGGTTGCGGCGGCCGACAATCTGCGCCAGGTGCTCGGCTTCGAGATGGATCGGCAGACGCCGTTCAAGGCCGATCAGGTGTATTTCGACTGGCGGGTCGCCGCGCATGCCGCGGCCGAGCGCAATCTGCATGTGGATTTGACCGTGGTGCCGCGCGTGCAACTGGACGCGGAACTGGCCGCCATCGCCGGCTGCGCACCGATGCTCGACGGCGTGGATTGCTGGCGCGATACGCGCGGCGGCGCGCGTCTGGGCCTGAACCTGCTGCCTGCCGAACGCCGTTACGCGCGCAAGAGTCTGCGCCTGCGTCTGAACTGGGCCCTGGGTGGGGCGGCGGCGGTGCTGCTCGTCACCTGCATGTTGCTCTGGCTGGACAATCGGCAGGCCGCGCTCGAAGCGATGCAAGCCGACGTTGTCAAGGCGCAAAACGATGCCAAACAGGTTTCGCTGTTGCGCAAGACCCTGCAGGACACCATCGACTCGGCGAATTTTCTCAGCCGCAAGAAGCACGACACACCATTGATGGTGGACCTGCTCGAGGATCTCACCAAGCGCCTGCCGGACGACACTTATCTGGAACGGGTGAATGTCGACGACAAGGACAAGATCGAGCTGCAAGGGCTGAGCGATGATGCGTCCAAGCTGATCGGCCTGCTCAACGCGTCGCAACTGCTGGCCAATCCGAGCGTACAGGGCACGATCCAGCCGGACCCGCGCACCAAGAAGGACCGCTTTAATATCACCCTGGATTTCCGCAGCGTGGCTGACGCCCAGGCGTCCGCCAAGGCGGCTGCTGCCAAGTCGGCCGCGGGAGGCACGCATGCGCCCGGCCACTGATCCGCGCAACGGCCGCTTCCTGGCTATCGTGCTGGTGTTGATCGCGCTGCTGCTCGGCTACCTGCTACTCGTGCATTGGTGGTTCGTCGCGCCGGATCTCGCGGTCAGCGCCCAGATACAGGACCTGCGCGAGCAACAGCAGCGCTTCGCCGGCACTCTCGCGCAACGTCCGGCGATCGAAAAACGCCTCGCCCAGGTGCGCGCGTTTGAGCAGGGCAATCAAGCGTTTCTCGCCGATGCCGATGCCAACAGTGCGTTCTCCGACCTGACCCAGCGCTTGAAGCAGACGATTTCGGCGCGGGTGAAAGACGAGAACAAGTGCGCGATCGTAAGCAACTCGAATTTCAAGGGCGGTGAGGAAGAACTCTATCAACGCGTGACCATCCAGGTGCGCATGCGTTGCTCGCTCGAGCCCTTCGCCGGCATTCTCTATGATCTGGAAAACAGCAACCCCTACCTGTTCGTAGACCAGTTGCTCATCTACCGCCAACAGTTCGGCTACACGCCGCCGGGCGCCAAGGTGCGTCCACCGACGGCGCTGGATATTCGCTTCAACCTATCCGGCTATCTGCGCAAGTCGGGGAAGCAGACCGGATGAGCACGCAAGCCGCAAAATTGCTGACTCTGATCCTGGCCGGCGCCTGTGCCGTGCTGTTCCTGTTCGCGTTGGCCATGCAGCTCGGCTTCGGCCGCGGCTATTCCTGGCTGCCCGCCGATACGCAAACTCTTGACGGCGGCAAGGTCGCCATCGATCGCACTCCGTTCAAATTGCCGCCGGAAACCGCGTTCGCCGATACCACGGCGCGGCCGCTGTTCAATGACGATCGCAAACCCACGCCCGATTCTCCGGATGAGCTGGATACGCCGCCGCCGCCGAAAGTGCCGCTTAACATCGCCCTGACCGGTATTATCCTCACCCCACAACTGCATCTTGCAATGGTGCACGACAAGCTCAAGAACACGAATCTGGCAATCAAGGAAGGCATGCCGCTGGACGGCGACCAGGGCGGCTGGACGCTGACCCGGTTGAACGCCCGCAGCGCCGTGTTCCGCGAAACCTCCGGCGAGGAAGTCGAAGTGGAACTGTCCACGGCCGTCGCCAGTCCAAGTCCGAACGCACCGCAGCGCGGAGCGCCCGGGCGAGTGGCGCCGCACGCGCCGGTTGCCGCGACGGCGCACAATCCGCAGAGTCAGGCATTGCAGCAACGCATCGAAGAACGCCGCCGGCAGATGCGGGAAGAAGCCGAACGCTTGCGGCACCGACAAGCTCCACAAAAGCAGTAAAACCCGTTACGGAGTGCTTCACGTGATCCTACGTCCTTCGATTTTTCTCGTTTCGCTGCTCGCCGTTGCGCTGGCCGGGTGCGCCACGCTCGGCGGCGACCGCCAGTTCGCGCGCCAGCTCGCGGCGGACAACGCGGTGCAAACCCGGTTGCCGGCAAACAAAGTCGACGACGAGGCGCCGATCAAGATCGAAACCGAGGATAAGGCCCACCAGAAAGCCGAAGCCAAGATCGAGGCGGGCAGCGGACAGTTCATTGACGAGGCGGCAGCGCGCGCGCCGGTCCATGGCCAACCCGCAGCGGAAGGCCAGATCACATTCAATTTCGAAAACCAGCCGATTCAGGCCGTGGTGCAGGCGATTCTCGGTTCGTTGCTGCAGGAAAACTACACGATTGCGCCGAACGTCACCGGCAACGTGACGTTTTCCACTGCCAAACCGATCACGCCGGCGCAGGCCATGCCGATTCTGGAAATGCTGCTGAGCTGGACCAACAACGCGCTCATCTTCAAGGAAGGTCGCTACGCGGTGGTGCCGGTCAAGGATGCGATTCCGGGCAACCTGACGCCACGCATTGCGCCGGCGGCCGCGGCCAAGGGCTACGAAGTGCGCGCGTTTCCGCTCAAGTACATCGCCGCGTCGCAGATGCAAAAGTTGCTCAAGCCCTATGCCAAGGCCGATGCGGTGGTATCGGCGGACGACGCGCGCAGTCTTCTGATCATGGCCGGCACGGCGTCGGAGCTGACCAATTACCAGCGCACGATCCAGATTTTCGATGTCGACTGGCTGAAAGGCATGTCGGTAGGCGTGTACGGTCTGCGCAACATGGACGTGGACAAGATCATGCCCGAACTCGACAAGATATTCGGCGCGTCCGGCGAATCGCCGCTGGCCGGGATGTTTCGATTCATCCCGATGGAAACCACCAACTCCATCGTCGTGATCACGCCGCAGAAAGACTATCTCGAAAAAGCGCAGGAGTGGTTGTACAAGCTCGATCAGGGCGTAGGCGAAAATGGCACCCAGCTGTACGTGTACGACGTCAAGAACGTCAAGGCGGTGGATTTGTCTGATCACCTGAACGCCATTTTCACCGGCCAGACCAGCCAGCGGCCGAGCAACTCCGGTAATGTCGCGCCGGGCCTGAAGCCGGTAAGCGTCGGCCAGTTCAACAGCGGCGCGGGTGGCATCGGCGGCCGCAGCAGCGAGAGGTACGGCAGCACCGCAACGGGCGGCACGAATTCCAATTCGAATATGAATTCACGAGGTCGCAGCAGCGGCAGTTCGAATCTGACCACGACCGGTAGCGGAGTTCCCGCCTCGTCCAGTGCGAAACAGACCGATATCCGCATCACCCCGATCGAGGAAAACAACCAGCTGCTGGTGATGGCTACCCCGGGCGAGTGGGATTCGATCCGTGCTGCGATCCATCGCCTGGATATCGCGCCGCTGCAGGTGCAGATCGAAGCGAAGATTCTCGATGTCGTGCTCGACGGCGAGCTCAAATACGGCGTGCAGTGGTGGTTGTCCGGCCTGATCAACAATGGCAATGCCGGCTCCGGAACCGGATTCCAGTACGAGCCGCCCTATGTCAGCCAGAATGGCAACGCCGACCGTCATCGCGCATCGCTGGGCGGCTCGTCGTCGATCCCGGTCACCGGCGGCAGTGGTTTGTTCTATTCGTTCCTGAACAAGAATTTCCAGGTCGCGCTCGATGCCTTGCAGACCAACGGCCAGACCAAGGTGCTGTCCACGCCCTCGCTGGTGGTGATGAACAATCAGCAGGCGGAAATTACCGTCGGCACCCAGGTGCCGGTGATTTCCCAGTCGATCATCGGCATTCCCGGCACCACTACCGGCACGTCCGGCAACTACACCAATACCGGCATCGGCCAAGCCTCGTACATCAGCACCGGCATCACGCTCAATATCACCCCGCGCGTCAATCCCGGCGGTCTGGTGTACATGGACGTGCAACAGGAAGACAGCATTCCGGGTAGCGCGCCGTCGGGGCAGAACCCGCCGATCAGCCAGCGCAACCTGAGCACCCAGGTCGCCGTGCAGAGCGGCCAGACCGTATTGCTTGGCGGCATGATTCAGGACCAGGTCATCGACAGCAAATCCGGCGTACCCCTGCTCAGCAGCATTCCGTTTCTCGGCAACCTGTTCGGCAGCACCGACAAGAATCATCACCGCACCGAATTGATCGTACTGATCACGCCGCGCGTGATCACCAACTCCGACGAAGCGCGGCAGATGACCCAGGAATACGAACAGCGCTTCGAATCGCTCAAGCCGCTGCGCGCGCAACAGGCGGCCGAGCATGCCGCACAACCGGCGCCGGCGCCAAAACCGCCCGCGGTCGTGCAACCGCTTTCCAAGGAGAATCCGCAAGGTGAAAAGTAAACAAGTATATTTTTCCAGAATCATGCTCGTGTTCGGCGTGCTCGCGCTCGCCGGTTGCGCGAGCTTGTTCACGCGCAACGAAGACGCGTCCGTCATCAAGACCAGAGCCGTGCAGCGCTGGGATTACCTCATCGCGCACCAGGCCGACAAGGCCTACGATTTCCTTTCGCCGGGTTACCGCACCACGATCGCGCGCGAAAATTACGCTCGCGACATGAACAGTCGACCGGTAACCTGGGAATCGGCCGAGTTTCTCGACCAGAAATGCGATGCCGACACCTGCACCGTGCACGTGAAACTCAAGTATCTGGTGATGGTGAACCTGCACGGTGTGCGCAAGATTCAGGGCGACAGCCCGGTGACCGAACGCTGGATCAAGGAATCCGGGCATTGGTATTATCTGCCGGACAGTCGCTACAAGGCACCGAAACCAAAGCAATAAACCGTTGTTGTGGTGGGGGTTTCTTGCTTTGTTGAAAAGAAGTTAGGCAGGGATTGCTTTGCCGCAGTCTTTGTCGTAGCATTGAAGCGCTGTTGCTCGGCTCGACCGGCTCAAGGCGGGGTATACCGCCGTGTCGGTGCGGGGTGAGCCGGTTTGAACATAAGCCCTGTGGTTAATCTTAGGAGTGTAGCGATGAAAAGAACCAGTCTGACGACTGCCGTCATTGCCGGTCTGGCCGGCGTGGCTGGCATTGCCAACATGGCGGGTGCGGTAAACCTGAGTACCGATGGTACCGGTTCCGTGCTCATCTACCCGTATTACACGGTCAACGGCAACAACGTGACTCTGCTTTCCGTGGTCAACACCACGAGCGAAGGCAAGGCTGTCAAGGTGCGCTTCCTGGAAGCGTACAACAGCCGCGAAGTGCTCGACTTCAACCTGTACATGTCGCCGTTCGATGTGTGGACGGCCGAAGTGGATCCGGTGACCAGTACCGGCGGTGCCAGCATCAGCACCGGCGACAACAGCTGTACCGTACCGACCATCTCCGGTTCCGTGCCGTTTGTGAACTATGCTTATAGCGGCAACAACAGCGATACCGGTCCGACCGATCTTTCCCGCACCACGGAAGGCTACGTCGAAATGATCGAAATGGGCACCGTGAACGACAACACCAGCGGTTCGCTCACCGCCATCACCCACGTCAACGGCGTGCCTGCGTCCTGCGGCCAAGTGCTCGCCGCATGGGCAATTACCGGCGGCTCCGCGGCCTACTGGACGAATAATTCTTCGATCGACATCGGCGCGCCGGACGGCGGCCTGTTCGGTTCCGGCACCATCGTCAATGTCGGTGCGGGCACCATCGAAGGCTATAACGCCGATGCCGTGGAAGGCTTCTACGCTGGCGCGTCTGCCAATCAGCACACGGCGCCGGGCAACGTCCTGCCGAACCTGGCCAGTGGCACCAACCCGACTGCCTTTACCTTCAACACGACCGGTACGGGTAACGTGACCTTGGCAACGACCACGTTCAGCAGCTCGATCGACGCCGTTTCGGCGGTGTTCATGACCGACAGCATCTACAACGAGTACGTGGTCGATCCGGCCTACGGCGAGTCCACCGAATGGGTCATTACCTTCCCGACCAAGCGTTTCTATGTCGACCCGCAGATCATCGGGTCGAGTGCGGTTCATCCGTTCGACGAAGTGTTCGGCAGCGTGTCGGCCCGTCCGGGCACCTCCTGCTCGCCGGTGTCGATCGTCCCGTACAATCGCGAAGAGGCCACCACGCCGATTACGGCTCCGCCGATCGGCTTCTCGCCACCGCCACCGGGAACCAATCCGAATATTCCGGTGCTGTGCTGGGAAACGAACGTGATCACGTTCAATGAGGATGGCACGGTGCCTTCGACGGTACTCGGTTCCTCGCGCAATTTGAACGTCAATCTGCCGACCGGGTTCATCGCTGGCTGGGTGAACCTCGGCTTCGACGATCAGTCTGCTACTACGCCCGTCCACAACATCGTCGGTAGCAGCAATGCCAACACCTTCCAGGGTTTGCCAGCCACGGGCTTTTCCGTGGAACAGACCATTAACTCGAATGTCAGCGGCGGCGTGCTGGCCAACTACACCGGCTTGTACAACCACAAGTACAACCGCGTATGTGGCAACGGCGGTGGTGCCTGCTCCTGATAACGATCCTGCAACAACGCTACTCGAAGGGGCTCGCAAGAGCCCCTTCTTTTTTGCGGCTGCCGAACGGCTGCGTATTTCCGATCGCCGCGCGCGGTTAATGACTTCTTCGCACACCGCCGCTCGCCGGGCGGCTACAATACCCGTCTGTATCCCGTCACCGAGCACTACATGAAAATTCGCATTGCCCTGCTGGCGCTTGTCGCCCTGTTCTCCAACGTCGCGTTCGCCGCTGGCACGTTCAGCATTTATTTCAACGCGGAAGACGTCGGCCATTGTTCGGCCAGCGGTGTCAGCAGCACCAGCGTGTTGCCGGACGGCAATCTGTTGGCGCTGACCGGGACCAATCCGCCCACCCTGTCTGCTGCATGCGGCCTATCGGGTAGCGGCCAGCAGTTGACCTTTGGTCCTGCGCAGCCTTTGCAAGGCCCGGTCGGTGCGCTGCCATCCGGCAGCAATCAGATCGGCAATTTCAGCGTGCTGCCGCTCAATGCGGCAACCTGCACCGTGGCGATCGCCACGACCGGCGGTTCCGGTGTCGCGACCGGCCCGGTCAATGGCTATGTCTGCGGTCTGGGTACCACCCCATCGTGCACGTCGAACACGCTGATTCCGTTCAGCGCGAGCTTTACCAATACCGGCAGCAGCTCGAGCAGCTATCAGGCAACACTGACCTGTCTGGCGGCCCCCGGTGCCAGCCCGGCCAGCCTCACATCGCAGGCGAACGTGACCCAGAATGGCAACAGTGGTGGTACGCCGGTAGCGAATTTCACCTTTACTACCAACGGGTTGACGGCCAATTTCACCGATACGTCCACGGACGTGGGCGGCACCATCAATCAGTGGTCGTGGGATTTCGGCGACGGCGGTACCTCCACACAACAAAATCCGCCGCACACCTATACCTTGGCCAACACCTACAACGTAAAACTGACGGTGACCGATAGCGTCAGCGGCAATCCCAGTTCGATCACAAAGCCGGTAACTGTTTCCGGCGTGATCGGTCCTTCGTGCACCAACGGCGCCAGCGGCGACATCCCCGGGTATACAGCACTTTGTTCCGGAAACATGACGCTATATAACCCCGGCCAGCATAACCTCGGGCCTAGCCCGTATTCGTTCCCCTTCGTGTTCGGAGGGAACTGGCCGGGGACGTATTTCGGCGATGCCGTGGTGTTCAGTCTTCCAAAAACCCAGTTCCTGTCGATTCCGTTTACGCCAACGCCGGGACACTCCATCAACTTCGTGGTTAACGGATCCTACACTCATAATCCGGTGACGTTTTCCATCAGTACTTCGGCGGGTCTGTTCAACAACGGCGCCAAAGGCAATGGTGTGGTTTGTGTGAAGTCCAACGCCCCGAACTTGACTGTATCGTCGAATGGGTACACGCCGATCAATTGCGTGCTCAATCCGACTACGCAGTACTGGTTCAACGCCGTAAACGCCACGCATAACGCTTCCGGATGGAATCAGCAGTGCGGGTCCAGTAGTTGTTCGATGGGCTTTAACGAAAACCAGGGCGCTGGCTTCTAATGGAACGTCGCATGGGTTTTTCTCTAAAGAGTATCGTGCGCGGGATTTGCTTGCTGGTATTGGCCAACGCTGCGGTTGCTGCGGCTACGGTAGACGCAAGTCGTCCCGTCGTCAGTCAGGGCGGTGCTACCGTCACCGTGGGCGACGTGGATGCCTACATGGCACGCTTGCCGGCTGAGAAATGGGCCGGATTCATCAGCAGCGCCGATCGCATCGAGAGCATGTTGCGCGACCTTTTGCGCACCAAGCAACTGGCACTGCAAGCACGCGAGATGAAACTCGACCAGGATCCGCAGGTTCAGGGCCAGTTGGCGCTGGCCCAGGACGATGCGCTGGCCAAAATCCGTTTCGACGCATTCACCAAAACCATCAAGGTGCCGGATTTGGGTCAATTGGCAAAAGAGGAATACCTCTCGCACAAGGATCAGTACGTCGTTCCGGCGGACGTGACCGTGCAGCAAGTCCTGATTGGCACGAAGGACCGCAGCGACGAGGACGCGAAAAAACTCGCCGAAAGCGTGCGCACGCAGGCGCTGGCCGATCTCGCGCATTTCGAGGAGCTGGTGCAGAAATATTCCGACGATCCGTCCAAGGCCAGCAACAAGGGCATGATGAAAGACGCCACTTCATCGAAATACGTAAAGGAATTTGGAGAAGCGGCCGGAAAATTGAGCGCCAAGAATCCGATTTCGCCGATCGTCAAGACGCGATTCGGCTATCACATCCTCAAGTTCATCGACGCGACGCCAGCCAAGCAGAAGAGCTTCGATGAAGTGAAGGCGCAGATTCTTGACAGCCTGGACAAGCAATACATCGTCGATCAACGCAAGGATTTTCTGAACCAGTTGAGCAACCAGAAAATGACGCCGTACCCGGACGCAATCGCCTCGCTGCACGACCGTTACTTCACCGGCACCGGCGTGCCGGTAGATGCGCCGGCCAAGGCGCCTGCGCCAGCGGCAGCAGTGCCGGCAAAACCCTGACCTGAGGAACCTCTGATTAACCTACTGCGCTTGGCATCTTGCGCGAAGCCGGTGCTCGGAATCCTCATTTACGTACAAGTAAACTCCGGTTCCTGCGCTCCGTATTCGCGCAACCTGCCTGCGCTCGCGACGGTTAATCAGAGGTTCCCTGAGTGACTGCAAAGATACGTTGAACCCCGTTCGCGCTGAGCGTAGCCTGCGCCAGCAAGCGAAGTCGAAGCGCATGCTCAATTCCCTTCGACGTCGGCCGCGCACATCCGCGCGCGGCTCTGCGATAATACGTATCCTTGCCCGATTCGGCTTCTCTGCCATGCCTGCGCTGCGTCTTGCGCTTCATTTTATCCGTCGTGATCTGCGCAACCGCTATCTGGGCAGTTTTAGCGGCGGACTGTGGGCATTGATGCAGCCGTTGGCGCAATTGGCCGTCTACAGTTTCGTCTTTGTCTACGTGTTCAAGGCGCGCGTGCCGGGTGCGAATGCGCCGGGGTACGTGCCGTTTCTGGCGCTGGCGTTGTGGCCGTGGACGGCGTTTGCCGAAGGCTTGACCCGCGCCACCACCGTGATCCAGGACAATGCCACGCTGATCCGCAAGGTGGCCATGCCGCGCGAAGTGCTGGTCTTCGCCGCGGTGGCATCGGGATTTCTGATCCAGGGCGCAGGGTATCTGGCGATCATCGTGGCGCTGCGCCTGTTCGGCGTTCCCATCGACCTGTGGGCGTTGCCAGCGGTCGCGGCCGTCTACGCGCAGTTGTTCGTGCTCGCGCTCGGCTTTGCGTTTCTGTTCGCCGCCGTGCAGGTTTTCGTGCGCGATCTTTCTGCGGCGTTGCCGCAACTGCTGATGTTGTGGATGTTCGCCTCGCCGGTGTTTTATGCGCGCGAATCGCTGCCGCAGCGCTACCAGCACTTTGTGGACTGGAATCCGTTCGCTCACTATACTGAATTTTTCCGTAGCGCCTTGTTCGGATCGGGTGCGGTAGGCGATCACCTGACCGCCATTCTGGTCGTGCTGGCCGTCCTGCTCATCGGATTCGCGGCTTTCCGCCGGTTGAACCCCCATTTCGAGGATTTCCTTTGATGTCGCCTGCCACGCCCGTCGCTGCCGCACTCGTGCAGCCGAAGGACATTTACTGCGCGCATATCGACATCGTGCACGGCTGCCAGTTGCGCTGCGTCGGCTGCCCCAATTCCACGCTGCAGCCGAAAATCAAGCGCGTAGCGGTAACCGATTTCCGCACCATGCTCGGAAATATCGACGTTGAGCGCATCCACCTGCTGCGCCTGTTCAATTTCGGCGAGCCGCTGCTGCACAAGCAATTTTCGGCGATCGTTGCCGAGATTCCGAAGCAGCGCTGGAAAGCCGAAATCGTCGAGATATCCACCAATGCGCAACAGGTGTACTGGGACGATTTCGAACAGGCGATCAAACAAGACGTGATCCATCGCCTGGTCGTGAGTTGCGATGGCGATGGCTCGCCAGCCGAGTACGAACGGCTGCGACCGCCGTCGAAGTGGGAAAAATTGATCGAATTTCTCGATCGCGTGCGCGGCATCCGCGATCGCTGGTCGCCGCAATTGCAGCTCATCACCAAATCGGTGGTGCGCAGCAAGCAGGACATGACGCAATGGCGTTCGGTACTGGAGCCGCGCGGCTGGACGCCGGAATTCCGCAGCTGGATGGCCTTGCCCGAGGCCGAACAGAACATGACGGAGCGCGAGATCCACGCACCATCCGGCCCCTGCGTGTTTCTGGCAGAGCCCGAAGAGTACACCGCGCATCCGTGGCGGGGCGAAATCCGGCTGCTGTACGTCGATGCCGACGGTACCGTGGTGCCATGCTGCATCCATCCGCGTGCCGGCGAGTTCGGCAATCTGCTGCGCCAGAAATACAGCGAGATCCTGCGCGGCGAACTGCGTGCGCGCTTCAAGCGCCAGATGACGGAAAACCGTGCGGCCATGCACATCTGCGGTCAGTGCGAACTGGGTCCCGTGGGCAACGAGGGACAATCGTTCCACAATGCCATGGCTGTGGACTTCTGACTTCGCGCCATGCAGTCGGCCGCCGAATCCCGTTCGCGTGTCCTGGTTCGCGCCAGCGGTCTGGGCAAGGCGTATCCCAAGGTGTTCCATCGCCGCGACCGCCTGCGCGCGCTGGCACGCTTGCTGGCCGGACGCGGCGACGCCGATGCGGTGAGCGTGCTCGAAGGCGTCAACCTGCATGTGGAACGCGGCCAATCGCTGGGACTGATCGGTGAAAATGGCGCCGGCAAATCTACTCTGTTGAAGCTGCTTACCGGAGTGCTCACGCCGACTGCCGGCAGTGTGACGGTCGATGGTCGTGTCGGCGCGCTGCTGGAACTGGGCGCCGGCTTTCATACAGAATATTCCGGCCGCGACAATATCGCCCTGTCCGCCACGTTGTACGGCCTGTCGGCGGAGGAAACGCGAGCCAAGTTGCCCGAGATCGTCGCGTTTGCCGACATCGGCGATTACATCGACGAGCCGGTAAAGCACTATTCCTCAGGCATGACGGTGCGTCTGGGCTTCGCCATCGTCGCTGCGCTGCGGCCGGATCTTTTGATCACCGACGAGGTGCTGGCGGTCGGCGACGAATCGTTCCAGAAAAAATGCGTGCGCTGGATGGAGGATTATCTCGCCGGCGGCGGCACCCTGATTCTGGTATCTCACAGCATGTACCACATCCAGAAACTTTGCCGGCAGGCGATCTGGTTGCGGCACGGTCGCGTCGAAGCCAGCGGCGACGTGTTCGAGGTAACCCAGGCGTATCTGGCGTTCCATGAACGCAAGACGGCGGTACAGGAAGCGGCTCACCCGCGAGTTGTGGCGCAAGGCACCGAATTCGAGCTGACCAAATTCGCTGTGAACGGCCAAGCGGCGGAGGTGCCGATTCTGCTCGAGCAAGGTGACGGCGTGACGATCCGGGTCGAGGTGGTGTCGCGATCGGAGCGCGAGCCAGTGATCGCGTTCGGCCTGAGCCGCGCCGATGGCACGTCCATTTATGGCATCAGCTCGGACATGGATGGTCAACATCCCGTACGCATTGGCGACAACCACTATGCGATTGAACTTTCGTTCGCCAGTCTGCCGTTGCTGCCGGGAAGCTATTTGTTGCGCGCCCACGCGATGGATACCGAAGCCATGCGCCTGTTCGACACGCTCGAGCGCGGCGTAACCGTGCGCGGCAAGTCGCGCGAATTCGGCATGGTGCGTCTGACCCACGTCTGGAACGAAACCCCGGCGCCGACATGAGCGATACTCCCCTGGAATTCACCGGCGAGCGCTTTACGCCCGAGTGCGTGCGCGAAATCCGCTACGAGCACTGGGCGCGCTACGCGTTCGCGCGGGAACTCGCCCGCGGCAAGCGCGTGCTCGATGCGGCCTGTGGCGAAGGCTATGGTAGTGCGCTGCTTGCATCCGCGGCAGCAACGGTAACCGGCGTGGACATCGACGAACGCGCCATCGCGCATGCGCGCGCGCGCTACGGCGCGCAGGCGAACCTGCGCTTCGAACGCGGCGATTGCACGGCGCTGGATGCCGCCGCCGGCAGTTTTGATCTGATCGTCTCGTTCGAGACGCTCGAGCACATCGCCGAGCAGGAGAAATTGATCGCCGGTTTCGCACGCGCGCTGACGCCGGACGGGATTCTGATCGTGTCCTCGCCGGACAAGCGCACCTACAGCGATCTGACCGGCTTCCGCAACGAGTTCCACGTGCGCGAGTTGTATCGCGACGAACTGCTTGCGCTGCTCGCACCGCATTTCCCGCACGTGGCGCTGTACGGCCAGAAATTGCTGTTCCAGTCGGCTGTCTGGAACCTGGAGCATGCGCCACGTACGCTTGCCGCAACGACCCTGGCCGAAGCTGCCGCGCCGCCGAAATCCGGGCTGGATTACGCGCCGCTGTACTTCATCGCCATGTGCTCGCGGCAGCCGCTGCCGAACTTGCCGGATCTGACCTTGTTCGGCGACCGCGAAGAATCCGTCTACGCGCATTACAATGCGCAAGTGCGCGCGAACATGGCCGCCGGCGTTCGCATCGCGGAGCTCGAGGCCGAAGTCGCGCGCTTGCACGGCGCACTGGAAAAACCCTCGCCGCTGCGTTGATCGCCATCGCATCGCATCCCGGAGCCGCATGGAAACCTTGCTTAACTACCAGATCACGTATCCGCCGAAAACAGCGCAATCTGCGCCCGTCGCGGATCCCAACGCGCCGCTGTTTGCGTCAGAAGACGGACTTGTCGCCTCGCTGTCCAATCAGGAATGCATCTTCCAGATCAAGCGCAGCGGCGACACGCACGTGATGACGTTTCAGGTGCTCAAGGCGCTGGATCAGTGCCGCGAATTCCGCAGCCTGGACGAACATGCCGCGCGTATCGAATCCACCATCGCAGGCCTGACCGGCAAGCGCGAGGATATCCAACGTGTGCTGGAAAGTCTGATCCAGCGCAACCTGCTGGTATCCGAGCAGACCTTCATCGAACGCCTCTCGCAGGCGCCGGGCGCGGCGCCTGCGGATCTGCGCGGCGTGTTTATCCGCGCCTGCGACCGCCCCGAACAGCTGGCGCGGTTGCTCGCATCGCTGACCGATTACGAACGCCGCCATCGTGTTGGGCGGCGTTACACGGTGCTCGACGATTCATCCTTGTCCGCCCATGCCAACGAACAGCGCGATGCCTTGCGCGAGTTCGCGCGCACCACCGGCTGCAAGGTGCACTATGTCGGCCGCACGGAAAAAGGCAAGTTGGTCGAACGTCTGGGCAAGGCCGTGCCGCAGGCGCGGCTGGCCACGCAGCGATTGCTGCTGCGCGATGCGCATCCGCACGCGCAGCGTTCCGGCGGCGGCCGCAATCGCAATCTGGCCTTGCTGTTGTCGGCTGGCACACGCCTGGCGTTGCTCGACGACGACTTGCTGTTGCCGTTTCGGCGCAGCGAAAGCGCACGTGCGGGCCTGGACCCGAACCCCAACGCGCAAGTACCCGCACAATTCCCGGCCAGCCTGGACGAGGCGTGCGCGTTCGGCGAAGAACTCGCCGGCGATCCGTTCGATCTGCATCTGGAAAGTTGCGGCCAGACCCTGGGAGCGCTGCTGCAGACGCGTTATCCGATAGGGCGCGGCGCATTGCGTGGCCTGAATCTGGGTCGGCTCGACTTGCTCGCCGCCGACGCACACGTTATTGCGACCCAGTGCGGCAGTTACGGCAGCACGCGGACCGCCACCAATCACTGGATGTACTACTTGCTCAACGAAGTCGGTCGTGCGGATTTCTGGCGCGATCGCGCCAGTTATCAGCGCAATCTCGAAGGCCAGCATCTGTGGTACGCCGTTGCCCAGGCGCGCGTATTGGCGGTATCGGGATTTACCCCGTTCACGCTCGACAACAGCGCGTTGCTGCCGTGCACGAATCCGGTCGGGCGTGGCGAGGACAGTCTTGCCGGCGCGCTGACGCGCTATTGCCACCCCGATGGGTTGACGCTGGAATTGCCCGAGGCGATCGGGCATGTGCAGGAGGCCGCACGCAAACGGTCGGAGCAGACGTTGGCGGCATTCCTGCCGCGCGTGAATTACTTCCTGCGCGATTTCGTGCAGCGCCAGTTCGGCTTGTTCCATGCAGCCGACCCGGCCGCGCGCATGGGGTTGCTCGCCTATGTCCTGCGCGATCTGGCCGGCGCCGGCGAAAGTGCCCGTGTCGCGCACCTGCGCGAATACCTGAGCTTTTTCCGCGCCGACCTCATCGATCGCATCCAACACCAGATCGAGGCTGCTGGCGACGCGCCGGTGTACTGGCAGGCGGACGCGCGCACGATTGTGCAAGCCAATGCCAAGGCGCTGCTTGCCAATGCGCCGCCGCGTCTGGATGACTGGCCACAGGACATCGATGCGCCGGGCTGCGCGCGGGCGTTGGCCGAGGAATGCAATGCGCTGGCCGACGCCTGCGAGCACTGGCCGGCACTGTGGCAGTACGCGGCAGAGCAGGGCGAGAAGCTGCTCGGACAGGTTTAGCGTCCCGCCCGCGCATGGACATTGTCCGTGACCTGACCAGCATTGTCATTGTCGCCGCCGATAGCGGCGCGGACTTGGCTGTGTGCATCGAATGCGCGCTGGGCAGTTCCGTCGCGGTTGAGATCATCGTCAGCGACAATGCAACGCGCGATGGCTCGGTGGATGCGATCGCTGCGCGTTGGCACGACGATTCGCGTGTGCGCTTAGTCCGTAACGGAAAAAATCTCGGCTTCGGCGCAGGCTGCAATCGCGGCACGGCAATCGCGCACGGTGATGCGTTGCTGTTTCTCAATCCCGATTGCCGGATTGAGACGGACATCGTCGCCCGCTTGCGCGCGCGTCTGGTTGACGGCATCGGATTGGTCGGTGCGGCTATCGTCGGCAGCAATGGGGAACCCGAGCCGGCCAGTCGCCGCCGCGATCCGCTATTGCGCCGTGCTGTGCTGTCGATGGCGGGTCTGGCGCGATTGGGTGCGCGCTGGCCGGCATTGCGGGGTATCGATCTGCCCATCGCGGCCGACGTGCAGGAGGTGGATATTGTCTCCGGCGCACTGATGTTGTTGCCGCGAACTGCATTCGAGCGCATTGGCAGTTTCGACGAAGGCTATTTCCTGCATTGCGAAGACATGGATCTGTGCCGGCGCGTGCGCGATGCCGGGCTGCGCGTGGTTTGCGCCAACGACGTGCGCGTGATGCACGCCAAGGGAACCTCGAGTCGCTCGCGGCCGTTCTTTGTGGCCTTGCACAAGCACCGCGGCATGTGGCGCTGGTTTGTGAAATTCGATCCGGCGGCCCGCAATCCAGTGTTGCGCGGCATGGTTTGGTGTGGACTGTGGGTGCACTATGTTTTGCTTGCGCCGCGTTATGCGTGGCAGGTATTGCGTCAGCGGTAGCGGTTGATCTCGTCACGCAGCGACTGTGCGGCATGGCGCGCGGCGTCGGCATAATCGGCGGCCGCACTGGCATACAGGACCGCGCGTGAGGTGCTGATAATCAAACCCGCGCCTTGTGTATTTTTCCCATTGGTTACCACGGCCTGAACATCGCCGCCCTGCGCGCCGATACCGGGAATCAACAGCGGCATGACATCGCCTACGGCGCTGCGTACCTGGGCCAGTTCCTGCGGATACGTCGCGCCTACCACCAGCGCGCAGTTGCCGTTGGCGTTCCATTGCTGTGCGGCCAGCTGGGCGACATGCAGGTACAGCGGTCGCCCATCGATTGGAAGTTCCTGCAGATCACTGGCGCTCGGGTTGGAAGTGTGGCACAGGATGACCACACCCTTGTCGGCACGATCCAGGAACGGTTGCAGTGCATCGCGGCCAAGGTACGGATTGACCGTCACCGCATCCGCGCCATAGCGATCGAACGCCTCCACCGCGTAGTGTTGCGCGGTGGAACCGATGTCGCCGCGCTTGGCATCGAGAATCACCGGTACGCCAGGATGCGCGCTGTGGATGTGGGCGATCAGGCGTTCCAATGCCTCTTCTGCGCGGGCTGCGGAAAAATGCGCAATCTGCGGCTTGAAACAGCACACCAGGTCAGCCGTCGCATCAACGATCGTGCGACAGAATTCGAACACGGCATCCGACCGGTCGCGTACAGGCGCCGGAAATTTTGCCGGTTCCGGATCGAGGCCGACGCAAAGCAGCGACTCGTTGCGTCGGCTTGCCGTGTCGATAGCGTGCGCGAAAGACATTGGATTCAGGCGAACTTCCGGTACTTGATTCGATGCGGTTTCGCCGCTTCTTCGCCGAGCCGGCGCTTCTTGTCTTCTTCGTATTCGTGGAAATTGCCGGTGTAGAACTCCACGTGCGAATCGCCTTCGAATGCGAGGATGTGCGTGGCGATGCGATCCAGAAACCAGCGGTCGTGCGAAATCACCAGCGCGCAGCCGGGAAATTCGAGCATGGCTTCTTCGAGCGCGCGCAGGGTTTCCACGTCCAGATCGTTCGACGGTTCGTCGAGCAGCAGCACGTTGCCGCCTTGCATCAGGGTCTTGGCCAGATGCAGACGGCCGCGTTCGCCGCCGGAAAGCTGGCCGACGATCTTTTGCTGGTCGGCACCCTTGAAATTGAAGCGACCGATGTAGGCGCGCGACTGCAATTCGTATTTGCCGATGGTGATGATGTCGCGACCGCCGGAAATCTCGTTCCACACCGTCTGCCCGCCGTCGAGTGCATCGCGCGACTGATCCACATAGGCGAGCTGCACGGTTTTGCCGAGCGCGATTTCGCCGGAGTCGGGTTTTTCCTTGCCCATGATCATCTTGAACAAGGTGGATTTGCCCGCGCCGTTCGGACCGATGATGCCGACGATCGCACCGGGCGGAATCTTGAAGCTCAAATCCTCGATCAGCAGGCGCTCGCCGAACGCCTTCGACACGTGCTTGAATTCGATCACCGAGTCGCCCAGGCGCTCGCCGGGCGGAATGTAGATCTCGTTGGTCTCGTTGCGTTTCTGGTATTCGACCGAGTTGAGTTCCTCGAAACGGTTCAGGCGCGCCTTGCCCTTGGACTGACGGCCCTTGGCGCCCTGACGCACCCATTCCAGTTCGCGCTGGATCGCGCGGCGCCGCGCTTTTTCGCCGGATTCTTCCTGCTTGAGGCGTTCGTCCTTCTGCTCCAGCCACGACGAATAATTGCCCTTCCACGGAATGCCGCGACCGCGGTCGAGTTCCAGAATCCACTCGGCTGCATTGTCGAGAAAGTAACGATCGTGCGTGACGGCGACGACGGTGCCGGGAAACTTCTGCAGAAACTGCTCCAGCCATTCCACCGATTCGGCGTCCAGATGGTTGGTCGGCTCGTCCAGCAGCAGCATGTCGGGTTTGGACAGCAACAGGCGGCACAGAGCGACGCGGCGCTTCTCGCCGCCGGAGAGAGTCTTGATCTTCGCGTCCCACGCTGGCAGGCGCAGCGCGTCGGCAGCCACTTCCAGGGTGCGATCCAGCGCGTGGCCGTCGTTCGCGGCGATCAGCGCTTCCAGCCGCTGCTGCTCGGCGGCGAGTTTGTCGAAATCGGCGCCTTCTTCGGCGTAGGCGGCATAGATCGCGTCGAGCTGCGCCTGCGCATCGGTGATTTCCGCGACGCCTTCCTCGACGGCTTCGCGCACGCTCTTGTCCGGATCCAGTTGCGGCTCCTGCGCCAGATAGCCGATCTTGATGCCCGGCTGTGGCCGCGCCTCGCCGTTGTACTCGGTGTCCACGCCGGCCATGATGCGCAGAACGGTGGATTTGCCCGCGCCGTTGAGGCCCAGCAGGCCGATCTTGGCGCCGGGGAAAAAGCTCAGCGAAATATCCTTGATGATCTCGCGCTTGGGTGGCACGACCTTCGACACGCCGATCATGGTGTAGATGTACTGCATCAATTGCTCCGAGGAAATGGCGGCAAGAAACCCGGTTGGCCGCAACCGGCAATGGTTGGCGCGTCGCTGTGTGGCCCGGACGGTGGCGGCAGTTCCAGGCGGGCGCGTCGAACCAATGCCAAGCGCGAATTATCGCCGAACCAGACGTTTGGTGCCATGTTCTGGCTCGTCATCCCGGCAGGGAATGCCGGGATCCAGCTGCCAAGGATGGAGGGCAAAAGCCCGACAATTAGTGGTCGGGCCTGGTACTTCGGCATCCATGCGGTCTGGATTCCGGCATTCCCTGCCGGAATGACGTCTGATTTGCCTGCGGCCCCGGCACATAACCCGGTAAAATGATTGCCCTGTTTCCGGAGAATTCCCCATGTTCGCCAAAACCCTGCGCATTGAAGGCTACGACCCCGAACTGGCAGCCGCGATTGCGGCGGAAAACCAGCGCCAGGAAGATCACGTCGAACTGATCGCGTCGGAGAACTATGCCAGCCCGCGCGTGCTTGAGGCGCAAGGTTCGGTGCTGACCAACAAATACGCCGAAGGGTATCCTGGCAAGCGCTACTACGGTGGCTGTGAATTCGTGGACGTAGCCGAAAAACTCGCCATTGAGCGCCTGAAAAAACTGTTCGACTGCGACTACGCCAACGTGCAGCCGCATTCGGGTTCGCAGGCCAATCAGGCGGTGTACTTTGCGCTGCTGGCGCCGGGCGACAAAATTCTGGGCATGTCGCTTGCGCACGGCGGGCATCTGACCCATGGTGCGAAGGTGAATCTGTCCGGCAAGATTTTCAATGCCGCGCAGTACGGCGTGGATGCGAACGGCCTGATCGATTACGCCGAAGTCGAGCGGCTTGCGCTGGAACACAAGCCGAAGATGGTTGTCGCCGGATTCTCGGCGTACTCGCAAGTCGTGGACTGGGCGCGCATGCGCGCGATCGCGGACAAGGTCGGTGCGTACCTGTTCGTGGACATGGCGCACGTGGCCGGACTCGTAGCGGCCGGCGTGTATCCGAGTCCGCTGCCGCATGCGCATGTGGTCACCTCGACCACGCACAAGACCCTGCGCGGTCCGCGCGGCGGCCTGATCGTGGCAAAACATGCCGCAATGGGGCCGGCGCGCGAGGAGATCGAGAAGAAATTGCAATCCGTCGTCTTCCCCGGTCTTCAGGGCGGCCCATTGATGCATGTGATCGCGGCCAAGGCAGTCGCATTCAAGGAAGCGCTGGAACCGCAGTTCAGCCAGTACCAGCAACAAGTCGTGAAGAACGCGCAGGCGATGGCGAGAACCTTTGTGGCGCGCGGGTACAAGATCGTTTCCGGCGGAACCTGCAATCACCTGTTTCTGGTCGATCTGATCGGCCAGAAACTCACCGGCAAGGATGCAGAAGCTGCGCTCGGCCGCGCACATATCACCGTCAACAAGAATGCAGTGCCGAACGATCCGCAAAAACCTTTCGTCACTTCGGGCCTGCGTATCGGCACCCCGGCGGTGACCACGCGCGGATACGGCGACGTCGATTGCACACAGCTCGCCGGCTGGATCTGCGATGTACTCGATGCACCAGGCGATGACAAGGTGATCGCGAGCGTGCGCGACAAGGTCACGGCGCAGTGCAAGCAGTTCCCGGTGTATGGCTGATCGGACGACAGGCGAAGGGCCAGCAAGGCGCGAGCCCGTGAGCGAACCGGAGTTGACGCGAATGTCAATGAGGATTCGCGAACGGGCGATTAACGCAGCTGGCGCGAGCTAACCCAGACAAGATGCATTGCCCCTTCTGCCAGCACGAAGACACGCGCGTGATCGATTCGCGCGAAGCCGAGGACGGCGCCACGATCCGGCGCCGACGCGAGTGTGCGCAATGTGGCGAGCGCTTCAACACCTTCGAGACGGTCGAGATCAAGCTGCCCGCGATCGTCAAGAGCGACGGGCGTCGTGAAGGGTTCGACGAACGCAAGCTGCGCACGGGCGTCGAACGCGCGTTGCAAAAGCGGCCGGTCGCCAGCGACGCGGTCGACAACGTGGTGCGTGAGATCGTGCGCCAGCTACGCTCGGTCGCCGAGCGCGAAGTGTTTTCGCGCCTGATCGGCGAATGGGTGATGGCCGAACTCAAACGCCTGGACCAGGTTGCCTACGTGCGCTTCGCATCGGTCTATCGCCGCTTTGAGGACGTGCAGGCGTTCCGCGAGGAAATCGAGCGGCTCGAGCGCGACCTGCCGGAACTGGAGGGCCTGCAATTGCCGTTGCTGGCGGAAGTGCGCACGGGCAAGAAAACGCAATGAGCGCGTTCGCGGCGATCGATCACGCGCATATGACGCGTGCGCTGCGCCTGGCCGAAAGGGGTCTGTATACCACGCAGCCGAATCCGCGCGTGGGCTGCGTGATCGCACAGGGCGCGGATATCGTCGGCGAGGGTTATCACGCGCGCGCGGGCGAGCCGCATGCCGAAGTGTTCGCCTTGCGCGAGGCGGCTGCACGTGCGCGTGGCGCGACTGTGTATGTGACGCTTGAACCATGCGCGCATTTCGGTCGGACGCCGCCATGTGCGGACGCGCTGATCGCCGCTGGTGTGGCGCGCGTGGTGTCCGCCTGCGAGGACCCGAATCCCAAAGTCGCCGGCGGCGGATTCGCCAAATTGCGCGATGCCGGCATCGCCGTCGAAACCGGCTTGCTGTGCGATGCGGCGTGGGAGCTGAATCGCGGATTTTTCTCGCGCATCGAGCGCGGTCGACCGTGGGTGCGGGTGAAGCTCGCGCAGAGTCTGGACGGCCGCACCGCGCTGGCGAACGGCGACTCGCAATGGATCACCGGTGATGCGGCACGTACGGATGTGCAGCGTTGGCGTGCGCGCAGCAGCGCGATCCTGACCGGCAGCGGCACGGTGCGGGCGGATAATCCACGCTTGACCGTGCGTTTGAGCTCTCTCTCTCCCGACGCAGTTGAGGCAGAGGGCTTCAAGGCATTGCGCGTGGTGCTGGATCGCCAACTGCAAACGCCGCAAGATGCCAACGTGCTCGATGGCTGCGCGCCGACGCTGGTTTTCCACGCGCCCGAGGCGATACCGGACGCTCGCTTCGAGCGTGCGGAGTGCGCGGCCATTGACTTGCGCGAGGGCTGTCTCGATCTGGAGAAGGTGTTGCGCGATCTGGCTGCGCGTGGTGTCAACGAATTGCAGGTCGAAGCCGGCCCGACGCTGTGCGGCAGCTTGCTGCAAAGTGGATTAGTGGACGAATGGCTGTTGTATGTCGCGCCGCTTATGCTAGGGGATCGGGCGCGGCCTTTGCTGGCGTTGCCGGTGCTCGAGAAAATCGCCGACGCACAACGGTTGCGCGTGATCGATCGACGTTCGATCGGCGACGATTGGCGTTTATTGTTGCGAGAGTGATGGGATGTTTACCGGAATTGTTCAGGCCGTTGGCAGCATTGCGCGCAGCGAACCGCGCGACGGGGATACGCGTTTGCTGATCGACGCGGGCAGCCTCGACCTGGACGATGTGGCAATCGGCGACAGTATTTGCGTGTCTGGCGTGTGTCTGACCGCAGTCGGCATCGACGGTAAACAGTTCGTCGCCGATGTTTCCGTCGAAACCCTGGCGTGCACCACGCTCGGCGCATTGCAGACCGCAAGCCGGGTGAATCTGGAAAAGTCGCTGCACTTGACAGATCGTCTCGGCGGGCATCTGGTTTCCGGCCATGTGGATGGCGTTGGCCGCGTGATTTCCATTGCAGCGGACGCGCGCTCGCAGCGTTGGTGCGTGGAGGTGCCGCCGGAACTGGCGCGCTACATCGCCGCGAAAGGTTCGGTGTGCATCGATGGCGTCAGCCTTACCGTCAATGACGTGAGCGGCGATCGCTTTGGCGTGAACCTGATTCCGCATACCATCGATGCGACCACGTTCCGCGATCGGCGTGCTGGCGACGTGGTGAATCTTGAAGTCGATCTGATCGCGCGCTATGTGGAACGGCTGCGAACGGCAGGAGACGTGGCATGAGTTTCCATGCCATTCCGGAAATCATCGCCGACATCCGCGCCGGACGCATGGTCGTTGTCGTCGATGATGAGGATCGCGAAAACGAAGGCGATTTGATCATGGCCGCGGAGTTAGTACGGCCCGCAGACATCAATTTCATGGTGACGCACGCGCGCGGCCTGGTGTGCCTTTCGCTGTCACGAGTACGATGCGGGCAGTTGCACCTGCCGCCGATGGTGAGCGACAACGCGTCGCGCCACCACACCAATTTTACCGTATCGATTGAAGCAGCCGTGGGCGTGACCACCGGAATCTCGGCACATGATCGTGCGCATACCATCCGCACGGCGGTGCGCGCGGACGCCAAGCCTGCCGATCTGGTCC
>JBOHYL010000096.1:0-4058 GCA_050737915.1 Rudaea sp.
CTGCGGAGGAGCGCCTGGTCCTGCGCGATGGCGAATCGGCGGATCCGCCCATCGACATGCCGATGGCCGTGCTCTTCGGCAACACCCCGCAGATGCACCGCGACAGCCAGCGTGCGCGCGCGGCGCGCTGGCCGAAGACCGAGACGCTGGCACTCGACGATGACCGCAAGGCGCTGGAAGCCGCCGGGCTGCGCGTGCTCGCGCACCCGACGGTGGCGGCAAAGAACTTCCTGGTCACGATCGGCGACCGCAGCGTCGGCGGCCTGTGCGCGCGCGACCCGATGGTCGGGCCGTGGCAGGTGCCGGTGGCCGATTGCGCGGTGACCCTGATCGATTTCGACGGCTACGCGGGCGAGGCGATGGCGCTGGGCGAACGTACGCCGCTGGCCTTGTTGTCGGCGCCGGCAGCTGCGCGCATGGCGCTGGGCGAAGCGTTGACCAATCTGGCGTCCGCGCCGGTGGCGGGTCTGGACGAGATCAAACTTTCAGCCAACTGGATGGCCGCGGTCAGTCATCCCGGCGAGGACGTAGCCCTGTACGATGCGGTGCAAGCGCTGGCGCAGCTGTGTCCGCAATTGCGCATATCTGTTCCCGTGGGCAAGGATTCGCTGTCGATGCAGACGGTGTGGCAGCAGGATGGCAAGCAGCAGCGCACGGTAGCGCCGGTGTCGCCGATCATCAGTGCGTTCGCGCGTGTCGCCGACGTGCGTCGCGCGCTGACGCCGCAGCTGCAACTCGACCAGGGTGATACCGAACTGTGGCTGCTGGACCTGGGCGAAGGCCGCAATCGCCTCGGCGGCTCGGTGTTGGCACAGGTGTTCAACCGGGTCGGCGGCCTGCCCGCGGACGTGGACGATGCGGATTTGCTGGCGCGCTTTTTCGCAGCGGTGCAAGCGGCGAATGCAGCGGGTTTGCTGCTCGCCTACCATGATCGCGGCGATGGTGGCGCCATCGTCGCGCTGATCGAGATGGCGTTTGCCGGCCATTGCGGACTGGACCTGGAGTTGACCGGCTGGGCCGAGAACACGTTGTCGGCTTTGTTCGCCGAAGAACTGGGTGCGGTCGTGCAGATCAAGTGCAGCGACCGGGATGCATTCTCGTTATTGCTGGGTCAACACGGTCTGGCCACCAACGCGCACCGCGTTGGCAACCCGCATGCGCGAAAGCGCGTGAAACTGTGGCTCAACGATGAGGCTATCGCGCGCTGGCCGTGGCAGGAGTTGATGAAATCCTGGTCGGAAACCAGCTTTGCCATGACTTCGCGCCGCGACAATCCCGACAGTGCCAAGGCCGAAAACGCGTGGCGTTGCGACGACGCCGATCCCGGCATCAGCCCCAAACTCACGTTCGATCCGGCGGCCGACATCGCCGCGCCGTTCATTGCGAAAACTTCGATTGGATCCGGCGTGCGTCCGAAAGTCGCGATCCTGCGCGATCAGGGCGTCAACGGCCAGATCGAGATGGCGGCGGCATTCACGCGCGCCGGTTTCGACGCGTTCGATGTGCACATGACCGACTTGCAGACCGGCCGCTATCGTTTGGACGAATTTTCCGGATTCGCCGCGTGCGGCGGATTCAGTTACGGCGATGTACTCGGCGCCGGCCGCGGCTGGGCGACGTCGATCCTGTACAACCCCGCGCTGCGCGAGCAGTTTGCGGCATTTTTCGCCGATGCCACAAAGTTTGCACTCGGTGCCTGCAACGGTTGCCAAATGCTCGCCGCGCTCAAGTCGATCATTCCCGGTGCCGAAGCGTGGCCGGAATTCGAGCGCAATGCGTCCGAGCAATACGAGGCGCGCCTGGCCACGCTCGAGGTGCTCGAGTCGCCATCGATCCTGTTCAAGGACATGGCCGGATCGCGTATTCCGGTCGTGGTTGCGCACGGCGAGGGCCGCGCCGAATTCGCCGCACGCGGCGACCTCAAACGCACACAGGCCGCGCTGCGGTTCGTCGACAACCGCGGCAAGGCTACCGAGGCGTTTCCGCTCAATCCCAACGGCTCGCCGAAAGGTATCGCCGGCGTCACCGCCGCCGACGGCCGCGTGACAATCCTGATGCCGCATCCCGAGCGCGTGTTCCGTACGGTGCAGATGTCGTGGGCGCCGCGCGAATGGGGCGAGGACTCGCCGTGGATGCGCATTTTTCGCAATGCGCGGGTGTGGGTCGGGTGATGCGCTTCGCACAATACCCCGTTCACGCTGAGCGTAGCGTAGCGAAGTCGAAGTGCGACCCTTCGACTTCGGCGCGGCGCGCCTACGCTCAGGGCGAACGGAATTTCGGAATTCCGAAGTGACCCTGTCACCGCTCAGGCGCTTCCTGCTTGCCGCCTTGCTGTGGCTGCCGTTGGCGTTCTTTGTCTGGTTCTGGTTTGCCGGTCCGCTGGTATGGCCAGTGATCCAGATGGCGAAACTCGTCCTGCTCAAGTTCTGGCCTGGTTTGTTTACGGCGGTGAGCCAGGGTGCCGATCTGCTTGATGCACACGGTCGAATTCTCGGTCATCCCGGCTATCTCATGCAGATTTCCAGCGGCGTGCTGGTCAATGCCGCCCCCGCCGGTGCGCTGGCGAAATTCGGTTTCATCGAACCGGTCGTCAATCCGATGATCTACGGCTACGCGCTGCCGCTGTTCGCGGGGCTGGTGCTGGCCACGCCGCTCACGCGTTGGCAGCGCACGCGCCAGATCGCACTCGGCGCAGTCGTGATCTGGATCGCGCAGGCCTTCGGCGTAGTCGCCGAAAGCCTCAAGGCGGTCGGTCTGGATGCCGGTCAACCGGGTATCGACGCATTGCATCGCGCCGGCATTCCGCTCAACGCGGTAGCATTGGCCTACCAGTTCGGCTATCTGATCCTGCCGGTGCTGGTGCCGGCCGTGTTGTGGATCGTCTGCAACCGGCCGTTCATCGACGAGCTGATCCGGCACGACGCTGGGGAACCCGCGCGCAGCGGCGGGGTCGAATCATCGCATCCCGGGGGAAACTGAACCATGTCCGCGGTAATGGAAGCGCAAAATCCGGCTCCGGCCGAATCGCTCGACGAACGTATCTGCGAGCATCTGGTCGCGCGTGGCCGCCTGAAAGAGGCGGATCTGGTTCGCGCGCGTCGCCTGCAGCAGGAAAGCGGCGAGGGCAATCTGGTGCCGCTGCTCACGCGTTTGGGCTTGGTGTCCGAACGGGAAATGGGCGAGAGTCTGGCCGAGGTGCTCGGCCTGCCGCTGCTGGCTTCCAAGGACTGTCCCGAAGCGCCGCCGCCGAATGTGGCGATGTCGGTGCGCTTTCTCAAGCAATACCATGTCGTGCCGATCGCCGAGACCGAGACCGGTGTGACTTTGCTGATGGCCGACCCGGCCGAAACCTACCCGGTGCAGGCGATGGCGCTGGCCACCGGCAAGACGGTCGAACCCAGGGTCGGGCTGCCGAGCGAGATCGACGACCTGATCGAGCGCTATTACGGTTCCGGGCGCTCTGCGATGGGCGCGATCGTCGAAAATCTTTCCGACGAGGCCACGCGTAGCGAGGACGACATCGAGCATCTGCGCGATCTCGCCTCCGAAGCGCCGGTCATCCGCCTGGTCAATCTCGTGATCCAGCGTGCAGTCGAGCAGCGCGCATCCGATATCCACATCGAGCCGTTCGAAAATCGGCTGAAAGTGCGCTACCGCATCGACGGCGTTCTGCAGGAAGTCGAATCGCCGCCGGCGGCATCGACCGCTGCGGTTATCTCGCGCGTGAAGATCATGGCAAAGTTGAATATCGCCGAGCGCCGGCTGCCTCAGGACGGCCGCATCATGCTGCGCGTGCAGGGCAAGGAGCTGGACTTGCGCGTATCTACCGTGCCCACCTCGTGGGGCGAATCGGTGGTGATGCGTATTCTGGATCGCGAGTCGATCGTGTTCGATTTCCACACGCTCGGCTTCACCGACGAGTTCCTGCCCAAGTTCATGAAGGTACTGGAATTGCCGCACGGCATCCTGCTTGTCACCGGCCCGACCGGCTCGGGCAAGACGACGACGCTGTACACGGCGTTGTCCAGGCTCAACACGCCGGACGTGAAGATCATCAC
>JBOHYL010000097.1:0-16898 GCA_050737915.1 Rudaea sp.
GCTCTTGTACGTACAAGAGCTTTAAGATTGGAAAAGCAAAGAAAAGAGCAAAAAGATTTACGAGCAAAAGCTTTTGTACGTACAGAGCTTAAGAGTAAAAAAGAAGAAAAAGCTACAAGCGTACAAAAGAGTACAAAAGCAAAAAGCGTACGTACCGCGCGTGCGCGCGCGTCCGGAAGCGGACTGGCGAAGTACCTGATAACCGCCTTCCGGCATGACCTCAAAGCGGCAGGGGCGAACTGGCGAGCGTTCGCGCTGCAACTGTGGAGCGCACTGCACCCCGATCCGCAAGCGAGCAAGCCCATGCGTCCCATTGCCGACGTATGGCGCTATGCCGGCGTGTTGCTCGAACGCCTTGCGGCCGAGCAGTTCCGGTCACCACCGCAGATCGCGCAGACGCGGCGCGACCGAGCGCGTGCCGAACGGCGCAAGGTGACAGCAGGCAAACACTACGAAGCGCAGCGCTTGGCCGAAGTGACCGCCCTGCTTGCACAAGGGCAATATCCGGGTTTGGGGAGCGGTTCGCGGAAACCCTGACGAAGGCCACGACAGCCATCGTTTCGCATGCGAAATTGGGCTTGGCGTGCGTTGCGTTTGCAGAGCCAATCAAACTCGGGTTTGCGATCATCGGGCCAGACGCGAGCGGTTGACCTTTACGGTCTTCGCTACCAGAGTTCGCCGGGTTTCACGGACTGTCCTTCTTGCGGGCGGCGCGGGCGGAACGAATTCCATGAGAGAAGCCAACGGCACCGCCAATGCTGCGGCCAGTTTTTCCATGTTGTCGAGCGAAATATTGCGTTTCATGCGCTCGACATGCGCGACGAAAGTGCGATCCAATCCGGCTTCGAGTGCGAGCACGTCTTGCGACCAGCCCTGTACTGCCCGCAGACGCTTGAGATTCAGCGCCAGCAGCACGCGCACATTCGGTCTGGAGCGGGCTTTAGCTTTCACCCCGCGAATGTGACTGCTTGTGGCGTTTACGGCACCGGTGTTAGAGTCACATTCGTGGAAACGGCAGCTCAAATGCAAATGTAAACATTGACAAAGACAGCTGCCGCTGGACTGTGGTATACGCCAATGTAGGGTGGATCAAACAGCGGGTGGATTCGCAGGGAGGTTGTTCATGCAACGCAGCTATTTGGACTTTGGCCTGGGTATGGTCTTGGCGAGTGCCTTGCTTGCGAGCGGAAGCTTGCAAGCGCAGGAGTTCTGCGGCATCGACGACATATTCAATAACGGCTTCGAGACGCCGGCCTTCGTGGCGACTTCGCAGCTTCCCGGCGGATCGATGTCTGCCGGGCTCACGCAGGACATTACCGGTACCGGAACGCTGAGCGTGACGCTTGCCACATCCGGCACCACCAGCGATGCGGCGGTAGACGTCACCGGTACCTTCAACGGGCCGGTGAACACCGGCATCGCCGTCAACGGTGTCGCTGGATTCACAGCGGGCGGGAAATTTGTGGTGCCGAACGTGCCTCTAGTTGCTGGCTCAAACACGTTGAACGTCACCGCAACGATCCTGCCCGGCGCCACAGCCACAACTTCCGGCTCCATCACTCAAAGCGGGACGGCGACGCCGATTGTGGTCGCAGTTGACCGCACGCTTGGCTACGCCCCATTCACGGAGAGCTTCAACTACCTGATCGGCACCTTGGCCGGCAACGCGACGATCAATAACCTCGCCATCGACTTCCGCGGCATTGGCAGCAACGACTACAGCGGCACCTTGGCAAGCGCACCAACGAGTTTCGCCTATACGACACCCGGGCTGTATCTGGCACAGTTTCAGTTTACCGACTCGAACAATGTCGTCTACACGATCTACCGTGCGGTACTGGTGCAGGACATCGTGGTGCAGCGCGGCATGCTGTGCGATGTGTACGGCTACTTGAAAGATCGGCTCAATACCCAGGATGCCAACGGCGCCGCGAACGTGTTCCAGCCGGCCGATCGCACAACGTGGCTCGATTTCTTCGATGCGCTCGGCTCGAACATGCCGACGGCAGCCGCGCAGCTTGGCGTGATCGTGAACGGCGTCATGTCCCCAGACTTCGTTGATTTGTTACTGGTGCAGGACAACGCCACCGCGCAAACCCGCAGCGGTTTCCCGCTGCGCATGACGCAAAGCGGCGATGGCGTATGGCGGATTTCGGAGATGTGATATGCGCGCAAGAAGCTTCCGTTCGATTGGCATCGCCTGCCTTTTGGTCGCTGGCGTCGCGGCGTGGTCGGCAGCGCAAGCGCAATTGCAGCCCATCGTTATGGGTAGCGGGGACATTCCCGAGAGCGCGGGCCCATCGGCCTGTGAGCGTAATTTTGGGAACGACACGCTCGGCGCATGGTTCATGCAATTGATCCAGCCGCTTTGCAAACGTGGTACTTCAGACGCGTTGCTGGCCGTGTATTTGTTCACGCTTCCGGGCATGGCTTCCAGCAACGGGCAGATGGACAATCGTTTGTTGCAGCGGGCCTACGCGCAGGACGACACCGATCCGAAGTTGCTCTGGCTCGTTGCTACTCAGGCGCGTTGCGCGGGGATGTTCGCCGGTTGTCCGGCAGCGCAAAAGGCTGTGAAGGCCGCACAGCAGTTGACGGTAGTCGATCCCGATAACGCAATGGCATGGTTCGCTCTGGCGCGCGCGCACGATTGGGCCACATCCGACCCGGAGAAGGTGGATGCTGCACTCGCGCAAGCGGCCAAAGCCTCACGGGTTCATGACTACAGTTTCGACCTGATCCAATTAGCCGCGAAAACGAGTGCCAGCGTAACGACGAAGGGAATCGGTACGAAGGAATCGGCGTCGATACGATGGATGATCGTCACGCTGATCCCGGACCTGAATGAGCAATTCAAGGAATGGGTGGGGCGTTGCAGCGTCAATTACGACGAAGGCGATCCGGATCGCAAGCGATTCTGTAGGGCCGCACAGGAACAGTTCAAGCATGGCGACTCGCTGATGACGCTGAGTGGGGATACTCAGGCGCAGGCCACTATCAAGTCGGTGATGAATACACCGCATGGCGCCGACGAAACTCGATTCCGTCAAATCATGCTCGACACGATAGGCGATTCTTCAGACGAACGAGAATGGTGTGTCAAAACGGCCGCCAAGTTCGCAATAACGCCAGCGGGACACTGATTGCATGCGAGTCTTGCGCCGTCATATCTCTGTAGCCTTTGTGACAGCATCGATGCTGATGCTATGCGCTTGCGTCGCGGCTCCAGTTCAACCTGGCTCGGGACGGCATGTCAGCAATCGCGAGCTGACGATGGAAAAAACCGGGCGTGTGGTCGATGCCGACACCGGCGCCGGCATTCCCGGCGTCCAGGTCATCGTCAACTGGCAAACCCAGTCCAGCGGCATTCCGGGTTACAGCAGCACCGGCGGCACATGGTGCGACCTGCAAAAGATCGTGACCACCGACGCCAATGGCACCTACACGATCCCGGACGTCTCGAAGGAACTTGATCTATCCGACCGTGGCACTCGAATTGGAAAGACACCGTACGGGCTCGCCAGCGCTACGCACGACAAGAATTACACACTTGCCGTGTTCAAGCGAGGATATATCGGCGTGGAAGACTTGCCAAAGGTCAAGGAGTTTGAGGACTTGGCAAACCGGAATCTGATCGGCGGCCCGTCGCTCGATACGATTCCAGATGTGAATTTTCACGGCGGAAAAACCGAGATCAAGACGATCACGATGCGCAAAGTTAATCTGAATTGGTCGGATTTGTGGGCCTACTATTCGATTATCCCACTCGGTTGCAGCAGTCGTGATGCGCACGCCATCGAGGCGCCTGAGGCGGCCGCGATCACAAATGCGAATCGAACTACAGTGAAGCACATGCCGTGCTCCATGCCGCCGGAAACGGTCATCAATCCGGCGGAATTTTCCAATTACTGGCATCTTTTTGACATGCCTGGAAACACTTTGAAATTCTATTTTCGGGTCAAGGCAATTCAGGGGTTACCGACATCTCGCTATGGCTACGATCCAACGGAGCGAATAACAACATCGGCTGGAGTCCTCTGCCAAGCGCTGCGGGAAGTGGGAGGCGAAAAATGATAAAACGTATACTTGTTGCTTTGATAGCCGTCACATCGGTTGGGCAGGCGTTTGTTGCGCGGGCTTACGACGCGGAGACTCACGCGCTTATGGCGTACAAAGCCTTTAACGGGTCCGTTTTGTCGCCAACCAGTACCGGTGGGCCCAGTCCCACAATCTCGCGTCTGGGGCTTGATAGGCTCGACATTCCAACACCTTTCGATGCGTATTGGGTGCCGTACACCGGGATCACTGCCCCGACCGCGTATTACGACAACGAGGGGCCGAGCTTCGATCCCAACAATCACATACGCTATCCGACCGAATACGAACGTTGCCAAATGCAGCACCTCAGTCCCGATCTCGGTAAACCCGAGAACAAGGGAGCAACGAACTATTTGACTGGCGATCCGATGATCGGGGCAGACAAATTCACAGTGACATATTCCCCAATCGAAAACTGGCTGATGCGCGGTGACGTGCGCGAGGACGACATTACTCCGATCGGTTATTTCTTCGCACCGGAGCGCTGCGGCGAACCGGACCCCGATCCGTGGTTGAACGGCAACGTGAAAGGCATTCGCGTGGTCAATCACTTCTACGACCCGATCAATGATGCCGTGCTCGGCAGCGGCTGCGGATTGAGTCCCGACGGTGTTTGCCATAAGTCCGTCGATTGGGCACTCGGCTTTGTGGACAGCTTCGCCACGCCGCCGGTAATCGACACAAATCGCGCCAATCATTTCACCTACGAGGACGCGCGCGAAAACATGTGGCTGGCGTTGACCAGTGAGACAGGTTTCGCGCCACCGCCTGCGTACAACACTGCCTTACGGGCTGCTGATGCGCAAGAACGCCTGTATCGCTGGGCTACGGTGTTCCGCTCGCTAGGAGACGTGATCCACCTCTTGCAGGACGGCGCGCAACCGCAACATGTGCGCAACGACGACCACAGCCCATTCACCAGCGGCGAGCGACAGGCGTATGAGGGCTATACCAATGCCCGCGTGGTCGGTATTGACCTTGCGAAGGTCAATTCGTATGTGACCGAGTTCTTCAAGGCGATACCGTCCAACTATAGCTTGCCGCCATTGGTCACGGGCGATTACCCGGTCGTCACCTTCGCCATGCCCCTTCGCTTCTTCACTACGCGCCTGGGCACGGACAGCACGAACCCGGCAATGGTCAACGCCGATTCACGCTACGGCCTGATGGACTATACCAACCGCGGCTTTTTCACTGGTGGCACGCTGCCGGGCAGCACCGGTGTCGATTTTGTTGAACCCTCGCCGACCATCGACTCATCCTATACGGCGGTTTCGCAGCCGTGCGTGGCCGGGGCCAGCTTGGCCGGCAGTGTGACGAACCTGACCTGCATGCATTTGACGCATACTGTTCTCGATAACGTGGATTCAGGATACATAGATACGTTGCCGCAGGGCTTTTCGCAACCGCCGCTGTTGCTGGAGAGCGCGTGGAGCCAAGTCGTGCCCGGCAGCCCAATTCCTCGGCCGCACAACGGTTATATGGTGGGCTTGGAAGAATTCCAGACGATGGCCAACCTCACGATTCCCCGCGCCATCGGTTATTCCGCCGGCATGCTCAACTACTTTTTCCGTGGCACGATCGACGTGGAACCGATCAACTACGGCGCGTTGGCGGTACTCAATCAGGGCGCGGTGCATTCGATGAACCAGTACGGCTATCCCTGCGTCGGCAGCACGCCGTCGGACGGCTGCGCCATTTTCGGATTCACGACGCTGCGCCTGAAAATCCACAACACCACGCCAAGCATCACCGAAAGCGGCTCCGGCACCGTGGTCGCGCAGTCGATGATCGCCACCACAGCCGGCACCCCGGACTTCTCCAACCCGAACAGCGGCAACGCGTATCTTGTTGCCGTGGCCCGCTATCACCGTAATGCCTGCTACACCCCGGCGATGGACGGCTTGCCGGTCAAGACCTATGCAGGGACGACCACAAACCCGCCGACGACCTGTACCGCCGGCAGCGTGCGCACACCCTATCAGGAGATTTCCGTATCGCAATCCATTGCTGTGTCCGCCGCGACGCTCAATGCGGCCAGCGCATCGGCCGTGGCGTTCGACTTCTCCAATGATCCGATCCCGGTCAATGCCACCGATTTGTTCGTTCAAGTCGTCTACCGTGGGGCGCTTGGACAAGAACAGGAGGGGATCGCCGTGGGCACGCTGGATGTTTCCGAACCGACCTTCGCGGCGTTCTGGAACAACACCGACTATTTTGTGAACGACTCGGACCAATGGATTCACGACACCACCGCGCCTTATATCCTGTCGACGGTCAACAGCCTCATCGTGTGCGCGGGTGGCCAAAAGGCGTATTCCTTCACGGGCACGCCGGGCAACGAGATTTCGTATCCGACGCCACCGAGTGCGCCCGACAATCCAGGCGCCGTGCGTCTGGCGGTTCTGTTCAGCCCGACCAACATGTCAACGCATCGCGTGAGCCTGTCGGCGCGTTCGTTTACCAGCTCCCAACAGTTGCCGGACTACGTCTACGGGAGCCTGTCGGACATTCGTCAGGCTAATGTGGAAAACCTGCCGGACGCGGCGTTGACCACCCCCGCATCGGGTTGCGCGACGACCGATCCGACGCAATCGGCTTGCTGGCGATTCGACTCCGTGGCGCAGCGGCGCGGACTGGTCTGGGCTTCCGCCGGAGACTGGTGGCCCTTGCACGTGCAGACGGCGAACGCGCAGAACACGCCGGACGTGGATTCGGTGCCCTTGCCGGCGTTCACGACCGCGACGTTCATTCAGGGCGGTACGGTCGATTTCAACAGTCCGACACTCGCCGCTTGTCCGTTTTAACCACTGGACGTGGACGCCGTGCCGTTGCCCGATGGTGTGCATCAGGGGCGCAACGGCGCACGAGAAACGCGCGCGTGTAGCCACTCGTTGGCTACCGCCGAGGGCGCGCGCGGCGGATCATCGGGATGACAAAGCGAGTCCGTGTCGGGCGCGAATGAGTGCAAGAATTGCGGCCATCGAGCGCGCCGAACGGCGTCGCTCGGGTGCTGCTCGGTTACTCACCCTTGCTCCCGGAACGTTGCCGATTGCTTGCCTTTTCGCACCGAATAAGCGCATCGGATCGGCGCGAATCTGGCGTCGTTTCTTCGGCACAAATGTGCGCGAGAACGCGCGGATCATGGCGCCGAAGTGCGACACGCCGATAGACCGCGTGGGACGAATGGCGGTCAAAAACCTATATGGCTATGCGGTTTCTTTGAAACTATGGCGTAGCCCGAAAAAGCATGGCGCTCCAAATCCCTTGTGGGGCAAAGCTTCCAGACCCCGTCACGCCATACCCTTTTATCTGGTGTCGTGCTTTTTCCCCTATTCCCCCGTGCTCCGCCTCTCTGCTTCACCGCATCGCTGGCGCATCGAACCCGAGAAAGAGCGCCGGGCGGGGAACGCTCCCGGCGCGCGCGTTTGCCGTTATCCCGATGGCCTCCCTGGCCTGTGCCCAACTTTACTCCACGGGGCTCACGCGCGGCGGTGCTCGATCCTGTGGATCGTCGGCATTATGTTGCCGTGTAGAACACTGCCAAAGGGGAAAATCCCTCATTCAGGCAGGGAGCAAGATAAAAGGGTGTGTAGTCGATCGCCGTAACTCGCTGAGCCGCAAAGCGGTTTTCGTGTACACGCTATTTCGAGTGACTACACACGTCCGCGCAAAGCAAGCTGTGATGCGGAATTCGGAGGTACACAGCCGTCGGAACCGCATAACCACGCGGGTTTCCATCCATGCGCTTGGAGCCGTGCAAACCGGTTGCTGAGCCCATAACTTGGTGTGCTTCGAGAACGCTTGGAGAAACGTCTTGTGGGACGTTTTCGGCACGGAGTCGGGCGCACTCCAAAGACCGTGTGAGATTGATTCTGGACGCGGCGCCAAAGCGATTGTCGGCCTCGGTCAAGTCAGAGTGAATCGATCTTCGGAAGCCGTTGCACGCATGCCTTGCTCGGCTTCTCAACGGCGAGGCGAACCTAGAGCCGGGCAGTGTGTGAGCAGTGACCGAGCGCCGGTTTTCGACAGGCGTCTGAGGCAACGATAAGACGCGCCGTCCTTGAGTCGAACGAGGGCGGCGCCGACCCTTCAGTCAGTCCTGAACTCAATCCTGAACTCGCCGCTGACGGCGGGCGAGAGACCGCGTTGTGTTGCCTTCGTGCGAAGGTCGAGGACGCAGCTTCACGACGTTGTTCGGCGGCTCCCTGAGTGAGTCAAGATAGTCGGCCCACGCCTGCATCATCTTGCGCCGTTCGGGCATGTGCTGCGCGTGGTTGTAGGCCGCGCGCACCTTGTCTCGCTCTCCGTGGGCGAGCTGCCGCTCGATCGCGTCGCGGGGCCAGCCTTGTTCGTTGAGCAGGGTGGACGCCATGCTCCGGAATCCGTGGCTGGTGAATTCCGAGCCGTCGTATCCGAGACGGCGTAGAGCGGCGTTCGTCGTGTTATCGGACATGGGCTTCTTGCGATCCCGTCCGGGGAACAGAAGACCGGTGGGTTCCGTCAGTGGCTGCAGTTCGCACAGAACCGCGACCGCTTGCTTGCTCAGCGGCACCAGGTGCTTAACACGCGATTTCATCCTGTCGGCTGGGATGCGCCATTCAGCCGCATCCAGATCGAACTCGGACCACGCCGCCTTACGCAGTTCGCCGGGCCGCGTGAACACGAGCGGAGCAAGTCGCAACGCACACCGGACAACGAAAATACCGTGGTAACCGTCGATCGCGCGCAGCAGTTCACCAACACGCAGAGGTTCAGTAATCGTTGCGTAGTGAACGGGTCGGGCTGGTGGCAACGCGCCGCGCAGATCGCCAGACGGGTCACGTTGCGCGCGACCGGTAGCGACGGCGTACCGGAAGACCTGTCCAGCATTCTGGTGGGCGCGGTGCGCGGTCTCAATCGCGCCTCTCTTTTCGGTGCGTTGTAGGCAGGCGAGCAGTTCCGGCGGTTCGATGCTAATGATCGGTCTGTTCCCGATCCACGGGAACAAGTCACGCTCAAGCCGACGAATGACTTTATCCGCGTGACCCTTGGCCCAACCAGGCGCAAATTTCGCGAACCATTCGCGAGCAAGGCCCTCGAACGTATCAGCGCAAGCAATCTTTTCGGCTTGTCGCTTGGCGCTTGGGTCGATTCCGTTCGCCAGTAGTTTGCGTGCATCATCGCGCCGCTCGCGCGCAAGCCTCAGGCTGGTGTCCGGATATGTGCCGAACGAGAGCGTCTTGCGTTTACCGCCGAAGCGGTAGTCGAAGCGCCACCAGCGCGAGCCGTTCGGGTTCAGCAACAGATACATCCCATCGCCGTCGCTCAGCTTGATAGGCTTGAGCGCAGGTTTTGTCTTTCGTGCCGCGTTGTCCGTGAGTGCCATTGTGACGGTAACTCCTTTTGGCGAGGATGAGTTACCGTCAAAGTTACCGTCACAATACCCGCGCTGTCAAAGGGCAGTTTTGGATAATCAGAGATACAAAACCGATAAAAAACCCCGCATTTACGCGGAGTTGATGGTTGTAACTGGACAATCTTGGACTTGTAGGAACACTCAATTGGTGGAGGCGGCGTGAATCGAACCCGCGTCCGAAGATTCTACGTCCCCAGCTCTACATGCGTAGCCCGCTGTTTGATCTCATCCCGCGGCAACACAGCGTGCGAAGCGCACCGCGGGACCAGCCGGTTGTGAGTTAGCCACGGATCGACAGGCAACGATCAGCAGCGATCTTGTGATAATGACCCTACATCCACGAGCACAAGCACAAGTGGGTTCGGGACTCAGCCTTAAGCGGCTAGAGCGTAGTTGTCGTCGTTGGCAACTAAAAGTTTGCTGCTGGATTAACGAGGAAAGCTGCCCCCTCGGCATGCACCAGGCGATTTCGATATCCCCGTCGAAGCCGATCGCCCCCACGGTTGAAAACGCCAAATCCGTTTCGACGACAGAAAATCCCGAAACGGACTGTTCAGTATATCGGTGCGCTGCGCTGTACTTCAAGCCTCATGCAGCTGGATTCTTCGCCCGCATCGCACGCTGTTTTTCGCGGTTCCAATCACGGTCTTTTTCCGCTGCGCGCTTGTCGTGGTCCTGCTTGCCCTTGGCCAGGCCGATTTCGACCTTGACGCGGTTGTCCTTCCAGTACATCGCGGTGGGCACAAGCGTGTAACCCTTGCGTTCGACGGCGCCGACCAGTTTGTCGATCTCGGTGCGGTGCAGCAGCAGTTTGCGCGTGCGCCGGTCGTCGGCGACGACATGTGTGGACGCCGAGATCAGCGGCGGAATCGACGCGCCGAACAGGAACAGCTCACCGTTCTTGACCAAGGCGTAACTGTCGCCGAAGTTGATGCGTCCGGCGCGCAGGCTTTTGACTTCCCAGCCTTGCAGCGACAGGCCTGCCTCGTAGCGTTCGTCGATATGGTATTCATGGCGTGCGCGCTTGTTCAGAGCGATGGTCGAGCCGGATTTTTCCTTCGATTTGCTCATAAATACTAGAATGCGGGTTGCGTGCGCGCTTGTCACGCGAAATGTCGGTGAAAAAAGTGATCCAGATTCGGCGCAGCGCCATCGTGCCATATCCTCCCGCGCGGATGTTCGGCCTCGTCAACGATGTCGAATCCTATCCGCGCCGTTTTGCCTGGTGTGCAGGCGCCGCGGTGCTCGCGCGTGAGGAGGGTGCGATTGTCGCGCGATTGGAGTTGCGCATCGCCGGCACCACGCAAAGTTTCAGCACGCGCAACATGCTCGAACCGCCGCGGCGCATCACGATGCAATTGGTCGATGGGCCGTTTCAGCGCCTGAGCGGCATATGGGACTTCGCCGCACTAGGCGACAGCGGCTGCAAGATCGTGCTGGCGCTGGATTTCGAGTATCGCGGTCGCATGCTCGCGCCAGTGCTGCGTTCCGGTTTCGAAAAACTGGCCGATCGCATGGTTGACGAATTTTGTCGCGAGGCGGCGCGCGAGGATGGCTGAGACGATCCGCATCGAGGTGGTTTGTGCGTACAGTCCGGAACGGCAGGTTTTGTGCGCGTTGGAAATGCCGGCGGATGCCACGGTGGCCGAGGCGATCACGGCGAGCGGCATTCTTGCGCAATTGCCGGGGTTCGTCCCGGCCGGTATCGGCATTTTCGGCTGCAGTGCTGACGCGCAAACCCGATTGCGCGATGGCGACCGGGTCGAATTGTACCGCCCGCTGACGATCGACCCGAAACTGGCGCGCCGCAAGCGCGCCTCGACCTAGGGCTTCCTCAGCCGTCTTGCTGCTGCTTCTTCTTGTCCTCGTCCGGTCGTTTGTCGTCCGGATACTGGCGCTTGTACTTGGTCGCTTCCCTGACCAGCTCCTTGGGATTTTCGGCGAAGTAGTCGCCCTCGATCTTGGCCAAGGAATCGTTCTGGAAATACAGGGTCAGATCCTTGGTTTCCATGCGCCCGTTGCCGCGGCGCCATGTGGAAACGTAGTCCCAGCGGTTCTGATCGAACGGGCTGACGATGGATGGCGAACCCATCACCAGTGTCACCTGGCGCTTGCTCAGGCCGGGCTTGAGGGAATCGACCAGGTTCTTGTTGAACAGGTTGCCCTGCTGGATGTCGAGCTTGTAGATCGGGCTGCATGCGCCAATGGCGAGAGTACACAGCGCGATGGCGGCGGGGCGGAAAGACTTCGTCATGCGCAATTCACGTCTGTCGGAAAGCGGGCGATGATACACTAGGAGACCTTTCCTGCTCGTTATCGCGAAAGGAGGCCCGATGGAAACCGAAGAATTACGCAAAGCCGGGCTAAAGGTCACCCAGCCCCGCGTCCGGATTCTCGAAATACTCGAAGGAACGTCCGCCAAGCACCTGACTGCCGAGGATATTTATCGCCAATTGGTCCAGCACCATAGCGATATCGGGCTGGCTACGGTCTATCGCGTCCTGACCCAATTTGAAGCGGCCGGACTTGTCCTCAAGCACAATTTCGAGAGCGGCCAGGCGGTGTACGAAATCGACCGCGGCAAACACCACGATCATATGGTCGACATCGATACCGGCAAGGTGATCGAGTTCACCAGTGAGGCGATCGAAAAACTTCAGCACGAAATCGCCGAGCGGCATGGGTATGCAATTCAGGATCACAGCCTCGTGCTGTACGTGCGCGCGAAAAACAAGACTCGTTAGCGAGTCGTTTTTCCTGGCGCCGGCCGGTTCTGCGCGCTGCTGAGCATCTGTTCGGCATGCGCCAGCGTCTGCCGCGTGATTTCCACGCCGCCAAGCATGCGCGCGATCTCGTCGCGGCGGGATTTGCCGTCGAGGGCGTCGATGCGGATGCCGGTATGCTTGCCCGCACTGGATTTGGTCACGCCCAGATGCGCGTGGCCTTGCGCGGCAACTTGCGGCAGATGGGTAACGCACAGTACCTGTCGACGGGCACCGAGACTACGCAGCTTCTGGCCGACGACTTCCGCCACCGCGCCGCCGATGCCGGAATCGACTTCGTCGAACACCATCGTGCCGACCTCATCCAGCCCGAGCGCGGCGACTTCTATGGCCAGACTGATACGCGACAATTCGCCACCTGAAGCGATCTTGCGCAGCGCGCGTGCTGGCTGGCCAGAATTGGCGCTGACCAGAAATTCGACGCGTTCGAGTCCCTGCGGATCCGGCGTGGATTTTTCGCTGTTTTCGATCAGAACCTCGAAACGGCCACCGGCCATGCCCAGTTCGCCCATCAAGGCACTGACATCGGTGGCGAGCCGGCGCGCGCTGGCGACGCGCGCTGCGCTGAGGCTCACGGCCGCAGCGGCGTAGGCGTTGGTGAGCTGGTCGCGCTCGCGCTCCAGTATGGTCAGACGTTCGCCCGCGCTGCGCAGGGCGTCGAGTTCGGCGTGCAAGGATTGCGCGTGCGCTTTCAATTCCGCCACCGGCACACGATGCTTGCGACCGAGCTCGTGCAGACGCGTAATCTGAACCTCGGCCTCGGCCAGCCGTTCCGGATCAAGGTCCAGCGCATCACGATAGCGCGCGATTGCGGCGTTGGCTTCGTCGAGTTGAATTGCCGCGGCATCGAGCAATTCGCGCGCAGGCGTCAGGCGCGAATCGAGTTCGGCCAACCGCACCAGTTCGTTGCGCGCCCGGCTGATCGTGCGCAGCCCGGCGAATTCGCTGTCGCCATCGAGCAGGTCAGCCAGTGCACCGCTGCCTTGCAACAGATGCCCGGTGTTGGCAAGACGCTTGTGGGTCTCATTGAGCGAGTCGAGCTCCGGCGGCGTCAATGCGTGTCGGTCGAGTTCTTCCAGTTGATGTTCCAGCAGGGCAATACGTTCGGAATGATCCTGCTCGCCGGTCAGCGCGCGCATCTGCGCATCGACTTCACGCCAGCGTTTGGCCAGCGTGCTGACGTCAGACAGAGCCGCGGCGTGATCACCGTATGCATCGAACAGGGCGAGTTGGCGCGACTTGTCCAGCAGTGCCTGATGCTCGTGCTGACCATGAATCTCGATCAGGTGTTCGCCCAGCGCTTGCAGCTGCGTCAACGTTGCCGGGCGGCCATTGATCCATGCTCGCGATGTGCCTTCGCCGCGGATCACGCGCCGGATCTGGCAGATATCGCCGTCGTCGAATTCATCAGCGCGCAGCCAGTCGCGCGCAGCGGCGGCATCCGTCAGGGAAAACTCGGCGATCAGTTCCGCACGTTCGCAGCCATGGCGCACCACACCTGCGTCCGCGCGGTTACCCGCGAGGAGCAGCAGGGCGCCGACCAGCAGCGATTTGCCCGCGCCGGTTTCGCCGGTGACCACGGTCAGGCCGGCGCCGAACGCGATTTGCGCCTCGCCGACGATGGCAAAATCCTTGACGAAGAGAGTTTCGAGCATGGGCGCGAACGCTATCATGCGCCCCGACGCACGCCAAGACGGGCGCGCATGCTTTATCATGTGCAGCTTCGATTCGTTCCGGAGCGGCCGTGTGGTACGCGATCCATTCGTTCGACAACGCCGATAGTCTTGCGCGACGCATGACCGCGCGGTCTGCGCATCTGGCGCGTTTGCACGCGCTGCGCGACGCCGGCCGCTTGTTGCTGGCCGGGCCGTTTCCGGCCATCGACGCGGAGGATCCCGGGGTGGCAGGGTACGTCGGCAGTCTGATCGTGGCGGAGTTTCCCGATCTGGCGGCGGCGCAGGCCTGGGCGGCTGCCGACCCGTACGCCGCCGCCGGCGTATATCGGGAGACCAACGTGCGTCCGTTCCGCAAGGTGTTGCCGTGAACGAACGGATCGAACGCATGCGCATCTGTCTCGAGCACGAGCTGTCGCCAAACCGGTTGGCGATCGAGGACGACAGTTACCAGCATGTCGGTCATGCCGGCGCACGCGACGGCCGTGGGCATTACCGCGTGCACATCGTCGCGGCTGCGTTCGCGGGTTTGCCGCCGCTGGCGCGGCATCGGCGCGTGTATGCCGCGCTTGGCGACATGCTGCAAACCGATATTCATGCGCTCGCGATTGACGCGCGCACTCCAGACGAAATTTCTGCCGAGGATTGACATGTACAAGCCGCTTGTTGCGCTGGCCTGCGCGGCCATGCTGACCGCCTGCTCAAACACGAACGCTCCGGACAAGAGGGCGCTGCAGTTGCCGCCCGGCGGTGCGATCGCGGAAACCGTGAATGGCACGCCCGTGCCGCAGGATCTGCTGGACGCGGTGGCGCAGACGCACAATCTGGATACGGCCAAGCCCATGCAGCGCGATCAGGCGCTCAAGCTCACCACCGATCTGGTCCTGTTGGCACAGGCGGCACAGCGGGAGAACTTTGCCGCCGACGCGAAGTTTCGCGCGCATGTGGAAGCGGCGCGCCTGCAAGGCCTGGCCGACGCTGCGTTCGTGCAGTTTCAGCAACGCACCCCGATCAACGACACCATGCTCAAGGCCGAGTACGACAATCAGGTGGCGCATGCCGGCAAGGTCGCGTACGACTTCAGCCAGTTGCTGTTCACTAACGAGGACGATGCGCTCAAGGCTGAAGACGACATCGTGTCCGGCAAACCGTTCAAGGACGTGTTCGACGCCTGGCGCGGCAAGGCCAAGCAGGCGCGTGTGTTCAGCCGCGTACTTGCCGATCAGGTGCCCGAGCCTCTGGCCAAGGCCCTGGCGCAGCTGCGCAATGGCGAAAGCACCAAGGTGCCGGTGAAGACGCAGTTCGGCTGGCACGTGGTGCATCTGGATATCGCCAACCCGTACACTCCGCCGCCGTTCGAACAGGTCAAAGAGGGCATTCGCCGAAGCATGCAATTGAAGATCGGCAAGGAACGCCTGGACAAGCTCAAGGAGCAGGCAAAGATCGAGTACCCGCAAGGCGTCACGCTGCCGGTGGTGCCCGCAACGGCAGAGAAAAAGAACTAGGGCAGCGCAATTGCCGGAGCTGCCTGCCAGCCCGGCGCGCAGTGCTCGGCGACAACGGTCGTGTAGATGCCGCCGCGCACGCCGAATTCGGCGGTCAGGCGCAGAAAGCGCGGTGTCGTAGCGGCGACGAGGTCATCGAGGATACGGTTGGTCACGGCCTCGTGGAACGCGCCTTCGTCGCGGTAGCTCCAGATATACAATTTGAGCGATTTCAGTTCCACGCAGGTGCGGTCTGGCACGTATTCCAGATGCAATGTGGCGAAGTCCGGTTGGCCGGTTTTCGGGCACAGGCAGGTGAATTCGGGAATGCGCATGCGGATGGTATACTGCCGCTCCGGACGCGGATTCGGAAATGTTTCCAGACTCTTGCTCGGGGCGCTCGGCACGGCCGGCTCCTTGCGTGATTGGTGTGGCTGCGACCGCGCACGGTAGCCCAACCGCGAGCCGATCACAACTTATCTGTACGGCGATCCGGCATGGCCGGGACGCCCGGGAATTCGTCACACGATGCGACTGACTACGATCAAGCTATCCGGATTCAAATCCTTCGTCGATCCGACCGTTTTGCACCTGCCGACCAACATGACCGGCGTGGTCGGCCCCAACGGCTGCGGCAAGTCCAATCTGGTCGAGGCCGTGCGCTGGGTCATGGGCGAAGCCTCCTACAAGGCGATGCGCGCCTCCGAAATGGACGACGTCATCTTCTCCGGCAACAACCAGCGCCCGTCGCGCAATCATGCCGAAGTGTCGGTCCAGGTCGATAACAGCGCGCGCAACGCGCCGGCGGCCTTCAACGACATCGAGACCCTCGAAGTCTCGCGCCGCATCGTCCGCGAACAGGGCTCGACCTTCCGGGTCAACGGCCGCGAAGTGCGCGCCCGCGATGTCTCGATGCTGTTTGCCGATGCGTCGACCGGTTCGCGCTCGCCCGCGCTGGTGCACCAGGGTCGAATCGGCGAGATCATTCAGGCGCGGCCGGAGCAGCGCCGGCGCGTGCTGGAAGAAGCCGCCGGGATTTCCGGCCTGCATGCGCGGCGCCACGAGGCTGAATTGCGGCTCAAAGCCGCCGAGCAGAACCTTCTGCGCGTCGAGGATGTGATCGGGCAGTTAGCCGCGCAGACCGCCGCGCTGAAAACGCAGGCGCGGCAGGCGGTGCGCTACCGCAACATTTCCGGCCAGGTGCGCCGGACCGAGGCGCTGCTCCATCATCTGCGCTGGACCGCGGCGGGTATTGAAGTTACCGAGGCCGAGCGCGCGCAGGATGAGGCGGTCCGCGTCGTTGCCGCCCGCGTCAGCGAACAGACGCAAGCCTCGACGCGGCAGACCGAGCTTGCCGCCGGGCTTCCGACGCTGCGCGAAGCCGAAGCCGGGGCCGCCGCGGCGCTGCAGCGGCTCATTGTCGCCCGCGAAACTCTCGAACGCGAAGAGGCGCGCGCCAAGG
>JBOHYL010000098.1:0-28379 GCA_050737915.1 Rudaea sp.
CGAATTGGGGGACGTTGACCTTCAGCTTCACCGACTGCAACAACGGCACCGCGAGCTGGAGTTCGAGCGTGGCCGGCTATGGCAGCGGCAGCTTGCCGATCACCCGTCTCACCAACGTCGCGGGGACAGCGTGTCCGGCGCAATAAGGCTGCGCCTGGTGCTCGCGGTGTTGCTCGCCGCGAGCGGCGCGGTTTTCGCGGTCGAACCGGGCGCCCCGGCGCCGCATTTTTCCCTGACGCCGTTCGTCGGCACCGCGCCAGTGCGCCTGTCGGACTATCGCGGCAAGGTGGTGTTGGTGGATTTCTGGGCATCCTGGTGCAGCCCGTGCCGACAATCGCTGCCACTGTACAATGGCTTGCAGGCCGACTTCCCGGCATCCGATTTTGCCATCCTAGCCGTCAATCTCGACGAGGATATCGCCGACGCGAAAACGTTTTTGCGCGAACATCCGGTAACGTATACTACGCTGCAAAATCCACAAGGCGACATTGCCAAGACGTTCAAATTGAAAGGCATGCCGTCGTCGTATCTGCTCGATCGCGACGGCATCGTGCGCGCACGCCACATCGGATTTGAACCGAAGGACATCGGCGCGCTCAAACGCGAAATTGCCACCCTCATCGCAGTGGCTGCGCATGCGCGTTGAACGGGCGCTGTGCCTACCCCTCGCGCTGGTCACACTGGCCTCGCTCGGCGGCTGCGCAACGACACCAGTGCAGCCATGGCAGCGCGGTACGCTCGCGCGCTGGGACATGCGTTGGGATCCCGATCCGCTGCAGGCGGCGATGAATCAGCATGCCTATTTCAGCAAGGAAGGCACCTCGGGCGAAATTGGCGCCGCCGGCGGCGGCTGCGGTTGCAATTGATGCGCAGCGCGCAACGGCCATCGCCGTCGTTGTCGCTGCTGCTCGCCGCCTCGGCTGCGTTGACCGCGCATACGCCGGCGCAGGCCGATGAGACCGGCTCGGCGCAAAGCGTCGGCTACCGATTCAATGTCTACGGCGAAGATGCGCTGTCCGCGCCGGCACTCGGCGACCCGCGCCGCTACGAAGTCTATTCGCAGCAATTTCTGCTCGATACCGTGGTCGGCGACCGCAACACCTTGAGCGTGAATGCGACCCACGAAGTGATGAGCGGCTCATCGCCCTGGTATGTGATTCCCGGACCGGACAATAAGCCCATTCAGGTGTTGAGCGGCGCGACCATTCGCGACCATCGCAGCGCGGCGACTGTTGCGCTGACCCAGGATGCTGGCGGCAACGACACACGTACGGTCAGCGCCTCGTATTCGCAGGAACGCGATTACCATTCCGCGGCGCTCGGTGCGGAGCGTACGCTGCCGCTGTCCGCCGCGTTGACACTCGGCTTCGGCGGCAGTTTTTCGCACGATGTCATCGAGCCGACCGATGCCGCGCTGTACGACCGCATTCACTACGCGGAAAAAAACACGCTTTCGGCATTCGCCAGCCTTAGCTGGGTGCTGAACCGTACCGACGTGGTAGAGAGCGGCCTCCAGCTCGATTACCAAAGCGGTTATCTGTCCGATCCGTACAAGCTGGTGGCGGTGGGCGACGCGCTCGATCCCGATTCGCGTCCGCACCGGCGCAGCGAAGCCGCGTGGCTGGTGCGCTACCGCAGCGCGCTCACCGAACACGCGGCGCTGCATCTGGATACGCGCTTGGCGGCGAACAGTTGGGGCCAGCATTCGCTGACTCTGGAAGCAAGCTGGTACCAGGGACTGCGCGACGGCTGGCAATTGGTGCCCGGCGTACGTTATTACAGTCAGAGTCGCGCGCGTTTCTACGCACCGTTCTTCGCTGCTGGCAGCGCCACGTTTTTTTCCAGCGATTACCGCCTCGGCGCATTCGGTGCGCTCGCGGCAAATCTCAATCTGCGCAAGCGCATCGGCCGCTGGGAGTTTTCAGCGGGTGCCGAACGCTACCACGCGACCACCAGTTACGCGCTCGGCGGCGCAGCGCTGGCCGATCCGGCCACGCTAAGTTACACCCGTGTGTTCGCAGGTCTGGATTACCATTTCGATTGAGCGCCACCTTCTATCGATTCGATTTCTCCAGCATGGGCTGTCCGTGCGCCTTGCATCTGGATGCGCACATCGAAGCAATCGCGCACGACGCGTTCGCTGCTGTTACCGCAGAATGCGCTCGACTGGACGGCAAATACTCTCATTACCGCGACGACGGCCTGCTCGCACGCATCACCGCGAGTCCCGGTATGTCGATCGACGTCGACAAGGAAACTGCCGATCTGCTCGACTTCGCCGCCGCGCTGCATACGCAAAGCCACGGCTTGTTCGACATCGCCGCGGGCGCTTTGACCCGATTATGGGACGCGCAACGCGCGCGCCTGCCGAGCGCGGACGAGATCGCCGCCGCACACTCCGTCAGCGGCTGGCAACGCGTCGAATGGCGCCGCCCTCGGCTGCGCCTGCGCGTGGCCGGCATGCGCCTGGATCTGGGTGGTTTGGTCAAGGAGTACGCCGCTGGTCGCTGCGCGCAGGTCTGCCGCGAGCTCGGCATTGTCTCCGGCGTAGTCGATCTGGGTGGCGACCTGGCCTTGATCGGCCCGCATCAAGACGGCACGCCGTGGATCGTCGGCATCAAGGCGCCGCACGCACCCGATCGCGCCGCAGCGCGCATTGAGCTGGCGCGCGGCGGACTGGCCACAAGCGGCGATTACGAACGCGCGCTGGTCATCGACGGCCAGCGCTACTCGCACATCATCGACCCTCGCTCGGGCTTCCCCGTACAGGGATTCGCCAGCGTCAGCGTGGTCGCCGACAGTTGCCTGGTTGCCGGCGCGGCGGCGACGCTCGCTATGCTGATGGGTGTGGCAGGCGGCGGCGAATACTTGCGCGAACTCGGTTTGCCGCATTTGACCATCAGTGGCGACGGTCGCATCGGTGGAGATATCGCACAGTCCGCCTGACGTGCGCGATCCGGTAAAATATGCGGCCCTTCCGCGCCGAGCGTCGATGAACCTGAATCCGCAACAACGCACGGCAATCGAATACTGCGACGGCCCGCTGCTGGTGCTGGCCGGTGCAGGCTCGGGCAAGACACGTGTAATCGTGGAAAAAATCGCGCATCTGGTCGCGCGCCAGCACGTTGCCACACCGAAAATTGCGGCAATCACGTTCACCAACAAGGCCGCGCGCGAGATGCGCGAGCGTGTGGCGCGGCGGATCAAGCAAGGCGCGGACGATTTGAGCGTGTGCACGTTCCACGCGCTGGGTTTGAGGTTCGCGCAGATCGAGCACGCCAAATTGGGTTTGAAACGCGGTTTTTCCGTGCTCGATGCCGACGACAGTGCGGCGATCGTCAAGGATCTGGCTCCTGCCGCAACCAAACCCGATCAGCTTTTTGCACTGCGCAATCTCGTCTCCAACGCCAAGGGCAACGGCCAGACGCCGGAACAGGCGGCGGCGCAGGCACGCAGCGCGCGCGAGCGTGAGGCGGCGGATTTGTACGCGAAGTACCAGAAACGCCTCGCCGCTTTCAACGCCGTGGATTTCGACGACTTGATCCGACTACCACTGTCGCTGCTCGAAGCCGACCCCGACACGCGCGCGACATGGCAGGAGCGCATCCGCTATCTGCTCGTGGACGAATACCAGGATACCAACGCCGCACAATATCGTTTGCTTAAACATCTGGCCGGCACGCGCGGCGCATTCACCTGCGTGGGTGACGACGATCAATCCATCTACGCCTGGCGCGGCGCCAATCCCGGCAACATCGACGAACTGGGTCGCGACTATCCGGCGCTGAAGGTCATCAAACTCGAACAGAACTACCGCTGCAGCGGGCGCATCTTGCGCGCGGCCAACGCGGTGATCGCACATAATCCACATGTATACGAAAAAAACTTGTGGAGCGAACACTGCGACGGCGCACCGATCCGCGTACTAGCCTGCCGGGACGACGAGAACGAGGCCGAGCGCATCGCCTCCGACATCGCGCACCAGCAACAGCTGTGCAACGCGGCGTGGACTGAATTCGCCGTGCTGTATCGCGGCAACCATCAGTCGCGCCCGCTGGAAAAAGCGCTGCGCCTGCTGCGCGTGCCGTATCACCTGACTGGCGGTACCGCGTTTCTGGAGCGCACCGAAATCAGGGACGTGCTCGCGTACCTGCGCCTGATCGTCAATCCCGATGACGACGCGGCATTTGTGCGCATCGCCAACGTGCCGCGCCGTGAGATCGGCGCAACCACGCTGGAGAAGCTCGGCGAATTGGCGCAATCGCGGTATGCCTCCATGTTGCACGCGGCGCACAGCGATGCCGTTCTCAGCCAACTTGCGTCACGACCAGCCTCGGCATTGGCTGGTTTTGTAGCGCTGATCGGCGAACTGGCGGAAATGTCGCGGCAGTCATCGGCGGCCGAACTGGTAGATGCGATCGTGCACCGCACCGATTACGCCGCGCATATCCGCACCGATACGAAGGACGAATCCGCGCGCACACGTCGCCTGGAAAATTTGCAAGAGTTCGGCGACTGGTTTCGCGCCATGGGCAAGAACGGCGGCCGCGCCGGCGATCTGGCCGCGCAACTAGCCCTGCTGACGAACGCCGACCGCGACGATGGCGGTAATGCCGTACGCCTGATGACTCTGCATTCGGCGAAAGGCCTGGAGTTCCAATTCGTCTACATCGTGGGTGCCGAAGACGGCACCTTGCCGCATGCCGCCGGCATCGACGAAGGCCGTCTTGACGAGGAGCGCCGCCTGTTCTACGTCGGCATCACCCGCGCCAAGGAAAGGCTGTGCTTGTCGTACGCCGCGCGATCGCGCCGGTACGGGCAGATCGTCGCCAACGAACCCAGCCGCTTTCTCGCCGAAATGCCGCCCGGCGATTTGCACCGCGACGGCGAAGATGCCGAGCAGGATGCACAAATGCGACGCGAAACTGCCGCTGCGCATATTGCACGGCTGGCCAGTTTGCTCGCGGACTGACGTGCACTACCATGGCATCGCAACGGAGATTCCCATGCACCACCGACTCAGCATGATCCTGACTTGCGCATTTGCGCTCGCCGCCTGCGCCAGCGCACCGCCGAAGACCCCCGCGATGTATGCGGGCGAATCGCCCAGCTCGCAACTCGCCGGCAACGACTTGTTGTACGCCACGGCGTGGATGCAGACCGCCATTGAGCACGATCTGGTGTATACGGAAATTTATCGCATGGCCGAACAGAAACTGGTGCAGGCACTGGCCGATCCAAGCTGGGACGCGCTGCCCAAGAGCGAGCGCAGCAACACAGCGCAAACCCTGCCGCCGGCGGTGATCGTGGATGTGGATGAAACCGTACTTGACAACTCGCCGTTCGAGGCGCGCATGGTGCGCGACAATGCCACTTTCAACGTCACGGCGTGGAACGCCTGGGTGCGGCAGGCGTCGGCACGGCCGTTGCCAGGCGCTCTCGAATACGCCAAGTTCGCCGCTGCGCACGGCGTGACCATGTTCTACATCAGCAATCGCGATGCACTGCTAGCCGATTCCACACGCGCCAACTTGACCGCCGATGGTTTCCCGCTGACGCAAGATGCCGTACTCAATCAGGGCGCAGTCACCCCCAGTTGCGTACCGCGCGCGTCCGGTGACAAGGGTTGTCGGCGCAAACTCGTCGCGCAGCATTACCGCGTACTGGCGATGTTCGGCGATCAACTCGGCGATTTCGTCGACGGTGCCGATGCGGACAATGCGACCCGCGCCGATCGTATTGCGTCGTACCACGACTGGTTCGGCGAGCGCTGGTTCGCCCTGCCCAATCCGGTGTACGGTTCGTGGGAGAAGGCGCTGACCCGGCATACAACGGACGCCAAACTGCGTGCCGACCCGCGCGCGGCCCTGCACGCGGCGCTGCGTGAGAATTGAACGCCGCTTAACCGGCGTTTGTGCCATGCTTGATTAGGCCACGTACCCTCACTAAAGTGACCGTCCCGCAACGTATTGCCTACGCACTCTGGGGAAGTCCATGTCCAAGCTCGCCCGCATTGCCCTCGTCGCCGCGCTCGCCGCCGCTGGATTCGGTTGCAACCAGCAAAGCGCAACCAGCCCTGCCGCGCCGGCAGGTATCATCGCTCCGACGACGCCGGATGCCGCCCTTGCCGCCTCGATCAAAGCCCTGCGCGACAATAATGTGGCCGCGTTGGTAGAAAATTCGCTGCCGCCGCCGGAAGTGGTCAAGCTCAAGGCCGACTGGTCCAATGACATGAACAAGGACCCAGTCACCGACGAGGACCGCAAGGAATTCGCCGAAAAGATAGCGAAGCTGACCGCGCCGGACGCCGAGGCAAAAATGTATGCGCAGATCGAGCCGCAACTGAAGCAGTTCGACGCAAAGTCTGCACAACAGATGCCGATGATGATCGCGATGGGTCAGGGTTTCGCGCAAAGTGCGATCGCGCAGAACAAGGATCTGAGCGATGCGCAGAAAGCGCAGGCCCAGGATCTGCTCACTGCCACCGCGCAATGGGCGCAGACGACAAAGTTCACCGATCCGACCCTGGTCAAGGCGGCGATCGCCGACATCTGCAAGACCGCGCGCGCACTCAATTTGAAATCGCTCGATGAAGCGCGGGCGCTGAGCTACGACCAGGCGATGCAGAAAGCCGGCATTGTCCTCGCCGGCATCAAGCAGGTGCTCGCCGTATACGGGCTGGACATGGACAAAGCCCTGGACTCGGTGAAAATAGAGTCGGAATCCGCCAGCGGCGGCGCAGCCAACGTCAAAGTGACCTACACCGCATTCGGCAAACCGTTCACGACGCAGGCACAGATGGTACAGGTCGATGGCCGCTGGTACGGCAAGCACGCGATCGAACAGTGGCAAAAGCATCAAACCGAAATTGCCGCCGCGTCGGCCAAATCGGCCGCGCCCGCCGCGCAACCAGCGGCTGACACCGGCAAATAAGCCGTCACGACATGGCGCACGCATTCGGCCCGCCCTTGCGCGGGCCGAATGCAATCGCCGGGAGCGATCGCGAACGGCTAAGCCGGGATGCAAGCCGAGCCACAGGAAGTGGCGAGTAATGCTTTTTGAACCTATGCGTCCCGTACAATTGGCGCATGCTAACGCCAGCCCCTGCCGCACCTATTACAGACGCGCCGCGCGCCGCGTGGTGGCTGCGTACGCTGGGCCGCGTCATTGAACCGTGGCTGGCCATCCGGCGCGAACCGGCGGGCGTGCTAGCGCAAATCGATACTGAATTGCCCATCGTCTATGTCAGCGAACGCTACGGCCTTTCCGACACGCTGATTCTCGAGCAGGCCTGCCGCGAAGCGGGCCTGCCCGAACCGCTGCGACCACTGCAATTGGGTAGCCTGCGCCGGGCACGTTCGATGTTCGCGCTGGCGCCGCGTGCAGGTTGGCTGTACCGCCGTACGCGGCCACGCACACATTCACAAACACTCGCGCAATTACTCGATGCCGTGCGCACACATGCAGACCTGGATGTGCAACTGGTGCCGGTATCGATCTTCGTCGGCCGCGCTCCGGATCGTGATAGCGGCTGGTTTCGTGTGCTGTTTTCGGAGAACTGGGTCGTCGTCGGCCGCTTTCGTCGCCTGCTCGCGTTGTTGTTGAACGGGCGCGACACCATCGTCCAGTTTGCTGCGCCCGTGCGCCTGCGCGAGACGCTCGATGCCGAGCGCGACGCCCCGGCAGAGCGCATGTTGCGCAAGGTTTCGCGCGTTCTGCGTGCGCACTTCCACCGCGTGCGCGCGCAGGTTATCGGCCCGGACCTGTCGCACCGGCGCATCGTCGTTGACGCGCTGCTCAATACCGAACCGGTGCGCGATGCGATCGTCACCGCCTCAATCAAGGAAAAAATCACGCCCGACCAGGCCCGCGCACGGGCGCGCGCGTTCGCCCGCGAGATCGCCGCCGACTATTCGCATCCTGTGGTGCGTTCGGTCTCGTTTCTGCTCACCTCGTTCTGGAACAAGCTCTACGACGGCATCGCCGTGCACCATTTCGACAAGGCGCGTGCCGCCGCGACCGGCCATGAGGTGGTGTACGTGCCGTGTCACCGCAGTCATGCCGATTACTTGTTGTTGTCGTACCAACTGTATCAATCGGGACTGGTGGTGCCGCATATTGCCGCCGGCGTGAATCTGAATCTTCCCGTACTTGGTCCGCTGCTGCGCCGGGGTGGCGCGTTCTTCATGCGCCGCAGTTTCAAGGGCAACGCACTGTACGCGGTTGTTTTCAAGGAATACATTGGTCAGCTGATCGACCGTGGCGCGCCAATGGAATATTTCATCGAAGGCACGCGCTCGCGCACCGGTCGCACCCTGGCGCCGCGTTTCGGGTTGCTCTCGATGACCGTGCGCGCATTCCTGCGCGCGCCGCGCCGGCCGGTGCTGTTCCAGCCCGTGTACATCGGTTACGAGAAGCTGATGGAAGGCAAGTCCTACATCGGCGAACTGTCGGGTAAGTCCAAGGAAAAGGAATCCTGGCTCAGCCTGATCCGTGGGGTGCGTGGCGTCCTGCGCCAACATTACGGCCACGTCGCGCTCAATTTCGGCGAACCGATCGAACTGACGCCCGTACTCGACGACGCCAGCCCGGGCTGGCGCGATGCGACCGGCGACGCCGACGCCAAACCGGAATGGCTTGGCAGCGTGCTCGACCGCCTCGGTGAGCAGATCCTCGTCAATATCAACCGTGCCACCGACGTGAATCCGGTCAACCTGCTCGCGCTCGCGATCCTGTCCACGCCCAAGCATGCGATGGCCGAATCGGATCTGCTGGCGCAGCTCGACCTGGTCAAGGCGCTGCTTACGGCAATGCCATATTCGGACCGTGTCACCATCACCGCGCTGTCGCCCGCCGAGATCGTCGCCTACGGTGAACGCATGGGCTGGCTTGACCGCATCGCGCATCCGCTCGGCGACGTGCTGACCTGTGACGGCCGCAACGCGGTGCTGCTTTCCTACTTCCGCAACAACGTGCTGCACCTGATCGCAGCCGCGGCCTGGGTGGCGTGTTGTTTCCTCAACAACCGTCGGATTGCACGCGACACCGTTCTACGCCTTGGCCGCATGATCTATCCGTTTATCCAGGCCGAATTGTTCCTGCCATGGGATGAGGCAGGTTTTGCCGAGCGCATGGGCGCGATCATCGAATTCTTCGTAGAGCGCGGCCTGCTAACGCAAGTGGATGAGGGTCGCATTCTCGCGCGCGAACCAGGCCAAAGCGATAGCGCTTTCCAGCTACGCACGATCGCGCACAGCATGTTGCAGGCGTTCGAGCGTTACTACATCGCAATCGCCGCGCTGGTACGCAGTGGGCCAAACGCACTCACCGGCGCCGAACTGGAGAACCTGTGCACGCTCACCGCGCAGCGACTGTCGCTGTTGCACGAGTTGAATGCGCCGGAGTTCTTCGACAAGTCCCTGTTCCGTGGTTTCATCCAGAAACTGCGCGAGCGCCGCGTGATCTGGCCGGATGCGAATGGCCGCCTGGAATTCGATGCTGCGCTGGAAGACATCGTACGCGACGCGAAAGTGATACTCTCGCGCGAAATCCGCCACGGCATACTCAAGCTCACGCCAGAGCGGCGCGACGCGCTGACCGACAAATCCGAGTCCCCTGACGAGGATTCCAAGGACGACGCCTAGGGGACTTCTGATAACCGGTTAATCAGAGGTCCCCTAGGCGTCCAGATCCGGAATCAGCTTGCTCTCAAGCTTGGTGATCGCATCCTTGAGCAACAGTTTGCGCTTTTTCAGGCGTTTCAATTGCAGCTCGTCGCATTGCGCGTCGGCGGCAAGTCGCGTGATCGCCGCATCCAGATCACGATGCTCGATGCGCAGCTCGACCAATTGCCGGGCGATGTCGGCCAATTCGTTGCTCATAACGAAAGTTTAATGTGTGGACGTCTGCCGGGGTCTCAAAGAACCTCTGATTTACCGTCGCTAACGAAGACGAATTGCGTGCCGCCGGCACAGCAAGCTGTGGTGCGTAGCAGGCTAATCTGAGGTTCCCTACGTCACTGGCCGGGGTGAGCACGCTCGCGTATAGTGAACGATCCTGCTGCGGGAATCCATCATGTTCGACGTTATTCTCAATTTCCTCATCCACGGGATCGCCAACGCCTCGTGGGTGGCCAAGCTCGTGTATTTTCTCGTCGTTACGCAATTGACGATCTTTGCCGTCACTTTGTACCTGCACCGCAGCCAGGCGCATCGCGGCGTGGATTTCCACCCCGTCGTGACGCATTTCTTCCGCTTCTGGTCGTGGCTTTCCACGGGCATGGTTACCAAGGAATGGGTCGCCGTGCACCGCAAACATCACGCCAAATGCGAAACCGAGGACGATCCGCACAGCCCGAAGGTTTTCGGCGTCAATACCGTGCTGTGGCAGGGCGTGGATCTGTACCGCGTTGCCGCCGGCAAACCCGACGACATGGAAAAATACGGCCGCGGCACGCCCGACGACTGGCTGGAACGCCACGTCTATGGCGCGCACGAATACATTGGGCCGACTCTGATGTTCGTCATCAATATCGTCCTATTCGGCGTCTGGGGCGTGGCGATCTCTGCTTTGCAGATGATCTGGATTCCGTTCTGGGCCGCCGGCGTGGTCAATGGTCTCGGCCACTGGTGGGGTTACCGCAATTTCGAGACGGCCGACATGTCGACCAACCTCACGCCTTGGGGATTCTTCATCGGTGGCGAAGAACTGCACAACAATCATCACGCCTTTCCGAGCTCATCCAAGTTCGCTTTGCGCCGGTTTGAGTTCGACATTGGCTGGGCCCTGATTCGCGGTTTCGAGAAACTTGGCTTGGCCCGAGTGATGCGCGTGGCGCCGTCGCTGGACGTACGCGCGAACGTACCGCTGCCCGATGCGGAAACAATCAAGGCGGTGCTCAGCCACCGCTTCCAGGTGATGACGGATTATTTCCGCGTCGTCATCGCGCCGACGCTACGCGATGAAGCTGCGAATGCCGGTGCACGCGTGAAGGCGCTGCCCCGCGCGCTGCGGCATGCACTGGCCAACGGCGGTCGCTGGCTTGACGACGCCACCCAGGCACGCATGCATGATGAGGTCAAACAGCGTCCCTTGCTAGCGCGTGTCTGCGAATTCCGCACGCGACTTGCCGGCGTGATCGAACGCGGCAACGGCAGTGGCGAAGCGATGCTGGCCAACCTCCAGGACTGGTGCCGCGAAGCCGAAGCCAGCGGCATTCGCGCGCTGGCCGACTTTTCCGCACGCTTGCGCGGCTATGCACTGTTGCCGGTACCCGCCTGATACCGACGACGACGCAAACAAAAAGCCCGCCAATTGGCGGGCATTTTGTTTGGAGTGCGCGAGCGATTACTTGATCTTCGCTTCCTTGTAGATCACGTGCTTGCGCACGACCGGATCGTACTTCTACATTTCGATCTTGTCGGTCGTGGTCTTCTTGTTCTTGTCGGTGGTGTATAAATGGCCGGTATCGGCCGAGGACACCAGACGAATCTTGTCGCGTTTGGATGCCATGGGTGTTCTCCTTAGACCTGATCTTATCAGACTCGCTCGCCGCGGCCGCGCAGCTCGGCCAGGACGGTTTCGATGCCGTTCTTGTCGATCGTGCGCAGGGCTTGGGTGGACACTTTCAGCTTGATCCAGCGATTCTCGCTCGGCACCCAGAAGCGGCGCTCGTGCAGGTTCGGCAGCCAGCGGCGCCGGGTTTTGTTGTTGGCATGCGACACGTTGTTGCCGGACTGCGCGCGCTTGCCAGTGACTTGGCAGACTTTGGCCATCGGAACCTTCCTCGAGTATGAACGGGCCACCCTTGGCCAGGGTGGGAGCGGCCCCGGCGGGCGCCGGGAATCGCGGGCGAAACCGCCAGCGAGCCGCGTATTACAGCAGAATCAGGCGTTTGCCGCAACAATGGTCGAGCATCGCGGCAATCCAGCGTAGAATGCGCGGCCCGCTTCGCAACCGCCCCGCCATGACCGCCGCCGCCGCGCGCAAACACGACCTCGACGCCAACAAGGTGGCCAAGCGCCTGCGCCGCCAGTGCGGACAGGCAATCGCCGACTACAACATGATTGAGGACGGCGACCGCATCATGGTGTGCCTTTCCGGCGGCAAGGATTCGTACACGCTACTGGCGTTGCTGCGTCAGTTGCAGGCCAAGGCGCCGGTGCGCTTCGAGCTTGTCGCCGTGCACCTGGACCAGAAACAGCCCGGTTACGATGCGCAGGTGCTGCCGGCATACCTGCGCAGCATCGACATGCCGTTCCGAATCCTGGAACAGGGTACCTATCGTGTGGTCAAGCGCGTGGTGCCCGAGGGCAGGACAATGTGCGGACTTTGTTCGCGCCTACGTCGCGGCGCACTGTACGCGTTTGCCGAACGCGAAGGATTCACACGAATAGCGCTTGGTCATCACCGCGATGATATCGTCGAAACGCTGTTCCTGAATCTGTTCCATCACAGCGCACTCAAAGCAATGCCACCGAAGCTTTTGTCTGACGACGGCAAGCATGTCGTGATCCGTCCGCTCGCGTACTGCAAGGAAAGCGACATCGCCGAGTACGCGCAGCAGCAACAGTTTCCGATCATGCCGTGCAACCTGTGCGGCGCGCAGGAAACTCTGCAACGCAAGGCGATCAAGCAGATGCTGACCGAGTGGGAGCACCTGCACCCCGGCCGCATCGAGAACGTGTTTCGTGCACTTGCGACAATCGCGCCGTCGCAGTTGGCCGACCGCAATCTATTCGATTTCGCCACGCTTGGCAGCAGCTCGTCGTCGCGCCGCGGGCAGTCCGACTGGCTGCTCGGCGATGGCATGGCGGAATAATCCGCAGCTCATCCATCCCGTTGGTTACCGGTCGGTTTGCCCGCGTGGTTTCGCAATCTGAGTGTGTTTCGCTTTCCCGCCAGCACGGGTTGTGCTCCAAAAACTCGATACCAGTCTGGAACGCCACCAGCTGCGCGCCTGCGGTATGCTCGAACTTGTCCACGAGCGGCTTTATCTCGCCACTGGGTCGCCACGAAGCAGTCCTTTCTCATCGTGTGGGCGACCACATCCTGCTGAATATCGCACAGAACATCGTTCGCTGCCGAATCCGGTTACTTTTGAGGAATTACCTGCGCGTTTGCAGAAGATCAAAGAAGATGGCTACGAGATCGGATCGCGGGAGCGCACGCGTCTGAAAGACTAAGGTGCAGGCCAATCTGCTGCCACGCGCATTTCCAAAATTGTCGTTAATTACCTGCTATCTGTCGATAAAATCCGGCTATTTCGTCGTAAATACTGCAAACCGCACTAGCGCCAGGTCAATTGCGCGGGCACTTGGCAGCTTTCCTGCCGTGCCCTGGCTTAGGAGGAATCGCCACGCCGGCTGATGACGGACTGGCTGATCCGTGGCAAGCTACCGGAAGGTCTTGTGCTCGGCGACGAATGCGAACTGCGCGATCCGGCCGGATCCGGCGCCGTGGTGCGCTGTCGCCGCCAGGACCTTGAAACCGACGAGGTGCGCGAACATCTCAAGAGTGGCAAGCAGGTGTTCGCGCTCGGGCTGGTGTTCGATGGGCGTGTGGGTTTTACGCTCGGCGAGGATCTGACCGTACGCAAGCTGCGCTTGCTCGATGTGGTGCAGGACGAACTCGGCCAATCCGAACGCGACTCGGACAACGCCGATCTCGACGCGACGTTCGTCCTGATGACGCTGGAACTGGAACGCCTGCTGCAAAAGCTCGACCAGTGGTTCGGTCTGCCCCGGCCGAACAACGCACGCTGAAGGCGCAGCCCGGGGCTTGGCACTAATCGACCCGATACGATCATGACTGTCGCGCAAACCAATTATCTCGAACTGGCAACCCCCGATGGCGACACCATCAAGGTGCTGCGTCGCGCGCACCCGCGTGCCCGCCGCCTGCGCCTGACCGTCACCTCCGGCGGCGCCCAGGTGTCCTACCCGCAGGGAACGCATCCAGCGCAGGTATTCGCATTCCTGCGCAAACACGCGGACTGGCTGGAACGCAAACTCGATGAACTCAAGGGCGACGCCGCCCTGCCGCCGCCGCTCAAGCCCGGCGTTCCCACCCTGCTGCCGCTGCGCGGGGAAACCACGCGCCTGCAATGGCGCGACGGCGCTTATCCGCAGATCGAACTGGTCGGTGAACGCCTGATGCTGCACCTGCCCAAGCCGCACAACCGGCGTACGTTGCCGGCGGCGCGCTCGTTGCTGCACTCGTTCCTGCACGCGCAGATCCGTCGTGACGTGTCACGCTATCTTGCGCGCTACACCGCAGAACTGGGCCGCGGCCCGACCGCAGTGCGGATCAAGCCGCTGAAAAGCCTGTGGGGCAGTCTGGATACTCGCGACCGGGTCACACTCGATCTCGCCCTTGCGCTCGCTCCACTGGACGCGCTGCGCTACGTCGTTGTGCACGAGCTTTGCCACCTGCGCATCCGCGATCACTCGCCGCGCTTCTGGTCGTTGGTCGCCTCGCTCGAACCGGATTGGCGCACGCAACGCGACTGGCTCAAGGCCAGCGGGCAGGCGTTGAAGGCCGAGCTTGGACGCCTGATCAGCGCCCCGCCAGGTGCATGAGCGCGGCCAACGCGGCGGCCACGGCCGGCGCGTTCTCCAAATGCAAGTGATGCGAACCGGGCAGGCGCCGCACGCGGATGTCGACAACTGCGTCGATGCGCTGCTGCATGACCGCGCGCGACAAATAGGGTTGCTCCGGCTGCGCGAGCACGAGTGCGGTCGGCGCGCGGATGCCGCGTAATACGGCAAGAACCTGTTCCTCGGTATAGCGCATCGGCGAAGTCAGGGTCAGACGCGGGTCGCTCGACCAGGTCAGTCCGCCCGGTACGGGACGTGTACCGCGTGCGACCAGTGCGGCTGCCGCCGCGTGCGACAGGTCGTTCGCGCGCATACGTGCAGCGATCGCCTCATCGAGCGTAGCGAACACGCGCGGGGTCTTGCCGGCAGCAGCGCCGCGCTCCGCGACCGCGCGCTTCAGGTGGGGCAGGGTGGCGTCGGCTTCGAGCGTGATCGGCCCGAGCGCCTCGATGAGCAACAGTCGCTCGACGCGTTCGGGACACACCGCCGCAAGCGCGCTCGCAATTGCGCCACCAAGCGAATGCCCAAGCAGGCCGAAGCGTGGCCAGCGCAGCGCATCGGCCGCGGCGAGCACATCGTCCAGATAATCGATGAAGTGATACCAGATGCCGGGCGGTCGCCAGTCGGAACGGCCGTGACCGGGAAAATCCAGCGCGACGATGTGGAAATCCGCACTCAACAACGGCGCCAACGCGTCGAAACTGGCCGCATTGTCCAGCCAGCCGTGCAGCGCGAGCAGCGGCGGCAACAGCGGATCCCCCCAAGCACGTGCGGCCAGACGCCGGCGCGGCAAATCCAGATCGATATCACGCGCCGGCATCGGCCCAATCCTGGGTGTTACGTTCAATCAGACCGCACAGCAGCTGCACGTGCGACGCGCTGTCGTTGAGCGCGGGAATGTAATCCAGGCGTTCGCCGCCGGCGGCCGTGAACTGGTCGCGCGCGCGCAGCGCAATTTCTTCGAGCGTCTCCAGACAATCGACCGCAAACCCCGGGCACAGCACCTGCGCATGGCGTACGCCGTCCTGCCCCAGTTGTACCAAGGTCGCGTCGGTGTACGGCGCGAGCCATGCCTCGCGGCCGACGCGCGACTGGAAACACACGTTGATCGCGACATCGGCAATACCCAGGCGCGCAGCCAGCAGACGCGCCGTGGTCAGGCACTGCTCGTGATAGGGATCGCCGGAGCGCACATAGCGCTCGGGAATACCATGGAACGACAACACGAGACGTTCGCCGCGGCCATGGGTGAACCAGTACTTTTCCACGCTGGCGGCAAGCGCCTGGATGTAGTCCGGCGCCGCATGGTAATCGACGATGCTGCGGATCTGCGGAAGTCGACGTTGAGTTCTCAGCGCGGCGAACACGGAATCCAGCGCCGCAGCGGTGGAAGCGGCTGAGTACTGCGGAAACAATGGCAGCAGCAGCAGCCGACGCACGCCGGCGGCGAGTAGATGCGCGACCCTTGTGGGGACTCCCGGCTCGCCATAGGTCATCGCCAGTTCCACGCGCAGGCTCGGACAAGCCGTGGCGACGCGCTCGCACAACGCACGACTGTGCACCAGCAAGGGCGAACCCTGCGCGGTCCAGATTTTGGCGTAGGCATGCGCCGAGCGCCGCGGGCGCAGGGGCAAGATCACGCCCTGCAAAATCGGCCACCACAACCAGCGCGGATAGTCGATCACACGCGGATCGCTCAGGAATTGCGCAAGATAACGGCGCACGGCTACCGGCGTCGGCGAGTCGGGCGTACCCAGATTAAGCAGCAAAACCGCAGTCGTGACGGAGTTCGACTCGGCTGCGAGTGTATTAGCGGGATTCGGCATGGATGGTCGCAGCAGACGGATAAACCCAATATTTTGTGCCCGTGCCTGCGCCAGGACGCCAGAGGTTGTGGCATCACGATCTGACGCTGCCACAGTGTAGCATCCTTGTGCCAAGGCTTTGTTTTCGCAGGACTCCCTGCTAGACTCGCGTAGCCGCATCCATGTGATGTGGCTGACGATTACAACAAGAACGTAACGAGAGTACCGCATGCCCCTGCGCGCATTGTTTGCAGCGCTTGTGCTTGGCGTCTTCGGTAGCCAGGCACGTGCCGCCGACCTCGTCGGTTACGGCGAGGCGTTCAATGTTCTATACAGCGTCGATCTGACGACGAGTACGGCTACCCAGATCGGCGGCGCCGGCACGATCAACGGGCAGTCCATCGCCAATATCGAAGGACTGGGGTTCAGCCCCGCCGGCGTTCTCTACGCCGTGTCCGATGCAGGCTCCAGCAAGGTCTTGCTCACGATCGACAAGTCCACCGGGCTGGCCAGCGTCGTCGGAAACCTGAATCTGGGAACAACCAATCAACTTGACCTCGGCCTCGCCTTCACCTGCGATGGCAAATTGTGGATGTCGGCAAGCACTGGCCAATTCTGGCAGGTGGATCCGGCCACAGCGGCGGTCACCGCGCTTGGCAATCTCGGCGTCAAGATCACCGGCTTGGCGGCGCGTGGCACGAAGCTGTACGGCACTGGCAGCCAAGGCAACAACAACCTGTATTCGATCGACCCCATTCACACCACCGCGACGCTCATCGGCAGCTACCAATCGGTCGATTACATCACCACCACCAGCCCCGGCTTCGATCCGAGCGGTCAGTTGTGGGCTATCCTCGACTATGTGCCGCCGCAGCCCGGCAATACTGCAGTGGCGCAGTGGAGCGATCTGGCGCAGCTTGCGCCTGCCACCGGTGCGTTGACCAAGTTGGGCGCGATTACGGCGTCTTCGCCAACTTCCGCGCCGAACCTGGCGTATATCGGCATCAAGGGCCTGGCCATTCCCGCATCGGTTTGCGCCGCGACCGCGAATTCGGCTGCCGTCCCCATTCTTTCCTGGCGCGTACTGGCCATACTATTCGCGCTCGTGCTGCTGCTGGGCGGAACTCGGCTGCGCCGGCACCGTCCAAACCTCTGACACCGCGTGCGGCTACCGCCGCGCGCCGCCCACTGCCAGGGAAATGCCTGATGCGCCATTGGTTGCTCGTCGTTTGCATCGCTCTGACGCTCGCCCATGCCGGCAGCGCTCGTGCCGGCGAACAGGAAAACGCCCGCGCGGCGAATGCGGTGCGGGTACTCAAGCAGATCATGCAGGCGCCCGATAGCCGCGTTCCGGCAAGATTGATGCGCGATGCCTATGCAATCGCCGTGATTCCGGACGTAATCAAGGCAGGCCTCATCATCGGCGGGCGCCACGGCCTTGGCCTGCTAGCGATCAAGACGCCGGACGATGTGTGGAGCAATCCGGTGTTCATCGGTCTGGGCGGCGGTAGCATCGGCTTCCAGGCCGGCGTGCAATCCACCGACGTGATCCTGGTTTTTCGCACCCAGCGCGGCGTGGATTCGATCGTGCACGGCAAGTTCACACTCGGCGCCGACGCGTCGGTCGCTGCCGGCCCTGTGGGGCGCGCGGCGAATGCCGCCACTGATGCGCAGCTCAGAGCCGAGGTCTATTCCTGGTCGCGTTCACGCGGATTGTTCGCCGGCGTCGCCCTCGATGGTTCCGTGCTGTCGATCGACAACAACGCCGATCAGGCTGTGTACGGGCAGGGCACGACGCCACGCAGTATCTTCGCCGGCGATGTGCACGATGTTCCGGACGCGGTCGTCGATTTCCGCGACCGCTTGGAGGAGTACACTTCACGTTAGGTTCCTTGGGGGCCAGTGAACTGCACGCGTAGGCCACGACGCGGGCTTGCGGGTCGTTCCGGCATGTCGGCGTCGCACCGGCACGCGTTGACTGGCGTGTGGTTTCACATCGGAGAAGGGCAATGGGCGGTTTGAGCATCTGGCACTGGCTGATTATCATCGTAGTGGTGGTGTTGATCTTCGGCACGAAAAAACTGCCGAACATCGGCGGCGATCTGGCCGCAGCCATCAAGAATTTCCGCAAGGGCATGCAGGACGAGAACAAATCGGAACAGGAGCAGCTCAAGGCCGATCCGCCACCGGGCCAGCAGAGCCAGTCCGCCGACAACAAGGCCGACAACAAGCCGTAGACGCCGTCATGTTCGATATCGGTACCGGCGAACTCGCCCTGATCGCGGTGGTCGCCCTGCTCGTGTTGGGTCCCGAGCGGTTGCCGGGAGCAGCGCGCACCGCCGGCGTGCTGCTGCGGCGCGCGCGAGCAAGTTGGCAGAACATGCGTAGTGAAATCGAACGCGAACTGGCTGCCGAGGAACTCAAGCGATCGATCCAGGGCAATGTTGCCGACCTCGACCCGCGCGCCAATATCAATAGCGTGTTGCGCGATGCCGTACACGGCTCGCCAAAGCCTCCCGACCCGCCGGCCGCGTCCGATGAGCAGCGCTGAACCCGAAACGGGTGCGGACGATCACGAGACGTCGTTCATCTCGCACCTGATCGAGTTGCGCGCCCGCCTGCTTAAGGCCATCGCCGCGGTACTGATCGTGTTGGTCGCGTTGCTGCCGTTCGCCGACCGTCTATATCACTTCATTGCCGAGCCGTTGCTCACGCGCTTGCCCAGCGGTTCGCACATGGTGGCGATCGAGGTCGCTGCGCCGTTCATGACACCGATCAAGCTGGCTGCAGTCGTGGCGCTGTTTCTGGCGATGCCGGCGATTCTGTATCAGTTGTGGCGCTTCGTTGCGCCCGGTCTGTACCGCCACGAGAAGAAACTCGCGCTGCCCCTGCTCGTGGCAAGCGTCATCATGTTCTATGCGGGCTGTGCGTTCGCGTATTACCTGGTGCTGCCCAAGGTGTTCGTGTTTCTACTCAGCGTCACGCCGACCGGGGTGTCGATGATGACCGACATCGGCAAGTATCTGGATTTCGTACTCGCGATGTTCTTCGCGTTCGGTGTGTGCTTCGAGGTGCCGGTGGTTGTTTTCCTGCTCGCCCTGCTTGGCTGGGTAACCGCGCCGCAATTGGCGCGACAGCGGCCATACGTCATCCTAGGCGTGTTCGTGATCGCCGCCATCGTGGCTCCGCCGGACGCGCTGTCGATGTTGATGCTGGCGATCCCGATGTGCCTGCTGTACGAAGTTGGCGTACTCGCCGTGCGTCTTTTCGTGCGCCACCGCAAGCCCATGGACACGCCGCAGCAAGGCTGAATCCTGAGCATCGCGCGATCGTGAATTTGCCGCGCTGCAACGCGCTTCGCGACAATGCTGCAATTTGTCTTTTGCAGCATTCTGGCATAGACTGCACTGCCGCATTTGGTGCATTTTCCACTTTCACCACAAACCCCGAAACAGGAGTCGATGAACATGGCAAAGAACGAAGATACACGCGACGCTAGCCTGCGCGTGTCGAAGAAAACGCGCGACAGTCTGAAGGCTGCTGCCGCCGTCGCTGGCCGCCCACTGTACGATGTCACCAACGAAGCCATCAACAATTATCTCGCCTCGGTCAAGGCTGGCGGATCGCGCAAGGGCAAGAAGTAAGTTTTCCTCATCGTCCGCGTTCCGCCATCGCGGGACGCGGATGCAAGAACGAAACGGCCCAAACGGGCCGTTTTTGTTTTGGCGGATTCAGCGCGATGCGAACCGTGCAAAACGCCGCAGCAAGGCGCGCGCCTGCGGGCAGGGTGCGACTGCAGAAAGCATTCCCGCCACATCGAAATCCTCGTCGGCAAGCGCACCGTCGCGTGCGCGGATGTAGGCGCGCATGTGGCCGGCGCCGAATTCGGGGTGGAACTGGAAACCCCACACCCCCGGCGCATAGCGCACGGCCTGATGGTCGTCCAACGCGGATTTCGCCAGCACGACCGCGCCGCGCGGTAGACGCCGCACCGACTGTAGGTGTGTGGCTTGTGCCGTAAACGTCTTCGGCGCCACGCCAAACAGGATATCGTCCGCTGCCGCCGGCGCACAGCGAATCCGCACCGTGCCCATCTCGCGGCCATGCGGGTTGTAATCGACCCGGCCGCCGAGCGCATGCGCGAGCAGCTGATGCCCATAGCAGACGCCGAGCACTGGCACGTTCGCGTCCACCGCGCGGCGCAGCCAGCGTGCGGTGGTTTCGCTCCATTCCAGGCGGTCTGTCACCATCGCGCCGGAGCCGGTAACGACGATGCCACCGAGCCCGCGCAGTGGCGGCAATTGCGCGCCGCGATCCACACGCACGACCCCTGTGTGGCGTGGCGTCAGCCCCATGCCGCGGCGAAACCATTCGTGAAAATCGCCCAGCCGCCGGCGCACGGCCGGCACCGCCGTGCCGGTCTGCACGATCAGTATGGTCACGTTTCCACCGGCGGCAATATGCCGACGACCTCGGCGATGGTGGTCACGCCGCGTGCGACCTGCTGCGCAGCGGAAACGCGCAACGGGCGCATGCCTTCGGCCAGTGCGGTTTCGCCAAGTCGGGCCAAATCCAGCGTCGGCTGAATCATCTGCCGCAACTGCGGCGAGATGCGCATCATCTCGTAAATGCCGGTGCGACCGAGGAAACCGGTGTTGCGGCATTCAAGGCAACCAACGGGCGCAAATGCGCGCGGCGGCGGCGGCAGACGCCAGCGGTGCACCAGCGCGTCCCAGCCATTCGTATCAAGGGTCGTTTCGGCTTTGCAATGCGGACACAAAGTGCGCACCAGGCGCTGCGCGACGACGCCGGCCAGGGTGGATTGGATTAGGTAATGCGGCGCGCCCAGATCAAGCAACCGCGACAGCGCGCTGGGCGCGTCGTTGGTATGCAGCGTCGACAACACCAGGTGTCCGGTGAGCGAGGCCTGGATCGCCATCTGCGCGGTTTCCAGATCGCGGATTTCGCCGATCATGATGATGTCCGGGTCCTGCCGCATCAAGGTGCGCACGCCGGACGCGAAATCCAAGTCGATCGCCGGCTGCACCTGCATCTGGTTGAATTCCGGCGACACCATTTCGATCGGGTCCTCGAACGTGCACAGGTTGATGTCGGGCGTGGCCAGATGTTTGAGCGTGGAATACAACGTCGTGGTCTTGCCCGATCCGGTCGGCCCGGTGACCAGCACGACGCCGTGCGGGCGCTCGACCATGTGCCGCCAGATCTGTTCTTCCTCGGCAGAAAAGCCGAGCTGGCGGAATTCCTTGACCACGATGTCCGGATCGAAAATACGCATCACGACTTTTTCGCCGAACGCGGTCGGCATGGTCGACAGGCGCATTTCCACTTCGCGGCCTTCGGCCGAGCGCGCCTTGATGCGGCCATCCTGTGGACGGCGTTTTTCCGCCAGATCCATGCGCCCGAGGATTTTCACGCGTGAGGTCACTGCCACCATGACCGGCGTGGGCAGCTCGAATACCTTGTGCATCACGCCGTCGATACGGAAGCGGATCGGGCTCATGTCGCGACGCGGTTCCAGATGAATGTCGGACGCACGCTGATCGAACGCGTATTGCAGCAGCCAATCGACGATGTGCACGACGTGACGATCGTCCGCGCCGATGTCGCCGGTCTTGCCCAGATCCAGCAACTGCTCGAAATTCAGGATCGCGCGACCGTCGGTGCCACCATCAAGCTTGGCATCCTGGGCTTTCTGGATCGAACGTTGCACGCCGTAGAATTCGGCCAGATAGCGGTTCAGATCCAGAGGGTTGATCACCACACGCTGAATATCGCGACGCAGGATGTGGCCCAGATCCGCCAGCCAACGCGTATCGAACGGCTCGCAGGTGGCGATGACGACCTGCAATGGACTCACGGCGACGGGCAGAATGCGATAACGCTGCGCGTAAGCATGCGAGATCACTTGAGTTACTGCCGGGGCATCGACCTTCATCGGATCGATTTTCAGGTACGCCAGCCCGGCCTTGTCCGCCAGCCAGTGGGTGAGCACTTCCAGGCTCAGCGGCTTGCTGTCCAGCGGATTGGTCAGCTTCTGGTTGGCGATCAGCACCAGCGGATGCAGCTCGAGTTTGCCGTGGCCGCTGCGTCCGTCGGCGCGGGCGCGCAAGCGGTCAGATTCGGAGATCAACCCATCGTGCTTGAGCGCGGCCAGCACTGCGTCCAGATCCAGCCGCCGGTGCAGGCCGAGCGGCGGCGCGGCGGGTTCGGTGAATTTCGAACGTGGCGGAACGGTGGCCATGCGAAACCTTCGGAAAATCAAGCCCTGCACCGCTATACTAACGCGCTTTTCACCGCGAACCATGAATCGCATGCCAGGACCAACTTTTCAGGACATTATCCAGACCTTGAACCGCTATTGGGCGAGCCAAGGCTGCGCGCTGATCCAGCCGCTGGATACCGAGGTCGGCGCGGGCACATTTCATCCAGCGACATTCCTGCGCGCGCTCGGGCCCGAACCGTGGACCGCAGCCTATGTGCAGCCCTCGCGCCGTCCTACCGACGGCCGCTATGGCGAGAATCCCAATCGATTGCAGCATTACTACCAGTACCAGGTGGTGATGAAACCCAATCCGGACGACATCCTGGACCGTTATTTCGGCTCGCTCACTGCACTCGGCATCGACCCACTGGTGCACGATCTGCGCCTGGTCGAGGACAACTGGGAATCACCCACGCTCGGCGCCTGGGGCTTGGGTTGGGAAGTGTGGCTCAACGGCATGGAAGTGACCCAGTTCACTTATTTCCAGCGGGCCGGCGGCCTGGAATGCAGACCGGTGACGGGCGAGATCACCTATGGTCTGGAGCGCCTGGCCATGTATCTGCAAAACGTCGACAACGTCTACGATCTGGTCTGGACCGTGGCACCACATGGCACCGTTACTTATGGCGACGTGTTTCATCAGAACGAGGTCGAACAAAGTACCTATAACTTTGAATACGCCAACGTGCCGGAACTGTTGCACTGGTTTGATGTGTGCGAGGGCGAGGCGAAAAAGCTGGTCGAATTGGACCTGACGCTGCCTGCTTATGATCAGGTGTGCAAGGCCAGCCACGCGTTCAATCTGCTCGACGCGCGCCGCGCAATTTCGGTGACCGAACGCCAGCGCTACATCCTGAGAGTGCGCACGATCGCGCGTGCGGTGGCCGAAGCGTATGTCGCGCAGCTGGAAAAACTCACGCGACGCAAGGAGGCTGCGCATGGCTGAGACCAAGCCACTGCTGATCGAGATTGGCACCGAAGAACTACCGCCCAAAGCGCTGGATCAACTCACCCAAGCGTTCGCTGATGGCGTTTGCGCAGGATTGGCCAAGCGCGGCATCGCCGCTGCAGCCGGCGCTGCGAAGATGTACAACTCACCGCGCCGGCTGGCTGTGCTGGTGCCCGGCGTCGGCACGACGCAACCCGATCAGTCGGTCGAACGTCGCGGCCCGGCGCTGAACGCGGCACTGGATGCCGCCGGCCACCCGACCAAGGCCTTGCTTGGGTTCGCGACATCCTGCGGCGTCAACGTCGAACGATTGGAAAAACTTGAAAGCGACAAGGGAGCGTGGTTCGTACATCGCGCGCAACTGAAGGGCAAACCCACCGCGATGTTGATGCAGGAAATCATCATCGAGGCACTAAAAACCCTGCCCATCCCTAAGCCGATGCGCTGGGGGGATCACGACTACGCTTTCGTGCGCCCTGTGCATTGGATCGTGATCCTGCATGGCAACAAGGTTATCGATGCAGAAATCTTTGGCATCAAGAGTGGACGCGAATCGCGCGGGCATCGCTTCCTGCATCCGCAGCCGGTGCCAATTGCCGACGCGAATGCGTATGTCGATGCGTTGCGTGCGGCCAAGGTGCTGGTCTACCCGGATGAAAGAAGGCGTGCAATCACCGACAAGCTTGCTTCAACCATCGGACAAATACGATCAAACCCACAGGAACTTGATGCCACTGTGCTCATCGATGAGGACAATCTTGCAGAAGTCTGTAATCTTGTTGAATGGCCGAGCGCGATCAGTTGCACCTTCGATCAGGTATTTTTGAAAGTTCCGCAGGAAGCGCTGATCCAGACAATGGAGAAGAATCAGAAGTTTTTCTCTGTACTGGATGGTAATCGCAGTCTGACGTCGCACTTCATCGGCGTTGCTAATATCGAGTCGAAGGATCCCGACGAAATCCGCAAAGGCTATGAGCGCGTGATCCGACCACGCTTCGCCGATGCCAAGTTCTTCTACGACGAGGATCTGGAAACGCCGCTGGCCACGCAGCAGGAAGCGCTCAAGTCCGTCACCTATCAGCAGCAGCTCGGCAGTGTTTGGGACAAGTGCGTACGCGTGGCCGAACTGGCGCGCGTGATCGCCAATCGCGTCGGCGTCGACGCCGCGCTGGCCACGCGTGCAGCCAGCCTGAGCAAGTGCGACCTAATGTCGCGCATGGTTGGCGAATTCCCCGAACTGCAGGGCGTGATGGGTCGCTACTACGCCGCCGCAAGCGGCGAGAACGCCGACGTTGCGCAGGCGCTGGACGAATTCTATCGGCCACGCTTCGCCGGCGATGGCATCGCCACCGGCAAGATTGCGCAGGTACTGGCCATCGCCGAGCGGCTGGACACGCTGGCTGGCATTTTCGCCGTCGGTCAGAAACCGTCGGGCAACAAGGACCCGTTCGCCCTGCGCCGCACCGGCTTGGGACTGGCGCGCACATTGATCGAAGGCGACTTTGAGCTGGATCTGGAAGCGCTGCTGCGCGAAGCGGTGGAATTGCTGCCGGAACTGCGTTCGTTGCAGAAACCGGGCAAACCCGGGCCACCAGCCGATTCCAAAGCAAGCTTGACCCAAGAACTGCGCGACTTCGTGATTGAACGTCTGCGCGGCTATTATTCCGAGCAAGGATTCGGAGCGGACCAGTTCGATGCCGTGCGCGCGGTCGACCCGGAAACTTTGACCGATTTCGACCGCCGTCTGCGCGCGGTCGCGGAATTCGCCAAGCTGCCGGAAGCCGCGGCACTGGCGGCCGCGAACAAACGCATCGGCAATATCCTGCGCCAAGCAGACGCAACGACGGGCGGACGCGTGGACGCAAGCCTGCTCGACGCCGGCGCTGAAACACAATTGCATCGGCATATCCAAACCACTGCAACCGCAATCGCGCCGTTGCTTGCGCAGTGTCGCTACCTCGACGTGCTGCGCTTGCTCGCCGGTTTGCGCGCGCCGGTCGATGCGTTTTTCGATCAAGTGATGGTCATGGCCGAAGATGCCGGCAAGCGCCGCAACCGCCTTGCACTGCTCGCCGGTCTGCGCCGGATGTTTCTCGACATCGCCGATATTTCCGTTTTGCAATACGCCTGACAAATCGACATGTCCGGCGTTTCCAGCGAACGGTTACGCCAGCGCATTCAGCGCTACCTCGAGCAGAATCAGCGAATCGCTGCGCGCATCGCGCTTGAGACGCTGGTTCAACGCGAGCCATCGGATTTCGATGCACACCTGCAACTCGGCGCCATTGCGTACACGGATAATCGTCTGCGCGAGGCGTCCCGTCACACGCTCGATGCGTTGCGGGTTATGCCGGACGATCCAGCATGCGCGTGTCGGATCGTGCCGCCGTTATTGCAGGTTGGTGAAGTGGTCGCGGCCAAAGACTGCCTTCTGCAACCGTCGATCGCGCGTTGCGAGTCTGGTGCCGTGCTGGCGCGGCTGGCGAGCTCATGGCAAATGATCGGCGACCATGCCGCAACTCTGGCCATGCTCGAACGCGCTCGCACGCTCGGGCACGACGGTCCGGACTTTCGTTTCATTTACGCGGTACAGTTGATGTTCAACGGCCGGTTGGACGAAGCCGAACGCGAACTAAATGCGTTTCTTGCCAACGGCCACATCTACGGGCGTGCCTGCGTCACCATGGCCCGATTGCGCAAGCAAACGGTTCAGGGCAATCATTTATCTGCAATACGCGAACGCCTGGCCCGGGTTGCGCCGGGCAGCGAAGATCATGGCGCACTGGAATATGCGCTGTACAAGGAGCTGGAAGATATCGGCGACTACGAGCAGGCGTTCAAGGCCTTGCAACGCGGCGCAGCGGTCATGTTCGCAGGTAGCGGTTACGACGGCGAACGCGAGAGCGCGATCTGCGACCGGCTCATGGAATTGTGCACCCCCGATTTTTTCGGCCACACGGCACCCAAACAGTCTGGACCGCAACCGATCTTCATCGTCGGCATGCCGCGCTCGGGCACGACCTTGCTCGATCGCATTCTGGGCAGTCATTCGCAGGTCGTTTCCGTCGGCGAACTGGGCGATTTTGCGCGCGCGCTGCGCTGGTGCGCCGATCACGTCACCGTGCAACCGCTTGACGAGACGATACTCGCCCGCATACCGACGCTGGACTTTGCCGAAGTCGGCACGCGCTATCTGGCCCAAACCCAATGGCGCGCCGAAGGCAAGCGTTTTTATGTCGACAAGATGCCGATCAACTGGATCCAGGTCGCCTTCATCCGTCGCGCCCTGCCGCAGGCGCGCATTCTGCATATGACGCGTGAGCCGATGGATGTGTGCTTTTCCAATTACCGCGCCTATTTCGGCACCGGCTACGCCTACAGTTACAACATGGACGCACTCGCTGCGTATTACTTGCGCTACCGCCGTGTCATCGATCATTGGAAGCGGGTCATGCCGGCGCAGATTCTGGACGTATCCTACGAAGCCCTCATCGAAGATAGCGAAACCGTCGCCCGACAAGCCCTGCAGTTCTGCGGACTGGCGTATGAGGCGAGCTGTATCGATTTACAACGCAACGAAAGCGCCGTAGCCACCCTGAGCGCCGCCCAGGTACGCGAGCCAATCCATCAACGCGCGCTCGGCGAGTGGCGTCGATACGAACGACAACTGACGCCGCTGGCGTCGTTGTTGGCGAACGCCGGCAGCTGACCACAAACCGACGCTTCTTCATCGCGCGGACAAAAAAGGGCTGGCCCGAAGGCCAGCCCTTTACCAAGCGTTACGGTGTTAGGCGAAATTACTCTTTGCCGCTACCCGCACCGAAGTGCATGTTGAATTCCACCAACACCAAGCGGCCCAAGCCGTTGTAGCTGAAGATATCGTAGTACGGGAATGCCGAGAACGTCGGATCCTGCGGCGGCCGCGAGTTGAACACATTGTTGCCGATCAGGGTTACCGCCGCGTCGTCGCTGAAGTTGTACTGCAACGAGGCGTTGTAGGTGATCCACGGGCCGACCAAACGGCTCGCATCGTAGCTCCAGGTCTTGCCGTAACGGATGCCACGAACCGTGGTGCTCCACTTGCCGATATCCCAGGTCACACTGCCCGATCCGATGTCCTTGAACAGGTTGCCATAGGATCGCAGGCGCAACAAATCGGTTTCCGGATCGTCCGGGAACTGTTTGTACACATGCTTGAGCGTGGTGTTGTAATCGGCGCCGAATGTGAAGTCGCCGGCACGGCCCGCGTCCCATTTGTACTGGGCGCTGGCGGTGATGCCGGACACGGTTTCGTTGGAGACATTGATCGGGACGGTGGTAACGCTATTCAACCCACCCGGATTGATGGGCGCATTGAGTGCATTGCGACCGACATCCAAGATGAACTGCTGGCAAGCCGGCGAGCTGCCGTCCACCGGCGTGCCGCCGCGGGTATGGCCCAGACGGCAGTCTGCTTCTTTCTGCAGAATCGTGTCGAGCGAGTAACTGTTCACTTCATTGTCAATCTTGACCCGGTAATAGTCGGTCTTGATGTTGAAATTGCTGGTAGGCGACCACACCGCACCGGCGCCGAACGATTTGGCGGTAATGTATTTCAGGTTCTTGTTGCCGTTCTGGAATCCGGTGATTTGAACCGAATCGTACGGCGAGTTACAGTTCGTGTAATTGTCGCCTTGCGCCTTCCGGCAATTGTAGTAATCGGTGACATTGGTGAAGAACTTACTGCCGGTCGAGAACACATAGCC
>JBOHYL010000099.1:0-16950 GCA_050737915.1 Rudaea sp.
TGACAACGTCCGGACTCCCCGAGCCTTGGGTGAGGCCAATGGATGTGCTGGCGGTGTTGCCGGTGATTGTGGTCGCGGTGACATTGATGGTGTTGGCACCGGCCTGCAGCGGCACGGCGGACGCAAGGAAGTTGCCGCCGTCGGTATATGCCACAACGCCATTGACGGTAATTCCCGTATCGGTTGGACCGGTGAAGGTTCCGGCAATCTCGGTCGTCGGCCCGTTTACCGTCGCGCTGTTGGCCGGGTACGTGATCGTGACCGCCAGACTGCCGCCGGTGATGCTCGTGGCTACACCTGGCGAGAGGATCGCGCCAGGCGACGAAGTGGATGCCGGATTGCTCGTGGTCGTCTCGAACCCGTTGTAGAAAATCGAGTCGATGCCACAAAGTTCTTGGGCACAAACGCAGCCGCTCGCAAGCAAGGCACTCGCCAAGACCAGACCCAGGCCGAAGTACAAATAATCGCGCTGCATACACAACCTCCCTGCGAATCCACACGCTCTTTGATCCGCGCTGCCTTGCGATATATCACAAACCCGCACCGCTTGTTAATGTCAATGTTTACATTTGCTACCGGAGGTCGGTCCAAAACCGCACGATCGCCAATAGCGCGGGCCGATACTACGATATTCGAAGTATCCAATTCTGGGCAACGCTACGATTCTCGAAGCTCCCCGTCCATGCGGAGCTTGGGTGCCAGCAGCCTCCTCCAAAGCGATCTTCTGCATGCGCCTGCGCCGCGCCCGCGAAGATGTGGGTTTGTCTCAAAAACAGCTAGGCATCAACGCAGGACTCGACGAGTTCATTGCTTCCGCTCGTATCAATCGCTATGAGACCGGTATCCACGAACCGGATATCCACACAACTGCCCGATTGGCGAAGGTTTTGAACCTGCCGACGGCCTATTTCTATGCCGCCGATGACCGCGTCGCCAGAATGATTGCCGCATTTTCCCGCCTATCACGCCGCAAGCAGGATGCGTTGCTGCGCAAGCTGCCGAAAACCGATCTCTGAGCAAACTGTCACGCGGCCTACGGCAGGAATTTCCAACTCTCGATCGCCACGCGTACCCGCGCCTGCCCCTTGCTCGCGAACACCTTGCGTGGCAGCGGTGGATCGCGGTCGGCAAACCAGTCGCGGTATTCGACCTTCCAGCCGTCCTGCTCGATCACGGCGGGAAGATTCTGCGCGTCGTATTGCACGGACGCCGCTGATCCGGCAGCGCGCATGCCGCGTATCCAGGCACCCAGCTCGGCCAGCGGCACATCCCAGCCGAGACGATCCTTCAACAGCCGTTGTGGGTCATTGCCGATATCCGGCTGCGGATCGACGCCTGCGAGCATGGCATGCGTCGTGTCGCCGCTCAGGGTCCAGGTCTTGCCGGTCACCGGCGCGCGAACACTGAAACGATAGTTGTCGCCAGCTTGCGTCCAGGTCAACTCACCGCTGCCGCCATCGTTTCCGTTGGATACGCCGATATGCGCGACCAGGGTCCAGCGTGTTTGCGGCGCCAGTCGCGCCTCGCGCGCCTGCTGCGCGGCCAGCGCAGCAGGCGTTTCGCGCACGTGTAGCGGCGCACAGGCGGCGAGCGCGGACAATGCGCAGACCGAGCCGATCCGCGCAAGCATTTGTGGATTTATATACTTCACGTTGCCAGCCGCTTGATCGTTTCCAGCAGCACCTTGTTTTTCGCATCCTTTTTCTGGCCCTGCGCCCAGATCTTGCGCGCCTCGTCCTTGTGCCCGGACACCCACAGCACCTCGCCCAGATGCGCGGCGATTTCCGGATCTGGTTGCTTGGCGTATGCAGTGCGCAGATTTTTCACCGCATCATTCAGATGACCGAGCCGGTACTGCACCCAACCCATGCTGTCGATGATCGCCGGCTCGTCGGGCTTGAGTGCGAGCGCCCGTTCGATCAAGCTCAGTGCCTCGGCCTGCTCGTGGGTGCGATCGGCCAGGGTGTAGCCCAGTGCATTGAGCGCATCGGCGTTGTCCGGCTGCAATGCGAGCAACTGACGCAGGTCGTTCACAGCCGCATCGACATGACCCAGATCGTCGTTGAGCAGGGCGCGCGCGTAGAGCAGGCGCGGATCGTCCGGCATCGCGAGCAGGCCGCGATCATAAACGCCGACGGCATCTTCGCCGCGCTGATGTTTGTCGAGGATTTCAGCTTCCATCAGGAACGCATCGCCGACCTGCTTGTCGTCGTCGCCGCTGCGCGCCTGCAACTGATGCAGCATGTCCATCGACTGCGCCGTGTGGCCGGTTTGGTCGAGCAACAGGGCGCGTCGCAACTGCGCCTGCGGCCAATGCTCGTCGCTGCCCGGCACCTGCGCGTACCAATCCAGCGCCTCGGATCGACGTCCGAGCAATTCGGCCAATTCGCCAAGCAGATTCAGACGCATGCCCGAACGCTGCGACTTGTCCGCTTTCAGTTCGCGATACAGCGGTTCACTCAATGTCTTGTCGTCGGCGCGCGCCGCGTACGCAGCACGTGCGGCGTAGCTGTAGTCATTCTGCTTGCCCTGTGCGAGCACGCGCGCGGCTTCGGCGTTCTCGCCCATTTCGCCAAGTACACTCGCCCAGGCCACACGCAGATGCGCATCGTCGCCATGTTTGGCCAGCGCCTTGGCGAACAACGCGCGTGCGCCAGCCTTGTCGCCGTCCTTGAGCTTGAGTTGTGCGGCCCACACGCTCGCGTCGGCGTCGCCGAAGCGTGCCACCGCAGCGCTCGACAACGAGCGCGCGAGTGCGTGTGCACCGAGGCGATCGGCCAATTCGCTGACTGCCACCCAGGTGGCGGATCTGTCGCCCAGCGCCTCGGGTTGGGCAAGCGTGCGCAACAAATCCGCGGCCTGCGTTTTGTCGCCAGCAGACGCGAGTACGCGCGCAATCCCATTCCAGCCCTTGGCACCCGGCTCGCGCGTGAGTCGCTGCAGATCGGCCAGTGCGGAAGCAGCGTTGCCGTCGTGCAGGGCGATGACCGCCTGCGCCTGCCACAACTCCGGATCGTCGCTGCGCAATAGCTGCCAACGTGCGATGCCCGAGCGCGTCAGATCCCAATCCCTGGCAGCGATGGCGATTTGTACGGCTTCCGCAGCCAGGGCGGGATCCTCGCTGCGCGCCGCCGCCCGGGAAAATTCCTGCGCCGCGGCGGCGACATCGCCGCCTTCCAACGCAAACTGTCCGGCCATCTTCATGGCCAGTACGTCGTCGGCAGGCAACACCGGCGACAACGTCAGATGTTGCAAAGGCTGTGGCGTAGCGGCGGCACTATGGCCGGCAGGCAGGCTGGCGCAACCAGCCAATGTGACCGTGCCAGCGAGCAGCAGGGTCAAGAATCGAAAGGGAAGGCGGTACACTATTGTCATTGCCATTGATCCAGCTGCGTCTGCGCACGCCTGGTTACAAGCTTAGCCGATCCACGCCAAGATGACCCTGCTCGCCCTCGGACTCAACCACCAGACTGCGCCCTTGCCGGTACGCGAGAAGGTGGCGTTCACGCCCGATGCCATGCCGGCGGCATTGTCGGATCTGGCACGTCAGGCGGGCGTGAACGAGGCCTTGATCCTGTCCACCTGCAACCGCACCGAGTTGTACCTGGATGTGCAAACAGGCACCGAATCGGTAGCGCGCGACTGGTTGCTCGCGCACCACGATTTGGACGCGCGCCGGCTCGACGAGTTCCTGTACCGCCACGCCGACGACGACGCGGTGCGGCATCTTTTCCGCGTCGCCACCGGGCTGGATTCGATGGTACTCGGCGAGCCGCAGATTCTGGGCCAGGTCAAGGACGCCTATCAGGCCGCGCGTGAGGCCGGCACATTGCATGCGCCGATGGAACGTCTGCTGCAGCAGACGTTTGCCGTGGCCAAACGCGTGCGCACGGAAACCCGCATAGGCGCCAATCCCGTTTCGGTGGCGTTTACCGCGGTGCGTCTGGCCGAGCGCCTGTTCGCGGATCTGAGCCAGGCCTGCGTGTTGCTGATCGGCGCGGGCGAAACCATCGAACTCGCCGCCCGGCATCTGGCCGAAGCGCGCGCGCGACGCCTGATCGTGGCCAACCGCACGCTCGAAAACGCGCAAGCGCTGGCCACGCAATTTTCCGGCTACGGCATCGCGCTCGCCGACTTGCCGCAACATCTGGCCGAGGCCGATATCGTCATCAGCTCCACCGCCAGCCCAACTCCGGTATTGACCGCCACGATGATCCAGGATGCGATCCATGCGCGCCGCCGCCGGCCGATGTTTCTGGTCGATCTGGCGGTGCCGCGCGACATCGCAGCGGAGGTGGCAACAATCGAGGATGTATACCTTTATACTATCGACGATCTGCGTCAGGCGATCGACGCAAACCTGCGCTCGCGCCAGGCCGCCGCGCAGGAAGCGGGTGCACTGATCGACCTTCACGTCGGGCATTATCAGGCATGGCGCCGCGCGCTGGATGCCGGCAACCCGCTGCCGCGACTGCGGCATACGGCGGAAGCGCAGCGCGACGAAGTGCTCGCCCGCGCGCGCGCGCTGCTCGCCAATGGTCGCGATCCACAGGCAACGCTGGAATATCTCGCCCACACGCTGACCAACAAACTGCTGCACGCTCCCAGCGCGACGCTGCGTGAGGCCGCGCTTCGCGGCGATGCCGAATTGCTGCGCGCGGCCGAACGCCTGTTCGACGCGGCCGCCGCGCCCAACCCGGGCGAGGACGCATGACGCCGTCGATCCGGCGCAAGCTCGAGGCCCTCTCCGAGCGCCATCAGGAAGTCGCCTTGCTGCTGACCCAGCTCGAGGTGATCGGCGACAACGCACGCTTTCGCGACCTGTCGCGCGAATTCGCGCAACTCGCACCGCTGCATGCGTCACTGCAAGCTTACGACGAAGCGGGTGCGACGCTGACCGCCGCGCGCGAAATGCTCGCCGACTCCGAGCTGCGCGATCTGGTTGAAGCGGAAATCGCCGTGCTGGAAAGCCGGCGCGCGGCGCTCGAGAGCGAACTGAATCTGCTGTTGCTGCCGAAGGACGAGCGCGATGACGCCAACATCTTTCTCGAAGTGCGCGCCGGTACCGGCGGCGACGAAGCCGCAATTTTCGCGGGCGATCTGTTTCGCATGTACGCCCGCTACGCCGAAACGCGCGGCTGGAGGATTGAAATTCTCTCGGACAATCCAGGCGAACACGGCGGCTACAAGGAGATCGTCGCGCGCGTGGAAGGCACCGGCGTCTTCGCGCGTCTGAAATTCGAATCCGGCACGCACCGCGTGCAACGCGTACCGGCGACCGAGGCCCAGGGCCGTATACACACCTCCGCGGCAACGGTGGCGATCCTGCCGGAAATGGACGCAATCCAGAACGTGGAACTGAGTCCCGCGGACCTGAAGATCGACACCTTCCGCGCCTCCGGTGCCGGCGGCCAGCACGTCAACAAGACCGACTCGGCGATCCGCATCACGCACCTGCCCAGCGGCATAGTGGTGGAATGCCAGGACGAGCGCAGCCAGCACAAGAATCGCGCCCGCGCCATGTCCCTGCTCAAGGCACGTATCACCGAGGAACAACGCGCCAAGCAGACGGCCGCGCAGGCCGACCGCCGCCGTTTACAGGTCGGTTCCGGCGACCGCAGCGAAAAGATTCGCACGTACAACTTCCCACAGAATCGGGTTACCGATCACCGCATTAACCTCACCCTGCACCGTCTGCCGGAGATCCTCGGCGGCGATCTGGATGCTCTGCTCGAACCGCTGGCGCGGGAATACCAGGCAGAACGGATGCAGGAATTGGCGCTGTAACGCGCGCGTCAAGCTTTATGGCACCATACGCATCCCGCCGCGGAGCGTGCCCCGGTGACCTTTGATCCAACCCTGAGTCACGGACTTACCGAGTTGATCGAGTTGCTCTCGCAGGGCGAACTCGGCGGCGCGCACACGCGCGCACAGCAGCTCCTGCAGCAATACCCGGAACAGCCCGAATTGTGGCGTCTTGCCGGCATCTGCGCCTTGCAGCAGGGCGAGTACGCGCAGGCGCGCGAATCGCTTGATCGCGCCTTGAAACTAGCCCCGAAGTCGGTGGAGAACTGGTGCAATCTGGCCAGCCTGCACACCGCGCAAGGGCAGCTGTCCGAGGCCGAGCGTGCACTGCGCCACGCGCTGACACTGGCACCGCGGCATGCAGCCGCGCTGAACAACCTTGGCAGTCTGCTCGACGCGCGCGGTGATTATCACGGCGCCGCGGAATGTTTCGCCAGGGCGATTTCGCAGAAACCCGATTACGCACGTGCGTGGCTCAATCAGGCCGCTTCACTGCTGGCTACCGGCCATCTCGGCCGCGCCGAGACCAGCGCGCGCCGGGCGATCCAGCTTGCGCCGCAATGGGCCGACACGCATTTCGTGTTGGGCAATGTACTCGATGCCGGGAGTCAACCGGGCGCATTGGAGGCCTGGCAGGAGGCCGTGCGTCTGGCCGCGGACAATCCGCAGTACCAGTATCAGCTCGGTCTCGGTCAGGCAGCGGCCGGTCGTTTCGCCGCCGCGGTGCGCGCTTTTTCCGTATGTCTGGCGCTCGCGCCCGGCCACCCGCCCGCGCTCTCGCAGTTGGCTTTCCTGCACCGGCGCCTGTGCGATTGGCGCGCCCTGCCGCCGCTTTCGCGGCGCCTGCTCGCCGCCATCGATGCCGGCGCCGCCGGCGTCACCCCATTTTCAATGCTGGTAGAGGACACCACACCGGCACAGCAATTGGCCTGCGCCAGCGCGTTCGCCGCGCAGCGCAACGCCGCCGTCGAACCATTGCTGTCGCATCTGCCTGCGCAGCGGCCGGGTCGGCATGATGGCCCCCTGCGCGTGGGTTTCGTATCCGCCGGTTTCGGCCGCCATCCCACGGCATTGCTGATTGTGGATTTGATCGAACGCCTGCGCGCGCAGCCGCTGCGCACATTCGGCTACGCAACGACGCCGGACGACAGCAGTCCGCTGCGCAAACGTCTGGCAGCCGCGTTCGATGAATTCCGCAACCTGTCCGCGCACCCGCTTGAGAGCATGTTGCGCAAACTGCGTGAGGATCAACCCGACATCCTCATCGACCTGGATGGCTATTGCGAAGGCTCGCGCCCTGAGCTGTTCGCGCTGCGTCCGGCGCGCGTGCAGGTGAACTGGCTCGCCTATCCCGGCACGCTTGGCGCACCGTGGTGCGATTACCTGATCGCCGACCGTTTCCTGATCCCGTCGCAACAGCGCGTTCACTACAGTGAAAAGATCGTCTGGCTGCCGCGCTGCTATCAGCCTTCCGACACCAGCCGCACGGTCGCCGAGCCGCCGCCGCGCGAACAATTCGGCCTGCCGCCGACCGGCGTCGTGTTTGCCTGTTTCAACCATGCGTGGAAGTATACTTTGCGCAGTTTTGCGCGCTGGATGAAGATTCTCTTGGCCACCCCGGAGAGCGTGCTGTGGCTGCTCGCCGGACCGCCAGGCAGCGGTGCCGACGAACACCTGCGCCGTGCCGCACAGGGCGCCGGCGTGGATCCGCGTCGCCTGATCTTTGCCCTGCGCGTGCCGCACGCCGAACACCTCGCGCGTTACCGCCATGTGGATTTGTTTCTCGATACCAACCCATACAACGCGCACACCACGGCCAGCGATGCGCTCTGGGCCGGGTGTCCGGTGCTGACTTTGCCGGGCGTGACGTTCGCGTCGCGGGTGGCAGGCAGCCTCAACTATCATCTTGGCATCGACCAGTTGAACGCCACATCGGATCAGGATTACATCGACAAGGCCGTGCAACTTGCCCGCTTCCAACCGATGCTCGCCGCCTTGCGCACGCGCGTGGAAGACGCGCGGCAAAGTTCCGGCCTTTTCGACATGGACGCTTACGCGCGCGATTTCACCACCGCTCTGGCGACGATGTTCGAGCGCAGCGAGCACGGCCTCATGCCGGAGGACATTGAGGTAAATTCATGAGCGCGGGAACCGAATTCGTATCTCTGTCGCTATGCGTACTGACCGTATCGGATACGCGCACACCGCAGAACGACAGTTCCGGCGATTACCTGTGCACGGCGCTGACCGATGCCGGCCATCGCCTGCACGCACGCGCGCTGCTGCGAGACGACCGCTACTCGCTGCGCGCTACCGTCTCGGCCTGGATCGCCGATGCGGCTGTGGACGGCATCCTGATTACCGGCGGCACCGGTTTCACCGGCCGCGATTCCACGCCCGAGGCAATCGCGCCGCTGCTGGACAAGCAAATGCCGGGCTTCGGCGAGATGTTCCGTGTGCTCAGTTTCGAGGAAATCGGCGCGTCGACCCTGCAATCGCGCGCGTTCGCGGGCCTGGCCAACGCCACGTTCGTGTTCTGCCTGCCCGGCTCGACCTCGGCCTGCCACACCGCATGGGAAAAGTTGCTGTGCGCGCAATTGGACGCGCGCACGCGACCGTGCAATCTGGCCGGATTGAAGCCGCGCCTGCGGGAAAACTGAAGAGATCTACACCGTCATGAAGCTGGCCGGTGGCGCAACTTCCACCAGCGTGCGCGTGACCTCATCCACCCGCGCCGCCGGCGAGCCGCGCTGCAGCCAAAGTTCGAGTTCGTCCAACGCCGGTGCGGCGCCGCAGGCCAGCACTTCCACGCTGCCGTCGGCGCGGTTTTTCGCGTAGCCGGTCAAACCCAGACGCCGGGCGACTTCGCGTGTGGATGCGCGGAACCCCACACCCTGCACGCGGCCGTGCACGCGGAACAATGCACTGGGCATGCTTCAACGCAACCCGGTTACCTGGGCCAAATCCTTCTGCTGCAGGGGACCGAGGAAAGTTTTGGCCAGATGCCCATCCGGCGCAATGACATAGGTGTTCGGCAAGCCTTTGGGCGCGCCGAAATCCTTCGGCGGATTGTCGATATCGACGATCGACACCGGATAGCTCAGCGGATGGGTCCTGAGGAATTTCTCGATGTCGGCCTTGTCGGCATCCTCGAAGTCCAGGCCGATCGCAGCGACCTTGTCCTTGTGCGCGGTGACGAACGCGGAGATGTCCGGCAATTCCTTCAGGCACGGCGAACACCATGTTGCCCAAAAGTTCACAATGACCCATTTTCCATTTTGTTGTGCGAGATCGAAGGTACTACCATCGAGGGTCTTGACACTGAGCTCGGGTTTCGCGGGCGCAGCGGATGCGGCCACGGCGGCGGCGAGCAAAAACAATGTGAACAGGTATTTCATCGGACTCTCCGCATCGCGTAACAAAAAAACAGACCGCATCAACGCGCCGACGCTTACGCGACGGACGCAATCTGGCAAACTAACCCATTCCGCCGCCCCTCCGCAAACCGATGAGTGACATCCTGATCGCCTACTACAGCCGTAACGGCAGTGTCGCCCAGTTGGCGCGCCTGATCGCGCGCGGCGTCGAGGAAGTGCCGGGCATGCAGGCGCGCCTGCGCAGCGTGCCGCCGGTGGCGCCGGTCACTCATATCGCGCAGCCGCCGGAGCCAGCCGAAGGCGCGCCATACGTGACGCTAGCGGATCTCGCCGAATGCGCGGGGCTCATCCTCGGCAGTCCGACGCGCTTTGGCAACATGGCCGCGCCTCTGAAAAATTTCCTGGATTCCACGATTGCCGAGTGGGCCAGCGGAACACTGGTCGGCAAGCCGGCCGCCGTGTTCACATCCACCGCCACCATGCATGGCGGCCAGGAAACCACGCTCCTTTCGATGATGTTGCCGCTGCTGCATCACGGTGCGTTGATTGTCGGCATCCCGTACACCGAACCGGAACTCAACGCCACCACGACCGGCGGCTCGCCCTATGGCGCCAGCCATGTCGCTGGCACGGCCGGCGACCACCCGATCAGCGACGACGAGCGCGCGCTGGCGCGCAAGCTGGGCCGACGCGTGGCCGAAATCGCGCGCAAGCTCGGCAAATGAAATTCAACTGGAACATTCTGCACACCGGCATTTCGGCGCTGGCCGGTCTGCTTATTCTGCAGATACTCTGGCATGGCTGGCTGCTGCCACCGCTGTCTGCGCAGCGTTGGCCGACGCTGGCTCTGGCCTGTCTGCCGCTGCTGCCAGGCTTGTTGGTCGCGCGCCGCAACCGGCGCCGCGGCCTGCTTGTCGGCGGCATCGTCAGTCTGTTTTATTTCTGTCACGGCGTCAGCGCGGCGTGGGGCGACCCATCGGCGCGAGCATTTGCGTTTGTGGAAATCGCGCTCACCCTGCTCGTGATCGGCGCACTCGGCTGGGATGCGCGCCATTACCGGCGCCGGTCGAAATGACCCTTGCGCGTCGCGCTGCCTGCGTATAATCGGACCATCCCAGCGGAGATACGGATATGCCGTTCGTGCAAACCGCGCCGGTGCTGGCCAATCAGTACCTTGACGACCGCGTGCTGCGTTCGTACCTGCGCCGCGTGTTGCCACACGCCGTACTCGGCGCCATCGAAGGCGAACTGACCGATTTGGGCGAATACGCGGCCAGCGCGTGGGCGCTGGCGCGCACGCGGCCACGCAACGAACCCCAGCTCACGCAATGGGATGCATGGGGCGAGCGTGTCGATCGCATCGAGTTGACGCCGGCATGGATCGCCGCGCAGCCGCTGGCCGCACGCCATGGCATGGTCGCCGCCGGCCACGAAAACACACACGGCACGCACGCGCGCGTGCACCAGTTTGCGCTGGTATACCTGTTTCACTGCGCCAGCGAGTTCTACACCTGTCCGCTGGCAATGACCGACGGTGCCGCAACCGCGCTCAAAGCTTCGGGCAACCAGCGTCTGCTCGAGCGCGCATTGCCGCACTATCTCAGCCGCGATCCGGAGCAGTTCTGGATTTCCGGTCAGTGGATGACCGAGACCGCCGGCGGCTCCGACGTGGCCGGCACGGAGACGGTCGCGCGCGAGGAAAAGGGCCACTGGCGCCTGTACGGGCGCAAGTGGTTCACGTCGGCGATCAACGCCCAGACCGCGCTCGCGCTGGCGCGCCCGACCGGCGTCGCCGCGGGATCGGACGCACTTGCGCTGTTCTATCTGGAACCGCGCAAGCCGGACGGACGCTGGCGCAACATCGTGATCGACCGTCTCAAGGACAAGCTTGGCACGCGCGAGTTGCCGACCGCGGAAATCCACCTGAATGGAACGCCAGCCGAACTGGTCGGAGAGGCCAGAAACGGTGTGCGCCAGATCGCACCGATGCTCAGCATCACCCGCACCTGGAACGCGGTCGGTGCACTGGCGACGATGCGCCGTTGCGTTGCACTGACACGCGATTACGCGAACCGGCGGGTGACGTTCGGTCAGCCGTTGGCCGCGCAGCCGTTGTTCCAGGATACCCTCGCCGACATGCAGGCCGAATTCGAGGCGGCGTTCCACCTCGTTTTTTTCGTCACCGAACTGCTTGGCCGAGCGCAGACCGGTCAGGCCGACGAAAGTCAGCAGAACCTGCTGCGCCTGATCACACCGCTGGCCAAGCTGTGGACCGGCAAACTCGCCGTCGCGATCGCCGCCGAAGCCTGCGAAGGCATTGGTGGCATGGGCTACATCGAAGACAGCGGTGTCCCGCAACTGTTGCGCGATGCCCAGGTGTGGCCGATCTGGGAAGGCGCGAGCAATGTGCAGGCGTTGGACTTCCTGCGCGCGTTCCGCAATGCCGGCGGCTTGCAGCCGCTGCTGTCGGCACAGCGTGCGATCCTGTCGCAGGTGCAGGCCGACGAATTACAGCCGTGCGCGCGTGCCGCGCGCGACGGCGTCGCCCAGATCATCGACTGGCTGCAAAAGGCAACCGCAGGCCCTCGTGAGGCCATTGAAGCAGGCGCGCGCGCCGCCGCGATCGGAGTTGCGCGTTGTCTGGCCCTGAGCCTGCTTGCGCGCCATGCGGAGTGGGCACTGCGCGCGGAAAACGATCCGCGCCCAACCGCCGCTGCGCGGCGCTTCACCGAGCACGGCCTGGTGCACATGACTGCGAACGGCCTGCGCGATGCAACCATGCTGGCAAGCGATAGCTACTGAGGAACCCAGGCCGGCTTTGTTACACTGCATCGCGCCCTTCGCTGATTCGCTGCCATGCTCCAGCACCTGACCATCGTCGCCACCGGCGGCACTATCGACAAGGTCTATTTCGACGACAAATCCGCGTACCAGATCGGTGCGCCGCAGATCGGCGAGATCCTGACTCAATTGGGTGTCGCGTTCGCGTTCGAGGTGATCGCGCTGATGCGCAAGGACAGCCTGCACATGGACGACGCCGACCGCGATCTGATCCGCCGCACGATCGCCGCACAGCCGCACCGGCACGTACTGGTCACCCACGGCACCGACACGATGGTGGAAACCGCACGCGCTCTGGCCGGGATTGCGGGTAAGACCATCGTGCTGACTGGTGCGTTGAACCCGGCGCGTTTCCAGGGCTCGGACGCCGTGTTCAACATCGGCTGTGCGGTTGGCGCGATCCAGGCATTGCCCGACGGCGTCTACATCGCCATGAACGGCCGCGTCTGGGATCCACAGCGCGTGCGCAAGAACCGCGACGCGAACCGCTTCGAAAGCGCTTGAAAAAAGGGCCGCACGAGGCGGCCCTTGAACTTCGGAATCAGGTCGCGTGAGCAGCCTGTTCCATGATCTTTCAGGTCGTTATTGAATTGTCGTATTCAACGACACGCCCGAGTACGTCGCATACGCGCGCACGCGGATGTAGTACGTTGCACCAACCGTTGGCGAACTGATCGTGCAGGTCTCGCTGTTCCCGGTCAGGTACGGACGGCAGATGTAGCTCGACGTGGTCGGTGCCGAACCCATGCGCACATACAGGTCGGCATCGCCGGTGCCGCCGGAAATCGCCACGGTCAACGTGGACGCGCCGGACGGAATCACGATCGTGTAGGTCGAGCTCCAGTTGCCGGTGGACGCAGACAGTCCGGTTACCGTACTGCCACTGCAAAGCACCATGCCGCTCGGCGTGCACCCACCACCACCGCCACCAGCGGCCGTGTAGCTGCCGACCAGCGAGACGCCGCTGAACGCGGCATAGCCGTTGAGCATGACGTAGTACGTTCCGGCCTGAACATTGGAGATGTTGCAGGTTTCGTTGTTGCCGGTGATGTACGGACGGCAATCGTAGCTCGCCGTGGTCGGCGCAGAACCGAACTTGACATACAAGTCGGCATCGCCCGTACCGCCGGAGATCGCAAAGGTCAACCCGGTCGCACCCGCAGGAACGACCATCGTGTAGGTCAACTGCCCACCCGTGGCGGCGGACAAACCGGTCACGGCCACGCCATTCTGCAAGACGTTGCCGCCACCACCGGACGACACCGTCACCGACTGGGTCTTCGAGCTCGAAGTCCCGTTGATGCTGTCGGTCACGGTTTCAGTCACGCTGTAGCTGCCCGCCGCTGCATAGGTGTGGCTCGGATTGGTAGCCGTGGATGTAGCGCTGTCGCCGAAGTTCCACGAGTGCGAGCCGATCGTGCCACCCGTATCGGTGGAAGAATCGGTGAAGCTGGCCGACAGTCCGCTGGTGGTGAACGTGAAGTTTGCGCTCGGCGTGCCCCCTGTCACCGCAGCGTTCACGGTCAGGTTTAGCGTCGTGGTATGCGTTAGTGCACCGGATACGCCAGTGATCGTGACTGTTACCGTGCCCGTGACGGCGACGCTGCTGGCGCTTAGCGTCAGCGTGCTGTTGCCCGTCGTACTGGCCGGGTTGAATGCCGCGGACACACCCGACGGCAAACCGGATGCGCTCAACGCCACGCTGCCGCTGAATCCGTTCTGCGGCGAGATCGTCACGGTGCTCGTGCCGCTGGCACCCTGCGTAACGCTCACCGAACCGGGCGACGCGGCAATCGAGAAATCCGGCGCCGGTGCGTTTGCGGATACCGCGAATACCAGGTCGTCGGATTCGTCGTAACTGCCGGTACTGCATGCCGACGCAGTGCCGTTGTAGCGCAGATGCGCCCGTACGGCCTGCAAGCCGCCGGCCGGCAGGGTGAACGTCGTGGACAACGATTGAGCGCCTGCTGCTGGCGACGTGATCGAGCTGAGGAACGTCCAGCTCGGGTTGCTCGCATCGGCGGCCGAGTAGATATCGATCACGTTCGCGGCGCTGTACGCCCAGATCGTGGCGGTGACTTGCGCGGTCTTGCCCGCGGTTAGCAAGCCACCGTCGGTCGAGCTGATGACGATGCGGTCGTTGGATTCGTCAGAATGGAACGTGCCGGAACTGCCGTCCGCGCAGGAATTGTTGATCGTGTTCGGATGGTTCGGCTCGGCGCCGCCGGACATGCTGCCGCGGCCGACCAGCAACGTGCCGGAATCACAGGCAGCGCCGACGCTGGCGCACTCCGGCACCTTCAATGTGGAATTGTATACTGCGGTCTGCGTGCCGCCTCCGCCGCCACTCGGGATCACGGTCAGGTTGACACTGGCCGTGTGCGACAAACTGCCGGATGTGCCGGTAACGGTTACCGTCGCCGATCCGGTTGCCGCGGCGCTGTCCGCCGTCAGGGTCATCGTGCTCGACGCCGATGAACTGGCCGGGTTAAACGCAGCAGTCACGCCGGACGGCAAGCCGGATGCGCTGAACGTCACGTTGCCGGTGAAGCCATTGGACGGCGTTACCGCAATCGTGGTGCCGACGCCCGCGCCTTGCGCCACGCTCACGCTCTGCGGCGAAGCCGACAAGGCGAAATCCGGTGAACCACCGCCACTGGGATTGAACACGATGCCGAGCACCGGGTGTAGCTCGATGCCGTTCGGCGCTACGCCGGTCTGGCCGTGCAGAAAATCGAACATGCCAACACCGGTGAGCTGGACCGGAATATTGGCGCTCTGGAAACTGGTGGTCGCGGTGTATTGCGCATCGAATTCGGCGCGCGCGCTCTGAATGTCGCCGGTAAACGGGCTGCCGGCGCCAACGCAGGCCGGATCGGGAATCTCGGCGATCATTGTGTTGCCGGAAGCGTCCTGGATCACCAGATGGTAATCCGAATCGTTCTCGAGCTTGTATTCAACCAGGGTAGCATTGAGCACCCACGTGGTCGTTTCATAGGGCGCAACGCGATTGTTCGGCGGAATGGGATTGGGCGCTGCCCAACTGCGCAACGTGATGATGGTGTTGCTTTGCGGACTCGACAGGTTGACCGAACCCGCATCGGCATCGGTACCGGTTTTGACCGACCAGCGTTCTACGCCACAACTGCCGCTGCTGGCATACGGATTGGCGATCAGCGCCTCGTGTTCGGCATCCGGCTCCACACCGTTGAATTGTTCCAGTGCGAAAGCTGAAGTGGCTGTCAACACCAGCGCAACCACCAAAGCATTCCTGGCCAAATTCTTGAACGTCGACATCCAACGCATGATCGTCTCCTGCACGCAATTATTCAGGAGTCATCGATTACGAAAAACATGGTTCGCTGGACGCGATGACCGGACGCTCGGCGTTCCAGTCCCCCGCTTGCCGGACACAGGCGCAATCCCCATTGCTGCCGGCCCGCGGGCAAGGACTATCGCGAGGATAGTCCATGCCTGTTTCCGCAAAAAGACAGGCCGCGTGAGTGCGGCCCGCTCCTTTGTGTCGACGCCGCTATGGCGTAATCGTGCCAGTCAGGCTCACGCCCGAGTATGTCGCGTAGGCTCGTACCTTCACATAGTACGTACCAACCGTCGGCGAGTTGAACGTGCAGGTCTCATTGTCGCCAGTCAGGTACGGACGACAGTTGTAACTGGACGTCGTCGGTGCGGAACCGATCTTGACGTACAGATCGGCATCGCCAGTGCTGCCCGCGATCTGGAACACCACGCTGCTCTGGCCTGCGGGTACGACCATCGTGTAGGTCGCGCTCCAATTGTGCCGCGTGGCCGCAAGACCTGTCACCGGCACGCCGCTGCACAGTACGGTGCCGCCGCAACCGCCACCACCGCCAGAGGACACGGTCACCGACGCGGTCTTCGAGCTGGTGCTGCCGTTGACGCTGTCGGTCACGGTTTCGCTCACGCTGTAGGTGCCCGCCGCCGCGTAGGTATGGCTCGGATTGGTGGTCGTGGAGGTGCCGCCGTCGCCGAAGTTCCAGGAGTGCGAGCCGATCGTGCCACCCGCATCGGTGGAGCTGTCGGTGAAGCTGGCAGTCAGCCCACTGGTGGTGAACGTGAAGTTCGCCGTCGGCGTACCGCCCGCACCTGGCGCGGTATAGCTCCCCACGAGGGTGACGCCCGAGTAGGCCGCGTAGGTGTTGACCATCACGTAGTAGGTTCCAGCCTGCACGTTGGAAATCGGGCAGGACTCGTTGTTACCGGTGATGTACGGACGGCAGTCGTAGCTCGAAAGCGTCGGCGCGGAACCGAACTTCACGTACAGGTCGGCATCGCCGGTGCCGCCGGAGATGCTGAACACGAGGTTTGTGGCACCGGCCGGAACCGACATGGTGAAGTTCTTCTGATCGTTCACCGTGCTGTCGGAGATGCTCACGCCGACGCCGTTCTGCAGCACGCTGCCGCCGCCACTGGTCACCGTCACCGACTCGGTCTTGGAACTGGTCGAGCTGTTGACGCTGTCGGTTACGGTCTCGGTCACGCTGTAGGTGTTAGCCGACGCATAGGTGTGGCTGGGGTTTGTCGCGGTTGAGGTGCCACCATCGCCAAAGGTCCACGAATGCGAGCCGATCGTGCCGCCCGAATCGGTGGACGAATCGGTGAACGTCGCAGCCAGACCGTTGGTGACAAAGCTGAAGTTTGCGCTCGGCGTACCGCCGCCACCACCACTGCCATGATTGACGATCGAGTGCGAGATCGCACATGCATTGGTGTCATTGGACCAGCTTGCCTGTTCGGTGAAGGTACCGGTGCCCATGACGACATTGGCGGCGCCGCCCGCTTGGCCTGCCGCGATCCACGCGCACTCGTCGGAGTTCTCGTAGCCGCTGGTAGCGGTCCAGCCGCCGGCCGGGAACTGGTCGGACACCATCTCGTGCCATTCGTGGCC
>JBOHYL010000100.1:0-32150 GCA_050737915.1 Rudaea sp.
GACCAATCCCGTAAGCAATACCGACAAGGTTTTTCTGCGTCATTTCTCGATGGTGATCGGCTTTCTGGTGCTGGTCATGTTCGGTCTGATCGGGCTGGCCATACACCTGTATTCCAAGCATCCGCCGCCGGTGCGACCGGAATACCAACAGGAAGTCAACGCGCGCATCGCGCCGGTTGCGGGTGTCTACGCGGGCGATACCGGTCGCGCGGCACTGCTCGCCGCGCAGGAAGCCGCCAAGAAGACGGCGCAATCGCAGGTCGCGTACGGCGGCACGCTTGATGGCAAGACGATCTTCGGCAACCTGTGCACCACCTGCCACACCAATACCGCCACCGGAGCGCCGAACATCCACGACAAGGCCGCGTGGGTACCGCGTGTCGCGCAGGGCCTGGATACCCTGGTCAAGCACGCGATCGACGGCTATTCCGGCAAGGACGGCAAGGGCGCCTTGATGCCGGCCAAGGGTGGCAATCCGTCGCTGACCGATGACCAGGTCAAGGCGACGGTGGAATGGATGCTGACCCAGGTCAAGTAACGCGCAATCGAACCTCTGACTAACCTGCTGCGCTCGACAGCTTGCGTGTCGGCGGTGCTCCCGGCCCGCGCCAGCGGCGCGGGCGTTCGCTCGCGCGGCTCGCGGTGCGAGCCAAGCAGCGCTAGACTCACCCTCATTTACACTAAAGTAAACTCCGGTTTCTGCGCTCCGGCGGCACACAATCTGTCATCGCTCGCGACGCTTATTCAGAGGTTCTACCGGCTGCCGCGTTGCGTCGGCGCCCAATGCCCGCGCATCGCACGCGCTGCGTGATGAGGCGATTCCGGAAATTCCCGCGGCTGCCCATGGGGCGCAGAACATGACCCGACCCGACCCCGTCAAATTTCCGTCCGCCGCAACGACGTTGAGCCTCCGCGGACCGGTCGGCGTGTTGGAGGCGGCAATTGACCTGCCCGAGGTCAACACGGCTCGCGCGGGTACGGCAATCGTGTGTCATCCGCATCCGCAGCATGGCGGCAGCCTGCACAACAAGGTGGTGACCATGCTCGCGCGCAGCCTGCGCGAGTCGGGTCTGGCTAGCGTGGCGTTCAACTTCCGCGGCGTGGGCGCTTCGCAGGGAAGCTACGATGACGGCGTCGGCGAAACCGAGGATCTGCTCGCCGTTGCCGCTTGGGTGCAAGACGTGCGACCGGACGATGTGTTGTGGCTGGCCGGATTCTCGTTCGGCAGTTACGTTGCCACGCGTGCCGCGGCGCAACTGCCCTTGCAGCAGCTGATCCTGGTGGCGCCGCCGGTATCGCGCTGGGATTTCGCCGCATTCGTCGCGCGCTGCCCGCTGCTGGTGATCCAGGGCGAAGCCGACGAAGTCGTGGACCCGGCGGCTGTATTCGCTTGGGCGGCGGCGCTCACCCCGGCCCCGGCCGTGGTGCGCATGCCGGACACCGGACACTTTTTCCATCGCCGCTTGATGGACTTGCGCGGTGCGGTGAAGAACGGCGTGCGCAGCAATCTGCCGCCGGTGCGCACGCACGCATGAACGCGGCGGCGGCAACGCCGGGCGCCTTGTACGTGCAGGGCGTTGCGCAAAAGCGCTGGGACGACGACCCGGCGCAACGCATGCTCCTGCCGGTATTGGATCGTATTCACGCGCAGATGCGCAAACGCACCACACGGCATTGGTTCGGGCGCACGCCACAAGCGAACACTCGTGGCTTGTACCTGTGGGGCGCAGTTGGCCGCGGCAAGACCTTCCTCGCCGATTTGCTGCTGGAAACCTTGGCACCGGAGACCACGCTGCGCTTGCATTTCCATCATTGCATGAGCCGCGTGCATACCCAATTGAAGACGTTGCAGGGCCAATCCGATCCGCTGCGCGAGGTCGCAGCAGCATTCGCTGCGCAAGCGCGCCTGCTGTGCCTGGACGAGTTCTTCGTCAGCGACATCGGCGACGCCATGATTCTTTCTGGCCTGCTCGAGCACCTGTTTGAACAGAACGTCACCCTGGTGACTACCTCGAACATCGCGCCGGCAAATCTGTATGCCGACGGCTTGCAACGCGCCCGCTTCCTGCCCGCGATTGCACTGATAGAACATCATTGCGAGGTGCGCGAACTGGTCTCGCCGCAGGATTACCGGCTGCGCGCATTGACCCAGGCGGGCGTGTACTTCACGCCACTGAACGAGCACGCGGGACAGGCACTCGCGGCGTGCTTCGCGCGCATCGCGCCCGGAGCGCACGGTGACGCGGGTGCGATCCGCATCCATGATCGCGAGATTCCGGTGCAGCGTCGCGGCGATGGCGCGATCTGGTTCGATTTCACGGCATTGTGCGAAGGTCCGCGCGCGGTCGCCGACTACATCGAACTGGCGCAGCGTTTCAATACCGTGCTGATCTCCAATGTGCCGCAATTCACGCCGCAGACCGAGGATGCAGCGCGGCGCTTCGTCGATCTGGTCGACGAGTTCTACGACCGCGGCGTCAAGCTGGTGCTTTCGGCGGCCACACCGGTGACGGAGTTATACGACGGCGAGCGCCTGCGCGCCGAATTTGCGCGCACCGAAAGCCGCCTGATCCAGATGCAGAGCGCGGACTATCTGGCCAGTGCGCACCGGCACTGAACGCGCGCAATGACCTCCGGCCCATTGCATACCGCGCTCTGCGCGATTATCTTGACCGGCCGGTTTGCTAATTCAACACGCTGACTGACGAAGGATTCGTTTATGCGTTTTCGCAGTTTCCCCGTACCCGCCCTGATGCTCGCCGCTGCGCTCACCCTCGGCGGTTGCGGCAAGGCGCCACAACAGCAGCAGATGCCGCCGGCCGAAGTCGGCGTGGTCGTGGTCAAAGCCCAGTCGGTGCCGCTGACCCGCGACCTGGTTGGACGTCTGTACGCCACGCGTACCGCCGATGTCCGCGCACGTGTTGCCGGCGTGCTGCAAAAGCGCGTCTACACCGAAGGCAGCGATGTAAAGCAAGGCCAGTTGTTGTTTCAGATCGATCCGGCCCCGCTCAAGGCCGCGCTGGATGCGCAACTGGCCAATCTCGCCGCTGCACAGGCGACCTACACGAACAACCACGTCGCCGCCGAACGCGCGCGCTCGATCGCGGACAAGGGCTTGCTGTCCAAGACCGATCTGGACAACGCGCTGGCGGCCGAACGCACCGCGGCAGCCGCGGTCAAGCAGGCGCAGGCGAATGTCGAGGCCGCGCGCATCAATCTTGGCTATGCCAGCGTCACTGCCCCGATCGACGGCCGCTCCGGGCAGCAGCAGGTGACCGAGGGCGCCCTGGTCGGGCAGAGCGATGCCACCTTGTTGACTACGGTTGAGCAGATCGACCCGATCTATGTCTATTTCAGCCAGGCCGTCGGCGAACTCGATGCGTTGCGCCGCGCGCAGGCGGACGGGCACATCGATCTGGCTGCCACGAACAAGGCCAAAGTCGAGGTTATGTTGCCCGATGGCAGCGCCTATCCAAATGCCGGCACCCTGGATTTTTCCGACACCGCGGTCAACGCGGCCACCGGTTCAGTGGAGTTGCGAGGCATTCTGCCAAACCCCGAGCATCTGTTGTTGCCGGGCATGTACGTCAATGTGCGCCTGACCGTTGGCGAGCTCAAGCGCGCATGGCTGATTCCGCAGGCGGCGCTGTTGCGCGATCCGGCCGGGCCGTACGTGCTGGTCGTCGGCGCGGATGGCAAGGTGGCGCAAAAGCACGTCACCGCCGACGCCCAACAGGGCGGCGATTTCATTGTGACTGCGGGCTTGGACGACGGCGACCAGGTGATCGTCTCCGGCGTGCAGCACGTACACCCCGGCGCGCCCGCCAAGGCGCAGCCGTGGAAACCGGCAGCATCGGCACAACACACCAACACACACTGATAGTCGAAAAAATGCGGCCACGGATGGCCGCGTCGTGACTGCCGCGATCAAGGACGAGCGCAAAGGAACGCCACGCCATGTCCAAATTTTTCATCGACCGCCCCATCTTCGCGTGGGTCATTGCCATCCTGATCGCGCTGGGCGGGGTGTTGGCGCTGTTCAATCTTGGCGTGGAATCGTATCCGGCGATCGCGCCGCCGCAGGTTGTGGTCAACGCCAGCTACCCTGGTGCCGACGCAGCTACAGTGGAAAAAAGCGTAACCGAGGTGATCGAGCAGCAGCTCACCGGCATCGATCGCCTGATGTATTTCAGCTCCAGTTCCAGCGACAACGGCGGTGCCAGCATCGCCCTCACGTTCGAGCCCGGCACCGATCCCGACATCGCCGCGGTGCAGACCCAGAACAAGGTCGCGTTGGCCACGCCACGCCTGCCGGCCGAGGTAGTGCAGCAGGGCGTGACCGTGACGAAGTCCAACCCGGACTTTCTGATGTTCTTCGCACTGCGCTCCCGCGACGGCAGCCTGGATTCGTACCAGCTCAACAATCTGTTGTCTTCGGGGATCCTTGATCAGATCGCGCGCCTGCCGGGCGTGAGCAGCACGTTCCAGGTCGGCGCCGAATACGCGATGCGCATCTGGCTGGATCCAGACAAGCTGCGCGGCTACGGCCTGTCCGCAGTGGATGCGCTCAATGCAGTCAGGGCGCAGAACGTGCAGGTCGCGGCTGGCGCGATTGGCGCTGAGCCGACGCTGTCGGGGACCGGCATCACCGCGACGGTGCGCGCGGAAGGTCGTTTTTCCACGCCGGCGCAGTTCGGCAACATCATCCTTCGCGCCAATACCGTTGGCACCACCGTGCGGCTCAAAGATGTCGCGCGCATCAATCTGGGCCCTGCCAGCTACGGCCAGCGCGCGATGTACAACGGCGTGCCGGTAGCCGGCGCCGGCGTGCAACTGGTCACCGGCGCCAATGCGTTGACCGTCGCCCAGGAGGTCAAGGACAAGCTTGCCGAATTGCAGTCGAGCTTCCCGCCAGGCGTGGAATGGTTCGTGCCGTACGATTCGACCACGTTCGTGCGCGCTTCGATCGAGGAGGTAGGCGTCACCCTGGCGATCGCCTTCGTGCTGGTGTTCCTGGTGATGCTGATGTTTCTGCAGAACCTGCGCGCCACCTTGATCGCCACGCTGGTGATCCCGGTTGCTTTGCTCGGCGGCTTCCTCGCCATGTGGGGCGTGGGGTTTACGATCAACCAGCTTTCCCTGTTCGGCATGGTGCTGGCGATCGGTATCGTCGTCGATGACGCGATTGTGGTGATCGAGAATGTCGAACGCATCATGCGTGAAGAAGGCCTCCCCCCGCGCGAAGCCACGCGCAAGGCAATGGGCCAGATTTCCGGAGCCGTCGTCGCTATCGCCCTGGTGTTGATGGCGGTATTCATTCCCAGCGCGTTGCAGTCGGGCAGCGTCGGTGCAATCTATCGTCAGTTCGCCCTGACTATTGCCCTGTCCACCGCTTTCTCCGCATTTCTCGCGCTCGCGTTCACGCCGGCGTTGTGCGCGAGCCTGATCAAGCCGATGAACGAGGAACACAAGAACCGGCTGTTCGCGTGGTTCAATCGCACCTTCGACTGGGCCCGACACGCCTACACCGGCCATGTCCGCAGCGCCGTGCGCCACGCACCGCGCTGGATGATCGCATTCGCCGCCGTCGTCGTTCTGTGTGGCCTGTTGTTCTGGAAGTTGCCGTCGAGCTTCGTGCCAGACGAGGATCAGGGTTACGCCCTGACCATCGTCTCACTGCCGCCGGGCGCGACGATGGCACGCACCAATGCCGTGATGGATCAGGTCAGCGACATCATCCGTACCAATCCGGAAGTCGAGCGTGTGTTTGCGTTGTCCGGCTTCAGTTTCGTCGGCAGCGGCGAAAACGTCGGCATGGCCTTCATCGGCTTCAAACCGTGGGATCAACGCAAGGCCAAAGTGACCGAACTGATTCCGCGGCTGCAGGGCGAGCTGTTCGGCAAGGTCAAGGACGCATTCGTGTTCGTGGTCAACCTGCCTACGATCCGCGGTCTGGGCCGTTTTGGCGGATTCGACCTGTTTCTGCAGGATCGCACCGGTCAGGGCCACGATGCGCTGACGAACGCTCGCAATATCCTGCTTGGCGAAGCGGCCAAGCATGCCGATACCTTGGTTGGCGTGCGCCCGAATGCGCTGGAAGACGCGCCACAATTGAAGATGACCGTCGATCGCGTGCAGGCGCAGGCGATGGGCCTGAACTTGTCCGACGTGTACACGGCGATCCAGTTGATGCTGGCCCCGGTGTATGTGGACGATTTCGATTTCGGCGGCCGCGTGCTGCGCGTGATCATGCAGGCCGACGCGCCGTTCCGCGCCAGCCTTGACGCGTTGCGTCACTTTTACGTGGCCGGCAAGGCGCCGGCGGCGGGCGGCGCGGCGCCAATGATTCCGCTGTCCAATGTCGTGCATACGCAATGGACCATGGCCTCGCCCAGCCTGACCCGCTACAACGGCTACGAGGCGATCGACATCGTCGGCAGTCAGGCGCCGGGCAAGAGCACCGGTCAGGCGATGGATCTGATGAAGAACATCATCAATCACGACCTGCCGCATGGTTTCGGTTTCGAATGGACTGGCCAATCTCTGCAGGAAATCCTGTCCGGCGAGCAGGCGCCCTTGCTGTTTGGCCTGTCGATCCTGGTTGTGTTTTTGTGTCTGGCCGCTTTGTACGAGAGCTGGTCGATTCCGGTCGCGGTCATGTTGGTCGTTCCGCTCGGCCTCACCGGTGCGTTGCTCGCGACCTGGGCGCGAGATCTGTCCAACGACGTGTTCTTGAAAGTCGGATTGATCACCATCATCGGCCTGGCCGCCAAGAACGCCATCCTGATCGTCGAGTTCGCGGTGCAGGAACAGCGCCGCGGCCGCCCGCTCGGCACGGCCGTGGTCGATGCCGCGCGCCTGCGCCTGCGCCCGATCCTGATGACCAGCTTCGCCTTCATTCTCGGCGTGATGCCGTTGGTGGTGTCCAGCGGCGCCGGCGCCAACGCGCGCCACGCAATCGGTACCGGCGTGGTCGGCGGCATGCTGTTCGCCACCTTCCTCGGCGTGCTGCTGATTCCGGTGTTCTACGTCAGTATCCGGCGTCTGCTCGGCGACAAGCTCGAACCGGAAGAGGAAACGCTGCGGGAAACGGCGGACGAACACCAGCACGGTTGAGGCTGGCGCGTTCAGGCGATGTCTTGAATGGCATCGCCTGCGCCAAGCCGAAGTGGAGGCAGGATGCCGACAGGGCGTGCGCTTCAGGGACGAACTACTGAGATCCGCTTCAATCGAAGCCATTGGCAAAGATGGTATCGAGGTCGTCGAAGCCGACCTCGAATGCGCCCATGTCGCAGATTGCAGTTCCTTTATTGCTTCCGTCGTAGGGCCGCGTTACGCCGCGCTGATCCGTGGTTTCGCAGGTACTGTTGTTCCCCACATCGATGGCCGGCGAGCCAGGCAGCAGGGCGAGCGTCTGGGTCGACCCGCCGTTGTTCGTGAGCGGGCCGAGTTTGGGATCCTGGCCGAAGATGTTGTTCGCACCACTGAATGTCCCGCCGATGGAATAGTTGCCTTCGATCAGGGTGTTGTTGGCGGTGACGTTGTTCGTTCCATACTGGGTGGTACCGAAGAATTCAGCACCGGAATTGGCCGAGTTGTTGGCAACGATGCTGTTCGTCAACGTGGCATCGAATTTGTTCAATTCGAAGCCTCCGCCCAGGTAGTTTGCGACGTTGCCGCTGATTGTGCTGTTGCTGACGGTGAGACCGGCGCGCGCATAAAACCCGCCGCCCGCATGAGCAGAGTTGCCGCTGACGGTGCTGTCGACGAGCGCGACTGTGACATAGTTCGAGGAGAAGCCACCACCGCTAATGGCGCTATTGCCGCTGAGGGTGCTGTGGGTAAAGGTGGCCGAGCCGTAGCTGCCCATGTAAACCCCGCCGCCGAATGTTTGCGCGTGACTGTTCTGAATGGCTACATCGCTCAGAGTCAGGTTGTGGGCATTGGTTCGCAACGCACCGCCCTTTCCGTTCGTATTGCCGTCGGTCAGGGTGATGCCTGCGAGCGTCAGGGTGGAATATGCCGAGAAATTGAGAATGCCGCCATCTGTGCTGCTGGCAACATCGCCGCCGGACACCGCGAGCCGGTTCGCGCCGGGGCCCTGAATAATCAGATCGTCCGTAATGGCGATATTCCCCTTGCCTGCGATGTCGAGCAGGATCATGTCGCCCGACAGGTTCGATGCAAAGGTGATGGTATCGGCGCCGGTGTTGGCGTTGGCGGCGGCAATGGCATCGCGCAAGGTGCAGGTGGCATCGCAGGTGCCATCGCCCGAGTCCCCACCAGACGTGACGGTATACGTGGCGGCGAGCGCCAATCCCGGCAGGGCGGCCACGCCCAGTGCGGTAGCCAACGCCAGGGCCAGCGGTGCGCGCAATGGTGTCCGCGCGCGAAGCGGATGCGAGTACACGGCGTTCATGACCGATCTCCTGAAAAGACGGCGAAAGCAGGTGAAATTTTGCGGCTTGCAATGGCAAAAACGCAGAAACGCGGCAAATCCTATCACGCGGACTCAATTACAATAGCGCCCTCACGCAAGAATCCATATTCCGGGAGTCACCCATGACCGCATTCACGCCCACGCCGCCGACCGGCGGCGAGAAGATCCGCATCATCGATGGCAAGTTGCGCGTGCCGGATCGTCCGATCATCCCGTTCATCGAGGGTGATGGCACTGGCCCGGACATCTGGCGCGCTTCTGTGCGCGTGCTCGACGCGGCAGTGAAGAAGGCTTATGCCGGCAAGCGCCAGTTGCTATGGATGGAAGTGCTCGCCGGCGAGAAGGCATTCAACCAGACCGGCAACTGGCTGCCGGATGCCACCGTTGCTGCGTGCCGCGATTATCTGGTCTCGATCAAGGGTCCGCTGACGACGCCGGTCGGTGGCGGAATCCGCTCGCTCAACGTCGCCCTGCGCCAGATGCTGGATCTGTATTGCTGCGTGCGCCCGGTGCGTTGGTTCGCCGGTGTGCCGTCGCCGGTGCATAGACCGCAAGACGTGGACATGGTGATCTACCGTGAGAACACCGAAGACATCTACGCCGGCATCGAATTCCAGCAGGGCAGCGACGACGCAGTGAAGTTCCGCAAGCTGCTGCAGGAAAATTTCCCGAAACAGTTTGCCAAGGTGCGCTTTCCGGATTCCTCTGGTTTTGGCATCAAGCCGGTGTCGATCGAAGGCACGCAACGTCTCGTGCGCGCGGCGATCCAGTACGCGATCGACAGCGATCGCAAGTCGGTGACGCTGGTGCACAAGGGCAACATCATGAAATTCACCGAAGGCGCGTTTCGCGACTGGGGCTACCAGTTGGCAAAGGACGAATTCGGCGCGGTCGAACTCGACGGCGGCCCGTGGTGTGCATTCAAGAATCCACGCAACGGTCATGAGATCGTGATGAAAGACGTCATCGCTGACGCGTTCCTGCAGCAGATTCTCACGCGCGCGAAGGAATACGATGTGATCGCGACGCTGAATTTGAACGGCGATTACGTATCCGATGCGCTTGCCGCGGAAGTCGGCGGCATCGGCATCGCGCCTGGCGGCAACATCAATTACGTTTCCGGCCACGCCGTGTTCGAGGCTACCCACGGCACCGCGCCCAAATACGCGGGCCAGGACAAGGTCAATCCGGGGTCGCTGATCCTGTCGGGTGAGATGATGCTGCGTTACCTCGGCTGGGCCGAAGCCGCCGACGTGATCATCGCCGCGATGGACAAGACCATCGCCGCCAAGACCGTGACCTACGATTTTGCGCGCATGATGCAAGGTGCGACCGAGGTTAAATGTTCGCAGTTCGCGGACGAGTTGATCAAAGGGATGTAAGCGTCAATCGCCGACCCGGAACAGTTTGTCATGCAAGACCAGTATCGGTAGATACGACACCAACCCTTTTTTGCATGGCACTGTCACCGTGGCGTTGCCCGGCTCCAGCGCCAGCAGCTTCGCTGTAACCACCGGTATATAACCGCCCTGCACCAGCATTCCGAGCGACAATAGGTTCAGTTGTTTCGTGAATCCGCACATGGCATTGTCCTGCGTAGAGTTCAAGTGGGTGCAAGATAGGCTTGCCACGACGTAAGGAAAAGCGATACTTTCGCAACTCTGGCTTGAGCAAAATTCAAGATGAACAAGGCGCCGCTGCACACCTTGCAGGCCTTCGTCGCAGTGGCGCGTGTCAAAAACCTGACCCGTGCCGCCGCGGCCATGCACCTCACCGTCAGCGCACTCAGCCATCAGATGCGAGCGTTGGAGGAGCGTCTGGGCCAGCGCTTGCTGGTGCGCGGCCCGCGCGGAGTCACGCTCACACCGCAAGGCGAGCGTTTGTTGGAAAATGTCGCGACACATGTAGATGAAATCGAGCACGTGTTCGCGCGCGTTGGCGAACAGCGTGCCGATGCGCTGACGCTCAGCGCCATGCCTTCGTTCGCATCGAGTTGGCTGATGCCGCGATTGCCGCAGTTCATGGCACGGCACCCGGGGTTGGAAATCAACCTACAGACCAGCGCCGTACTGGTCGATTTTGAACGTGAGCCTGTGGACGCAGCATTGCGGTTTGGCGCTGGCCAATGGCCGGGGCTGACGGCCGACCACTTGTTCGACGAATACCTTGTACCCGTTGCGAGTCCCAAACTGATTGCGCGTCTGGGCAAGCCGAAGATCGACCAACTGGGCAAGTGGCCGCTACTGGATGAATTCGATGACGAGCATTCACCGTGGCGGCGCTGGTTCGCGCGTTTTGGCGGCACCCAGCCGAAACATTACGTAGCGAGCTTCACCGACTCCGAACTGCTGCACAAGGCTGCCGCTGCCGGGCTCGGAGTTGCTCTCGCCCACCTGCTATTGGTGCAGCCGCTGCTCGACAACGGCAACCTGATCCGGCTCACCCAGCGAACCATGCCGGCAGAGTACGGGCATTATCTTGTATATCCGCCGCGCTCGGCCGGGCATCCGGCCCTCATCGCATTCCGCGCCTGGCTGTTTGCCGAAATCCGTGGACGAGTGTCGTCGCGGCGAAAAGCGGGCAAGACGGGGTAGTTCATGCAGAACATCGGCACGGTGTGTGGTAATGCATCCGCTGGCAGCAAGCACTGCGTCCGCCCGGGTGCGGTCGGCGTATGATTCGGGATATGCGAAATATCCGAACGAGGAGATCTGTATGAGCAAGCGTGCTTTTTTGCTATGTGCAAGTTTGGCCCTGTCCGCCTGCGGCCAAGCGCAAGCGCCCGCGCCGGCGGCTGTACCGCCGCCGAAGGTGGCCGATCAGCCGGCCAATCCGCCGCCGCCGCAAAGCATGCAGCAGATGTTCGACACAAAAATCGATCAGGTACTTGCTGGCGCGTGGCGCGAGCCGGCGAACAAGGCGCGCGATCAGTATCGCCATCCGAAACAGACGCTGGAATTCTTCGGTCTCAAACCCGGCATTAGCCTGATCGAAATCACGCCTGGCGCCGGCTGGTACGCGCAAATTCTTGCGCCGCTGCTGAAAGACGATGGCAGCTACACCGCCGCAATCACGATCCCGCGCAAACCTGCAGGCGAGGCGGCGCAGGACAAGAGCGCGCTGGAGAAAATGTTTGCCGGCGACGCAGCACAATATGGTGCGACACAGGTTATCCAATACGACCCGAAAGCCCCGGTCTTGGGTGCGCCGGATTCGGCCGACATGGTACTCACGTTCCGCAACGTGCATAACTGGGTGATGGGCGATTTTGCACCGTCGATGTTCAAGGCGTTCTTCGCCGTGCTCAAGCCCGGTGGTGTCCTTGGTGTGGTTGATCATCGCGCCGCACCGGGAGCGGACCTCGACAAGATCAAGCAATCCGGCTATCTGCCCGAGGACTACGTGATCAAGCTCGCTACCGATGCCGGCTTCACGCTTGAGGCCAAGAGCGAAATCAACGCCAATCCCAAGGACGATCGCGATCATCCCAAGGGCGTATGGACGCTGCCGCCTACACTGACGCTGGGCGACAAGGACAAAGACAAATACCTGGCCATTGGTGAGTCCGACCGCATGACTCTGCGTTTCGTCAAACCGGGTGCGGACAAGATTTTTTCCGCGCCGGCGGATGCGGGCAAAAGTGGCGCGAACTGATAGCTAAAGAACTCACGATTAATTGTCGCGAGCGCAGGCGTCATGCCTGATTGAATCTGGCCAAGTGCTGCAGGTTAATCACAGGGTCCTCAGCGTAGCCGTGGGTTGAGCGTGTATGTGCCAGTCAGCCGTGCCTGCGCGAGCACATGCTCTGCGAGTGTCTTGCGCACAGCCGCACCAGTCGGTTCGCCGGATACCGCAAGTTTCGCGACATCCAGCGCATGGACCGTGAAGACGTAGTGATGCACGCGCGCGTCGTTCCACGGTGGCGCCGGGCCGTCGTAGCCGAAATACGTGCCGGCCATGTCGGCATCGCCTGCAAACCACCCGGTGTAATCGTTGATACCGTGGCGCAAACCGCCGGGTGCGGCGGGGCCGGACTTGCCGCGTGGAGTCACGCCGTCGCTCAGGCTGCGGGCCGCAACTTCACGCCAGTTCGCGGGGATGTCCCATAGCAGCCAGTGGAAGAAATCCACGCGCGCCAGTGCGGCGGGCACTTCGCGGCCTTCCTGGTTGACGTCCTCGCCGCGGCTGGGTACATCCGGATCGTGACAGATCAGGGCAAACGACTTCGTCTCCGGAGGCACGTCGTTCCATGCTAGGTGCGGATTGCGATTGGCAGCTAGCGTGACATGCCTAGGCGCATCGATTTTGGCGAATGCGAATTCCTCGGGAATGGCCGCGCCATCCGCAAAGCTTCTGCTGCTCAGTTGCATGGTTCGATACCCGATTGCGACGCTGCGTGAATTCTACGCCGTTCGTCGCGCACGCCGACAATGCATCGTTAGCGATTGGTCAACTGGATTTCGATACGCCGGTTCTTTGCATAGGCAGCTTCCGTGTCGGCAGGGTCCAGCGGCTGGAACTGGCCGAAGCCGTTCGCCGACAGCCGGTTCGCGGGGATGCCCTGCACAACCAGATATTTCACGATGGCAACGGCGCGCGCAGTGGACAATTCCCAGTTCGATGCAAACTGCGCCGTGTGAATCGGGCGCTTGTCGGTATGACCGTCGATGCGCAGGATCCAGTCAAGATTCGATGGAATCTCGGCAGCGACCTCGTTGAGCGTCAGTGCCAACTTGTGCAATTGGCCTTCGGCAGCCGGCGTAAGCTGCGCCGAGCCGGAATCGAACAGGATATCCGTCGGCACCACGAAACGATCGCCGACGACTTGGATGTCGGCACGGTTGCCGAGCGCCGCGCGCAGCTTGCCGAAGAATTCCGAACGGTATTTCTCGAGCTGGTTCACCTTGTTCGCCAGGGCGAGATTCAATTGCTTGCCGAGGTCGGCGATCTTGATATCCTTGTTCTTGCTATTCGCGTTGGCCAGATCCAGCGCAGCCGCGAGCTTGATGAGCTGCTCGTGCACCGCCGCAAGCTGGCGATTCAGCAATTCGATCCGGGCGGCGGATTGGGCGTTCAGATCGGTCGCGGCGACGAGATTTTTCTTTGAGGTGTCCAGTTGCGCGCCGAGGCTGGCCACCTGCTGTTCGAGTTGCAGCTTGAGCGCGCTCAGCGCAGCGATGTCGGTAGTGAGCTTGGCCGCTTGCGCCCTGGTGGCGTCGAGTTGCGTCTTCAGCGCATCACGCTCGCCGGTCGTGCTACCCAAGGATGCAGACAATTCCTTGACCTTGCTATCCAGCGCGTGGTTGCTGTCCCGTGCCAGCGACAGGGTCTTGGCGAGTTGCGCGATCTGCGAATTCAATTCGGCCAGCGCCTGATTCTTGCCGACGATGGTCTGCGACAGCACAAACTGGCCGATCGCGAACAACAACAGCACGAACACCATCACCAGGATCAGCGACGACAGGGCGTCGACGAATCCGGGCCAGATATCCAGCGAACGGCGCCGTCGCACCAGCGAATTCATTGCGTCGCCCCACGCTTGCCATCGACCGCGGCCGCGATGGTGCGCGAGAGCAGCCGGAATTCACCGCGCAGTTCGTCCGATAGTTGCGCGTGGGCATGCGGCGCTGTGGCGATTGCCTTGAGTATGTTCTTCAATTCATCCTGCGTTTCGGCCATGCCGCGGATTTCGCGCGATTCACGGCCGAGCAAATCAGCCAAACGCGACAGTTGCGTATTCAGCTCGCCTAATTGCTCGCTGGAATTGCGCCGTTCACGCTCGGATTCAGTCAGCGCCCGCTGCATGCGCTCCAAACCATCTGCGGTCTGTTCCAGCAATGCTTGCACGTAGGCTGGCACGCTGGCTTCGCCGTCCCCGTGCAATGCGCCGGACGCAAGCCGCGTCATGCCCGACAGCCAGTCTTCGAGTTCGTTGTAGAAACGATTCTGTGCGTGGCCGGCTTGCAGGTCGAGAAAACCGAGCACAAGCGAGGAAGCCAGTCCGAACAGGGAGGTGGAAAAACTCGTCGACATGCCGCCGAGCGGTTCCTTCAGATTGTCCTTGAGCTGGTTGAACATCGCCGCCGGATCGCTGCCCACGCCAAGCGAGCTGATGATGTCGGCGACTGAACGAATGGTTACCAGCAGACCCCAGAACGTGCCGAGCAGGCCAAGGAAAATCGCCAGTCCGATCAGATAGCGCGACAAATCGCGCGATTCCTCCAACCGCAGATACACGCTGTCGAGCAGCGAGCGCAGCGCCGGTGTAGACAGCGAGACGTTCGAGCGCTCGCGGCCGGCGAACAGGCGTGCGATCGGCGCCAGCAGACGCGGCTTGACCGGGATCGGTCGGTCGGGCGGCGAACGCTTGGACGTTTCGATCCATTCGACCTCGCGCGCGAGCAGCAGCACCTGGCGCAGGTTCACGAAAATACCGAACACGAGCACGGCGAGGATCACGCCGTTGAAAAACGGATTGGCCTGGAAATTGTGGCTGAGCTGCTTGATCAGCAGCGCGGCGAGCACGCCGACGGCAACGAGGAAGCCAAGCATCCAGACGAGTGCTTGCGAAGGTTTGGTCATGGGGATTCCGGTGGCGGCTGGGAGATACGTTTGGAATTGGACTGGGCGTGCCAGCTATGGTTCCGCCCCCAGAGGACGGACTTCTATCTTTGCCGTGGCTTTGCGCGGGCGGTCGGCGTCGCGTTCCAGGGGTCGTCCGGCCACGCGTGGCGGGGATAACGGCCTTTCAATTCCTTCTTCACTTCCGGGTACGTACGCTCCCAGAAGCTGCGCAGGTCCTGGGTCACCTGAATTGGACGCTGCGCCGGCGACAATAGATGCAGCGTCACCACCACGCGGCCATTTGCAATGCGCGGTGTGTCGGCCAATCCGAACAGTTCTTGCAATCTCACCGCCAGTACCGGTGGATTGCCGACCTCGTATTGCACACGCTTGGCGTGGCCGCTTGGCACTACCAGCGATTCCGGCGCCAGTTCATCGACGCTGCGGCGCTGTGCGTAGTCCAGGCGTGCGGCGAGCGCTTCGCTCAAGGCTTGCGGCGTCAACGACTCGAGCCGGGTCTTGCCAGCCAGATGCGGCGCCAGCCAGTCTTCCAGCGCTGCCAGCAGCGCAGCATCGGACAGATCCGGCAGCGCCAGTTCCGGACACCATTCGCGCAGACACGCGACGCGCGTGCGCAGCGCGCGGGTGTGATCGCTCCACGGTAGCGCTGCCAGTCCGAGTTCACGAACTGCCGTGAGCAGCGCCGGCAGTGCATCGCCGGGCTTGGCCGGCACGCTGCGGCGTTCCAATACCAGCTCGGCGAAGCGACGCTCCTCGAACGCTTCGACGGCGCGTGTATCGCGGTTCCAGCGCACGCTGCGTACGTTCGTGAAACGCTCGCTGAAATCGCGTTCGAGCAAACCCGTATCGAACGGTGCAGCGGACAGGATCAGGCTGTCACGTGACTCCAGGCGCAGATCGGCAACGACCAGCCACGGCTCACCGTATAAAAGCGTATTTTGATGCAAGCTCGCACCACGGCCGTTGCTCAACCGATAGCGACGCGGATCGTTCGCGTCCCGCCGCGCGATGCGATCGGGAAAGGCATGCAGCAACACATTGCCAATGGCCAGTGTATCGGCTATCGACGGTGGCGCGTCGCGCACGTTGAAGCGGCGTCGCCAACCGGCGGCGGCTTGATTGATGGTGGTAAGTGCGCCAGGGTCGGCGTCGCGCGTCACGTGTCGATCGTGTTGACGCCACGCCATCAGCGCCGCGTGGCGCGCACGGAAATCGTCGCTGCGAGTCCGTTCGCCGCGCAACGGATTGCGTGCTTCGATCAGCGCGATCGCATCGCACGCCAGCGCGCGTTGCGTCGCCGGAGCGCGCAACACGGCGGCGGCCAGACGTGGCGTGGCACCGCTCGCGAGCATGTCGCGACCAAGCGCAGTCAAACGTTCATTCGCATCGAGTGCGCCTAGCAAGCCAAGCAATTCACGCGCACTGGCCAGTGCGCCATCCGATGGCGCATCCAGCCAGCGCAGTCGAGCCGCTCCCCAGGCCGCAAGTTCCAGTGCCAGCGCGGACAATTCCACTTGGCCGATTTCAGCACGCCGCGATGGTTCCAGACGCTGGCTTTGTGGCCACAAGCGGTAGGCGACACCCTCGGCCACGCGGCCGGCGCGGCCAGCGCGCTGGTCGGCCGAGGCCTGGGAAATTGCAACGGTCTGCAGACGCGAGAATCCCGAATTCGGATCGAAACGCGGCTCGCGCGCCAGACCCAGATCAATCACGGCGCGGATACCAGGCAACGTGACTGACGATTCGGCTACATTCGTTGCCAGCACGATGCGGCGTGTGCCCGCGTGTGCCGGTGCCAGCGCAGCGTGCTGCTCGGCGAGCCCGAGTTCGCCGTGCAGCGGCACGATTTGGGCATCGACATGTCCATCCAGAAATACGCGCCCCTGCTCGATTTCGCGCCGGCCCGGCAAAAACACAAGGATGTCGCCGCCCGTATCGTTTAGCGTTTTTTCCACAATGCGGCGCAACTGAAACGGCCATTCCTCCTGCGCTCGCGCCGGCGGGTATTCGATGCGTACCGGAAAGCTGCGCCCGGCAGAGGTCACGCGCGGTGCATCGAACCAGCGCGCGACCCGTTCGCCGTCGAGCGTGGCCGACATGATGACCAGGCGCAGGTCGGGCCGCAGGGAGGCCTGCACATCCAAAGCGAGCGCTGCGCCCAGATCGCCATGCAGATGTCGTTCGTGAAACTCGTCGAACAAAATCGCGCCGATGCCGGGCAGCTCCGGATCGGATTGGAGCATGCGCGTGAGAATGCCTTCGGTGACGACTTCGATGCACGTGCGCACACTGACCTTCGACTCAAAACGGATGCGGTAGCCGACCGTTTCGCCCACCGCTTCGCCAAGCTGCGCGGCCATGAACTCCGCTGCGGCACGCGCCGCAATCCGGCGTGGCTCGAGCATCAGGATTTTTCTGCTGGAAAGCCATGGCGCGTCGAGCAGGGCCGGGGGAACCTGGGTGGTTTTGCCTGCGCCGGGCGGAGCTTCCAGCACCAGGCGCGGATGTCGCGCAAGGCTTGCGCGGATTTCCGCAACAACGTGATGGATGGGGAATCGGGAGACTTTGCTCATCGCAGAAACGTCGATCCCGCCACGCGGGCGGGATCGAATAGCGATCGGTGTGAACTTATTGGCAAGTCAGTCCATTCATTTGGGTCAAGCGCGTCCAGGTCTTGGTGCCGCTGGATGACGGCACGCCGGTTGGCAGACTGGGCAAAGGCAGGTAGCTGAATTTCAGGGTGTTGCAGTCCGGGAATTGGACATTTACCGTACCCCAATCGTAGAAATTCGCGGTACTGCCGAAATTTCCGCCAAATCCACCGCCGGAGGTGAATTGCATGGGAATCGAGGCCGTGGTATCGCCGCTCGTGAAGCTGCCGGCGCCGTACAACCAGAACGATGCGCCGGACGTGTCGTAGGTGTACCACGCCACGACGATATAGCGATCGTTCGCCGAGCCGGGTGTGCCTTGTTCGCCGACCTCGATCTGGAAGCCTTCGCCGCTATGCGCTGGGTCGAACCAGGCGCCGGTCATGTAGCCGCTGATCGGCAGCGGTAACGCGGCCTGTGCGTACTGCGCCGGGTTGTAGATGGGCATCGGATATTGGGTGTAGCGATTCGGGTCGTTGCTGCGCAGATTGTCGACAGTCAGAACAAAGGGTTGGTTGTAATCGAATTGCACGGAGTCGCCGTAGAAGTTTTCCAGCACGAATACATCGCTGTTGATGAGCGGATTCAACGGATAGGTGGTGGCGAAGAACGTATTCGGATCGTCAATCACGCGGATGTAGATATTGTTGCTGCCCTGGGCGACCGAGACAGCGGGGAGCGTTGGATACAATGTGGCGTCGTGACCGGAAGGGCGATCGATTTCCAGCAGGGTGGCGGACTTGCCACTGCTGCACACCACGCGGAACAGATACACGGTATCGGTTTCGATAAATTGCTGTTCGAGCTGGTTGCCGGCATACGGATCGCCGATCAGGGTAATGTTCGCGTGCAACGCGTTGGGATCGTTCTGCCACATGCCCAGCGGCATCGGCGAATTCAGGCAGCTCGGCGGATAGGCGCGATCCGGATTGGCGAACAGTTCGGCGGCATGCGCGCCGCCCGGTTTGGCGCCGGCAACGCCTGATTCCTTCCCCGCGAGTGCCTGCGTGGCCAGTGCTTGCAGCTGTGCGCGCGACTGCTGCGCACGCTCCAGATCGATTTGCGGGGTTGCGGCGAAGCTGTCTATCGCTACGAGTCCGGTCAATGCCATCGCTACGGCGCCGAGAAAACTGGTCAATTGATTCATTTGTGCCTCCCATTTTGGAATGCGCGCCTGGCCAGCCTGTGGCGGCGCCGGTTAACCCGCGGTGAACGCGCGTTGCGCAGCAGGCATAATGGCACGCTTTCAGCGCGACGTACCACCATGCAATACATCGACATTGGCGCCAACCTGACTCACGAATCCTTTCGCCACGATCGCGATGCGGTACTCGCGCGTGCGCGTGCGGCAGGAGTGATGCGCATGATTGTCACCGGCGCCAGTGCCCAAGGCTCACGCGCAGCGTTGGCGCTCGCGCGGCAGCATCCCGGCGTGTTGTATGCGACCGCGGGCGTGCACCCGCATCATGCCGGCGATTTCAACGCCGATACCGAAACCTTGCTGCATGGCTATCACGTCCAGCCCGAAGTCGTAGCAGTCGGCGAAACCGGGCTGGATTATTACCGAGATCTTTCGCCGCGCGACGCACAACGCTTTGCGTTCGAGCGCCAGCTGGAACTGGCCATCGCCTGCGGCAAGCCGCTATTCCTGCATCAGCGCGATGCCCATGCGGATTTTCTCGCCTGTCTGGGTAACGTCCGCGGCCGCATCGGCCGTGGCGTGGTGCATTGCTTCACCGACGAAAAAGCAGAATTGTTCGATTACCTGGATCGCGATTTATACATCGGCATCACTGGCTGGATCTGCGACGAACGCCGCGGCACACATTTGCGCGAACTGGTGAAAGACATTCCGGCGAATCGGTTGATGCTGGAAACCGATGCGCCGTACCTGCTGCCGCGCACCGTCAAGCCGGCGCCCACGCACCGGCGCAACGAGCCGATGTACCTGGCGCATATCTGCGCCGAAGTGGCGCGCGACCGCGGCGAGGACGTCGCCGTCACCGCTGCGAATGCGACGGCCACGGCGCGGGAGTTTTTCGGATTGGTTTAGGGAACCTCTGAAGAAGCACAGCAGCGTATTCAGAGGTTCCCTACGAACGCAGCCCCACGCCGCGGTGCAACAGGCTCAGGCAAAACGCACCAAGCGCCAGCACGAACCCGAACATCACCGCATAAGCCCAGACCAGATTGATTTCGGCCACGCCGAGCAGGCCATAGCGGAATGCGCTGACCATGTACAGGATCGGATTCAGGTGCGAGATTTCCTTCCATGGCGTCGGCAGTTGCGCGACGTTGTAGAACACGCCGCCCAGATACGTGAGCGGGGTAAGTACAAAGGTGGGGATGATGGCGATGTCGTCGAACTTGCGCGCGAAGATCGCGTTGACGAATCCGAGCAGGCCGAAAATCGTCGCTGCCAGCACAAAGGTGCTGAGCGTGACGAACGGATGGTACAAGTGGATCTTGGTGAACAGCAGCGAGATGCCGAGCACGATCACGCCGACCATGAAACCACGCAACACCGCGCCGGAAACGTAGCCGGCCAGAATCGTCCAGCTTGGCATCGGCGAGACCAGCATCTCCTCGACGAAGCGCTGGAACTTGGCGCCGAAGAACGAGCTGGTGATGTTGCCGTACGCGTTCTGGATCACGCTCATCATGATCAGGCCGGGTGCGATGTATTCGATGTACGAGATGCCCGGCGCCATTTCGCCGATGCGGCGACCGATCAGGCTGCCGAAGATGATGAAATAGAGCGTGACCGTGATGGCCGGCGGCAGCAGGGTCTGGCTCCAGATGCGCAGGATGCGCATGACCTCGCGGCGCACGATGGTGCCGAGCGCGATCAGGGTGTCGTCAGCGTTCATGCCGCCACCTTGTCATTGGCATCGATCAGGCGCACGAACAATTCCTCCAGCCGGTTGGCCTTGTTGCGCATCGAAGTCACCGTAATGCCGTGTGCGGAAAGCACCGCAAACAGTGAATTCAAATCATGTGCGCGCGACATTTCCGCTTCGAGCGTACGCTCGTCTACGCGGGTGAGAACCACGCCGTCGATCCTCGGCAGCTCGGCGATGACGTCGGCTGCATCGAGCACGAAGGTTTCCACATCGAGTTTGGACAATAGCCGTTTCATCGTGGTGTTCTGGATGATCTGGCCGTGGTCGATGATCGCGATGTTGCGACACAGCGACTCGGCTTCCTCTAGATAATGGGTTGTGAGAATCACCGTGGTGCCGGCCGCGTTGATGCCTTGCACGAACTTCCACATCGAACGGCGGATTTCGATATCCACGCCGGCGGTGGGTTCGTCCAGGATCAGCAAGCGCGGCTCATTCATCATCGCGCGCGCAATCAGCAGGCGCCGTTTCATGCCGCCGGACAGTGTCCGCGACACTTCGAACGCCTTGTCCCACAACGCCAGTTGCTTGAGATATTTTTCAGCGCGTTCGGCGGCGACCTTGCGCGGCACGCCGTAGAAACCGGCTTGGTTCACGCAAATCTGGAACGGGTGTTCGAACAGGTTGAAGTTCTGCTCCTGCGGTACCAGCCCGAGCATCTGCATCGCTTCGCTGCGACGCGTGCGGATCGGCACGCCGAACACACGCGCCTCACCCGAGGTGACATTGACCAGCGACGAGACGATGCCGATCAAAGTCGACTTGCCGGCCCCGTTGGGGCCGAGCAGGGCAAAGAAATCGCCGGCCTGCACCGACAGCGAGACGCCCTTGAGGGCCTGCACGCCATTCGGGTAGGTTTTTTTCAAATCCTGGATTTCGAGTGCGGGAATGGCGCTCATGGCTGCGTTATCGGGGCAAGGCGGTTAGTATAGCGGGCCTTTCGTTCGCCGATTTCCCACCGTGGCCGATCATTTCCCGTTACGTCTGGTCGAAAGCCGTATGCTCGCCCCTGTGGTGCGCCACATGGCGTTCGAACGCGCCGATGGCGCGCCATTTGCCTTCGTGCCCGGCCAGTTCGTGCAGATCCATTTCAACTACCCCGACGGCAAGCCGACCAAGCGCAGCTATTCGGTGGCGACGATCAACGACGGTGGCGCGGTCGACCGCATCGAGATCGCGGTTTCCTACGTCGAAGGCGGTGCGGCAACGAACTTGCTCGCAAACCTGCAACAGGGCGAGAGCGTCGATGCGAGTGGGCCGTACGGTCGCTTCTGTCTGATGGATGCCGACGCGAACCGGCGCTACCTGCTGGTCGCGACGGGAACCGGCGTGACGCCTTATCGCGCGATGTTGCCGAAACTGCAAACGCTGGTGGCGCGCAGTGCCGAGGTTGCCCTGGTCTACGGCGCGCGCAACGAAGGCGAGCTGCTGTACGGCGACGAATTCGAGGCCTTCGCGCAGCGCAACCCGCACTTCCGCTTTTATCCCTGCTTCAGCCGCAGCCCGCGCACGCAACCGCGCGCGCACGACCGCAGCGGTCGCGTGCACGTTGCGCTGGCTGAACTGCAACCGCATCCGGAGAACGACATCGCCTATCTGTGCGGCAATCCGGAAATGGTCGACGAAGCGTTCGCGCATTTGAAAGACGCCGGTCTGCCGGTGCCGCACATACGGCGCGAGAAGTACGTGTCCTCACGCTAGGGGATCTCTGATTAACCTGCTGCGCGAGGTTAATCGAGCAAAGCGAATGTCAAGTGTGCTTGACATCCGCCGAATACCGTTCTACAGTGCGCGTGTAAAGCGACCTTTACATACTGCTACGAAGTGTCATACATGACGCTGACGTGGCGATCCTTTCACACACGGGCAGTCCGGTGAATCGAATCCAGAAAAAAACCTACCAGCGCGACATCATGCTCGCCATGGCGGCTTACATGATCGTCGTGCTGGTGATCTGGCCGATGGCCAGAACCACGCCGTCGCTACCGCTGAAGATAGCGTTCGCGCTGGCACCACTGGTGCCGTTGACCTGGGCGATCTGGCTGATGGCCAAACGCATTTGGTTCAGCGACGAACTCGAACAACGCACGCATCTGGTTGGCTTGGGCGTGGCCACCATCGTGGTGTCCGTGTTCAGCCTGGTTGGCGGTTTTCTCGCCAACGCCAAGCTGATGTCGCAGGATGCAAGCGCCGAGTTGCTGCTGTGGGTGTTTCCGTTATTGCTGGTGAGCTACGGCCTCGCGCAGCTAAGGGTACGGCGTCATTATGGACTTGATGGTGCCTGCAGCAACGACGAATCCTTCCCGACATATCTGCGTCTGCTGGGTGTCGCCGTCCTGCTCGCTATTCTAACGGTGTGGGGATATTACCGACCGATCGATAGCGCTCGCCTCGGCCTGTTGGCCGGCATGACCACCGGGGTCGGCGTGGTCACGCTGATCATGGGTGTACGTCGCTGGCGGCGAAGGCATGAGCAGCACGAATGAAAAATCGGGTGCGTGAAATGCGTACCAGCCACCAATGGTCGCAAGCCGATCTGGCCGACAAGCTCGACGTGTCACGCCAAACCGTGAATGCGATCGAGACCGGCAAGTACGATCCGAGCCTGCCGCTGGCGTTTCGCATTGCCAAATTATTTCACCAATCGATCGAATCGATGTTCGAGCCCGGAAAGGATTGACTCATGAACAAACGAACCTTGTTGCGCATTGCCGTTGCGGTTGCTGCCGCGGCGTATCTTGGCTGGAATTACCTCAAGCCGGAAGCGTCCGCAACGACGTCCGAACTGGCTGCGCCGATCGCGGCGAACGCAAAGGCGTTTATGCTCGGCACGTTACCGTTCAAGGCTTGCGAATTGCCGCAGAAACGTTCCGGGGCGACCACGAGTGCGTTCTGTGCGCCGTTTACGGTGCCGGAAAACCGCGCCGAGCCGAACGGGCGCAAGCTCGCGCTGCGCTTGGCTCTGATCAAATCCGATGCGGTGGCTGCCGACCGCGACATTGTCGTCTTCCTCGCCGGCGGCCCGGGCCAGGCGGCGATCGATACCTGGCCGCAGATTGCGCCTGCGTTCGCACCGTTGCTCAAACATCATCATGTGCTGCTGCTGGATCAGCGCGGCACCGGCGGCTCGAATGCGCTGGAATGCAAGGCGGACAAAGACGAATCAAACGACGATTCGGGCTTTGACACGGCGAAGGTTCGCGAACATACCCAAGCGTGTCTTGCCATGGTGGAAAAACACGCTGATCCGCGCTTTTATACCACCACCGATGCGGTGGCGGACCTGGAAGCCGTGCGTCTGGCGCTCGGTGCGCCGAAGTTCGATCTGGTCGGCGTTTCCTATGGCACGCGCATGGCCCAGCAGTATGTAATGCGCCATGCGGACGGTGTGCGCAGCATCGTGCTCGACAGCGTGGTGCCAAATGAATCCGTACTCGGCGAGGATTTCGCCGTCAATCTGGATGCGGCGCTCAAAGCGCAATTTGGCGAATGTGAAAAAGCGCCTGCCTGCGCCAAGGCCTTCGGCGATCCCTACGCCAGCCTGATGAAACTGCGTGCGGAACTGCGCGCACATCCGCAAACGCTGACGCTGCGCGATCCGGTGACGTTCGAGTCCGGTCCAAAACGGCTCGACGGCGATTCCCTTGCAGGCCTGGTGCGCATGTTCGCATACACACCGGAAACCGCCGCGCTGTTGCCGCTGTCGATCGCCGAAGGTTTGCAGGGTGACTACACACCGCTGGCGGGCCAGCAGCAGATCCTTACCGGCGACATGGCCGACTTGAGCGAAAACGCCATGCAGTTGTCGGTGATTTGCAGCGAAGACGTCGATTTGCTCACGCCGCGACCGCAGGATGCGGATACCGTGCTCGGCACCCGGCTGATCGACGGCATCAAGGCCGCGTGCGATGTCTGGCCGCGCGGCGCGCGTCCGGCCGATTTCCACGCGCCGCTGAAAACCTCCACGCCGGTGCTGATCCTCGAGGGCGCATTCGATCCAGTCACGCCGCCGCACAATGGCGAACAGGTGATGACGGGTCTGAGCAACGGTCGTCTGCTCGTCGCCAGGGGTCTGGGTCACAATGTGATCGGGCGTGGCTGCATTTCGAAACTGGTTGGCGAATTCGTCGACCAGCTCGATCCGAAATCCCTGGATGCGAAATGCGTCGACCAGCTCGGGCCGATCCCGGCGTTCGTGAATTTCAATGGAGCTGCGCCATGATTGCCGTGAAAAATCTGCACAAGGCGTTCGGCGCCGGTGGCAAACGCGTGGTCGCGGTGGACAACGTTTCATTCCTCGCTCGCGATGGCGAAATTACCGGCCTGCTCGGACCCAATGGCGCCGGGAAAACCACTACGCTGCGATGCTTGTACACGCTGATGAAACCCGATTCCGGACAGGTATTGATCGATGACATCGATGCCGCCACCGATCCGGTCGCGGTACGTCGGCGTCTGGGCGTGCTGCCGGACGCGCGCGGCTTGTACAAGCGTCTGACCGCGCGGGAGAACATCGACTATTTCGCGCGCCTGCACGGCATCGAAACCAAAACCATGCACGCACGCCGAGAATGGCTGGCCGACGCGCTGGAAATGCGCAACATCCTGGATCGCCGCACCGAAGGTTTTTCGCAAGGCCAGCGCGTCAAGACCGCGATCGCACGCGCGCTGGTGCACGATCCGAACAACGTCATCCTGGATGAACCGACCAACGGTCTGGACGTGATGTCCACGCGCGCCATGCGCGTTTTTCTCAAGTCGATGAAGACCGAGGGCCGCTGCGTTCTGTTTTCCAGTCACATCATGCAAGAGGTCGCCGCATTGTGCGATCGCATCGTCGTCATCGCACGTGGCCGCGTCGTCGCCGACGAATCGCCCGACGCGCTGCGTGCGCAGACGGGCGAGGCGAATCTCGAAGACGCGTTCGTGAAACTGATCGGCACCGACGAAGGACTTGCCGCATGAAATCCGCAATCACTGTTTTTCTCAAAGAAGTCCGCGAGAACCTGCGCGACAAGCGCACCGTGATCAACACGCTGATCACGGGCCCGCTGATGGCGCCACTGATCTTCGTGCTGTTGATCAACACCCTGGTCACGCGCGAGTTGACCAAGGCGGAAAAGCCATTGTCGCTGCCCGTGGCTGGCGCGCAGTACGCACCGAACCTGATCGCTGCGCTGAAACAGAACAACGTCGAGATCAAACCGGCGCCAGCAGATCCGGATCGCGCCGTGCGCGAACAGGATGAAGACGTGGTGCTGCGCATCGACGCCGATTACGCGCGCGCCTGGGACAAGGGCGAACCGGCCCAGGTGGAACTTATCTACGACGCGTCGCAGCAGGATGCGCACGGTCCGGTCGAGCGCCTGCGCAAGCTGCTCAACGGCTACGCCCAACGTACCGGCGCGCTGCGCCTGCTCGCACGTGGACTGTCACCGTCGATCCTCAAACCGTTGGCGATCGCCGACCGCGATCAATCCACGCCACAAAGCCGCTCCGGCATGCTGTTCGCGATGTTGCCGTACTTCTTCATCCTCGGCGGTTTCATCGGCGGCATGGCGCTGGCGATCGACACTACCGCAGGCGAACGCGAGCGTCAGTCGCTGGAGCCGTTGCTCGCCAATCCGGTGCCGCGCTGGCAGATTCTCGGCGGCAAGCTCGGCGCGACCACAGCCTTCGCCATCACCACGGTACTGCTTTCCATACTCGCGTTCGCCGTCGTCGGCCAGTTTTTGCCGACGGAAAAAATTGGCATGAGCCTGACCCTCGGCCCGCGGTTCATTGCCTGCACCCTGTTCGTGATGCTGCCGCTGGCGGCATTGCTCGCCGCGCTGCAAACCCTGGTTGCCGCGTTCGCCAAGAGTTATCGCGAGGCGCAGACCTATCTGTCGTTGCTGATGTTCGTGCCGATCATTCCGACCATGCTGATGTCGCTGTTGCCGATCAAGACGCAATTATGGATGTACGCCGTGCCATTGATGGGTCAGCAAGTCACGATCACGCGCCTGATGCGCGGCGATGCGGTGCCGGATGCGGCGCTTCTGCTATGTTTCGTCAGCACCGCGTTCGCTGCGTTCATCGCCAGCGCGATCGCCGCGCGGATCTATCAGAGCGAGCGCTTGGCGATATCGGCGTAGAGCTGCGGCTAACTCCCGCCCAGCGCGCGTCGATACTGGATCGCCTCGAGCAGATGTGCGCTGGCAATGCACTCGCTTCCAGCCAGATCGGCGATCGTGCGGGCCACGCGCAGGATGCGGTGATACGCGCGTGCGGACAGGCCGAGAGTGTCGAGCGCGCGTTCGAGCAGGCAGCGATCGTTCGCGGCCAGAGCGCAATCGCGCTGCACTTCGCGGTTGCCGAGCGCGGCATTGGGTTTGCCGGCACGTCGCAACTGCAATTCGCGTGCGGCCACGACGCGGGCACGCACGCTGCTGCTGGATTCACCGCCGAGTGCTTCGGCACCGAGTTCGGCCAGCGGCACGCGCGGCACCACGATCTGCAAATCGATGCGGTCGAGCAGCGGTCCGGACACGCGCGAGCGGTAGCGGCGGATCGCTTCCGGCGTGCACGCGCAGCGTCCGGACGGATCGCCCGCGTAGCCGCACGGACACGGATTCATCGCGGCGACAAGCTGGAATGCGGCAGGAAATTCGGCCTGGCGCGCGGCGCGCGAGATCGCGATGTGGCCGGATTCCAGCGGCTCGCGCAGCACTTCCAGCACGCGCCGGTCGAACTCGGGCAATTCGTCCAGAAACAACACGCCGCGATGCGCCAGCGAGATTTCGCCGGGCCGCGGGATTGAGCCGCCTCCGACCAAAGCCGCTGCGGACGCGGTATGGTGCGGCGCCCGAAACGGGCGCATTTTCCACTTGTGGAAATCGATGGCGCAGCCGGCGACGGAGCGGATCGCCGCGGCCTCCAGCGCTTCCGGCTCGGACAGCGGCGGCAGAATGCCGGGCAGGCGACTGGCGAGCATGGTCTTGCCGGTGCCGGGCGGACCGACGAACAGCAGGTGGTGATTTCCAGCCGCCGCGATTTCCAGTGCGCGACGCGCGTGCGGTTGGCCGCGCACCTCGGCCAGATCCAGCTCGCTGGTCGCCGGCACGTAATCGACGGTGGGCGGGGCGGCAGAGGGTAATTGCGCCACTCCACGAAGAAACGCGCAGACATCCAGCAGCGACGTTGCACTGTGCGTGGTCGCACCGCTGACCAGCGCGGCTTCAGCACCGTTTTCGCGCGGCACAATGAGTGCACGCCCCGCTTTGGCCGCCTTGAGCGCGGCGGGCAGTACGCCGGTGACCGAGCGCAATTCGCCGGACAGCGCCAGTTCGCCAAGAAATTCGTAGCCGGCGAGACTTTCCTTCGGCAGATGCCCTTGCGCGGCAAGGATGCCAAGCGCGATCGGCAGATCGAAACGACCGCCATCCTTGGGCAGATCCGCCGGTGCCAGACTCACGGTGACGCGGCGCGAGGGATATTCGAGCTGCGCATTCTGGATCGCCACACGCACGCGATCGCGCGCTTCCTTCACTGCGGTTTCGGGCAAGCCGACGATGGAGGTGCCTGGCAGCCCGCCAGACAAATGCACTTCCACCGTGACCGCTGGTGCGGAAACGCCTTCCTGGGCGCGGGAGTGGACGATAGCAAGACTCATGTCAGAAACCTCTGAATAACCTGCTGCGTTCGGCAGCTCGCGGCCCGGCGGTGCTCGAAATCCTCATTTACTCTGCACGTAAACTCCGGTTTCTGCGCTCCGGCGGTCCGCCTGATCCAATCCAGAATCAGGCCTTCGCTCGCGACGGTTATTCAGAGGTTTCAGCAACGGGATGGCAAACCTCAACCGTGCCGCGGCGAACGCGGCGGTACAATCGACAATCACGGCAGGATCAGTGCGGTGGCTGGGGGTGTTGCGCTTCCAGCTCGTCTATGCGCGCTTCGAGCGCTTCGACTTTCTCGCGCGTACGCAACAGCACGCTACGCTGCACGTCGAATTCCTCGCGCGTGACCAGATCGAGTCTGCGCAATCCGGCACGCAGTGCGTCGCGGAAGTTCGCGGCGATATCCTCGCGCGCTTCCTGCGCACCGGGCGGTACCAGGTCGGCCAGGCGCCGGGCCAGATCGTCGATCGCGGTTATGTTCAGCATCGCCGTCTTCCTGCATGGATGTTGGCGGCAGTGTAGCCAATCGCGCGTCCGGGCGCTGTCGGGCGGGCGCCCCGCGATGCGTAGGAAATCGCCTACGCCGCGGGTATAGTGGACGCATCGCAAGATTTCCGGAGCGTCGCATGAAAATGGTGATGGCCATCATCAAGCCGTTCAAGCTCGACGACGTGCGCGAAGCGCTGGCCGAGACTGGCGTGCAGGGCATCACCGTCACCGAGGTCAAGGGTTTCGGCCGGCAGAAGGGCCACACCGAACTGTACCGCGGTGCCGAATACGTCGTGGATTTTTTGCCGAAACTGAAGCTCGAGATTGCGGTGCCGGACAATCTGGTCGAGCGCGTGGTCGAGACCATCACGCAAGCCGCCAACAGCGGCAAGATCGGCGATGGCAAGATTTTCGTCTACGCGCTGGATCAGGTCATCCGCATCCGTACCGGCGAAACCGATGCGGATGCTTTGTAATGTTCACTTCGTCGCATCCGCCTTCCAGAAATCGCGCACGACGATGGCGTGCAACGCTGCGGTGAAACGCCGCGCATCGGCCGGTTTCAGGTGCGACCACTCCGGCGGATCGAAGCCGCTTAATTCCGGATAGTCGGAAAAGTAAATGCCGGGCGCGCCGGTCTTCGCTAGCAGCACGTCCCAGGCGACGGCACGCGGGAAGAGGCGGTCGTCGAATTGCAGATACGGTCCGGCACTTGGCGACCGCACGAACAGCACCTTGACGCCGCGCGCGCGCAGCGTGGTCACGGCCTTGGCCACCTGTTCGATCTGCTCATCACGGGTCTTTGCCAATTCCGCTGGCGATGGATCGTCGGGTGAGGGCTCGAAATCCTGCATCCAGATGCTCCGAGCCAGCGCCTGGTATTGCGGATCGTCGGCGAGCTTGTCCCACAAGTGCGTTGCGCGATCCGCGCCGCTGATGTTGAGTCTGCGCACATGCAGGCGGTTCGGCTTACCCGGACGATCCGGCCACCAGGGCTGGCGTTGGAGCACCGTGGCGAGCGCGTAATCCCCGTCATCGAATGCCCAGAACGGCTCAATCAGGCGCATCGACAGCCACTGGCCGACGCGTTGCGAAGGCGATTCCTTGTGGTAGAACCGGATCGCGTCCTTGTGAAACCCGTAGCCACTGAAGAAAAGCTCCGGCGCCACACCGATCAGCAAGCGGCCGGTGAAATTCGGGTCAGCGGCCAGATCTTCGAGGAACGGCACCGGCGTCGTGCCTTCGAATGCGAGCTGGATCGGGCGCTCGCCGTCGCGCTTCTGCCACACGTCCAGTTGCAGATCCATGAACATGCGCGATGAGCCGATCAACACGGTGGCATTGCCTTCGCCGTGATCGATGCGTCGGCGCTGGATCGCCCACAGTCCGTTGTCGTTGCGGTAGGCGGGGCGCACGCCAAACGCGCGCCAATGCCATTCCCACGCGCCGAGCATCAGACCGAACAACAACACCGCGCCGAACGCTATCTTGCCCCACGGCTGCGCCGGCAACGGACGCAGCGGCACTGGCTGGGCCACGCCGGGTCGATCGGCCGCAGTGACGCGCGCATAGTTGCCGCGGCGCAGATAACGCTGCTGTTCTTCGGCCGGTACTTCGCTGCGCAGCATGTCCATATCAGAATTGGAAGTAGATGAATGCCGAACCTTTGCCCTGCGCGATGACGATCGCGAATGCGAGCAGCGCCCACACGGCGCAAATCGCCGCCGGGTGCACTCGCGCGATCACCGATTCGAGTGTGCGTCCACGCATGTACCAATGGGTGACAACGATGCCGACGACGATCGCGGCGGCGCTGATCAGATAGAACGATTCCAGAATCGGTTTCGCCGTCGCGTTCACGCCGGCCATGCCGCGCAGCACGCTCCACGCCTTGCCGAACGTCTTGGCACGGAAGAACACCCAGGTGACATTGACCAGCATCCAGGTCAGCAGGCCGAGCGCGAGCAGCGCCAGCGGGCCGGGCCGATAAGTGGCGAAGCGCGAACGCAACACACGCTCGCCGGCAAGATACACGCCGTGCAATCCGCCCCAGACGACGAAGGTCCAGTTGGCGCCATGCCACAGGCCGCCGAGCAGCATCGTCGTCATCAGCGCTGCGTACGTGCGGCGCCGGCCATGGCGGTTGCCGCCGAGAGGAATGTACAGGTAATCGCGCAACCACGACGACAAGGTGATATGCCAGCGCCGCCAGAAATCCGAAAATCCGATCGCCGCGTAGGGAAAACGGAAGTTGTCCGGCATGGCGAAACCCAGGCACAGCGCGGCGCCGATTGCGGTGGTTGAATAGCCGGCGAAGTCGCAGAAGATCTGGCCGCTGAAGGCGAGTGTCGCCGCCCAGGCGTCGAGCGTGCCAGGAATCGCCTGCGCGTCGTAGACGTGCTCGGCCACCGGCGCGAGGAAACTGTCGGCCAGTACGACCTTGTTGAACAGGCCCAACGTCATGAGTGCGAGGCCGAAGCGCAGTTGGTCGGCACTGGCACGGCGCGGCTGTTCGAACTGCGGCACCAGTTCGGTCGGGCGCATGATGGGCCCGGCGACCAGATGCGGGAAGAACGTGACGAACAGCGCGTAGTCGAGGAAATTCTCCGCCGGCAGCGCGCGGCGCAGGTATACGTCCAGCGTGTACGACAATGTGGCAAAAGTATAAAAAGATATTCCGACCGGCAACACGATGTCGCTCGGCACGGGCTGGTAGGCGACGCCGGCCGCGTGCAGCAGGGCGGCGAAGTTGTCGAGCAGGAACTGGCCGTACTTGAAGTAGCCGAGCATGCCGAGGTTGGCGATTACCGACAGCAGCATCCAGGCATGCCGTGCGGATTCGCGTCGCGCTTTTACCAGGCCTTGCGCGGCGTACCAGTCGACGATGGTCGAGATCCACAGCAGGATCACGAACGGCGGATTCCACGCCGAATAGAACAGGTAACTGGCGAGCAGCAAGTTGACCTTGCGCCAGGTCCACGCCAGCGGCAGGTTGTGCACAACCAGCACGCAGGCGAAGAACGCCGCGAATGTGAGCGAATTGAAAACCATTCCCCGGCCTCCCCCGAGAAAGGTCAACGGCGGGCATCATACCGGAACCTCGAATAACCTGCTGCGCTCGACATCTTGCGCGCCGGCAGTGCTCGCAATCCTCACATACGCCAAAGTATGCTCCGGTTGCTGTGCGCTGGCGGCGCACAACCTGTCTTCGCTCGCGACGGTTATCGAGGTTCCGGTTCGGCGAATGGCAGGGCTGGCGGCAAGCGGCTGGTAGAATACGCGACCCAGCATCGCGCGATTCCCGCCATGTCCGTTCCCGCCGCCAAGATCGACTTCGACTACACCCTCGAACACAAGTACACGCGCGAACGAGGCCGGGTTTACCTGTCCGGCGTGCAGGCGCTGGTGCGCCTGCCGCTGATGC
>JBOHYL010000101.1:0-62025 GCA_050737915.1 Rudaea sp.
GCGCCAGGTTCACCGCCACAGGCTCGGCGGCTGCATCGGATGGCACGGTGGACACGTGACGTATTCCCATCGCCCTTAACCGGCGCATGGTAGCGCAGCGCTCGCAAATGCACAGCCGGCACGGATGGCCGGATGTGCCTGGACGATAAGCGGACGTGGCAGGTGAGTGAATCGCTTTCCCCCTCTCCCGCTGGCGGGAGAGAGTTGGGGTGAGGGTGGCAAGATGAGTAATCATCCCCGACGTGCCGCCGTTCAACATCCTGTCTCACCCTCACCCGCGCCTTGGGCGCGGCCTCTCCCGCCAGCGGGGGAGGCGTACAACCTACGCCGCCGCTTTCTCCTGCCCGTGGAACTGCGCTTCCTCGGTGGAGCCTTTCAGCGCGACCGTGCTCGCGCCGCTGCCCTGGATCGTCTGCGTGACGGTGTCGAAGTAGCCGGTGCCGACTTCGCGCTGGTGCTTGACCGCGGTGAAGCCGCGCTCGGCGGCGGCGAATTCGGCTTCCTGCAATTCGACGAAGGCGCTCATCTGGCGGCGCGCGTAGCCGTGGGCGAGGTTGAACATCGAATAGTTCAGCGCGTGGAAGCCCGCACGCGTGATGAACTGGAACTTGTAGCCCATCGCCGCCAGCTCGCGCTGGAAACGGGCGATCGTGGAGTCGTCAAGATTCTTCTTCCAGTTGAACGATGGCGAACAGTTGTAGGCAAGCAGCTTGCCCGGATACTTGTCGTGGATCGCTTCGGCGAACGCACGCGCGAAGGCCAGATCGGGCTTGCCGGTTTCACACCAGACCAGATCTGCGTATGGCGCGTACGCGATGCCGCGGCTGATCGCCTGATCCAAACCCTTGCGCGTCTTGTAAAAGCCTTCGCTGGTGCGCTCGCCCGTGCAGAACGGTGCATCGTTTGTGTCGATGTCGCAGGTGAGCAGATCGGCGGCCTCCGCATCCGTGCGCGCAACCAGCAACGTCGGCACGCCGCACACATCGGCTGCCAGACGCGCGGCGACGAGTTTGTCGACGGCCTCGCGCGTAGGCACCAGCACTTTGCCGCCCATGTGGCCACATTTCTTCACGCTCGCCAGCTGATCCTCGAAATGCACCGCCGCCGCGCCGGCCTCGATCATCGCTTTCATCAACTCGAAGGCGTTGAGCACGCCACCAAAGCCGGCTTCGGCATCGGCGACGATGGGCTGCAGGTAATCGACGCTGTCGTCACCCTCAGCGTGGTTGAGCTGGTCTGCACGCAACAGCGCGTTGTTGATGCGACGAACCACGGCTGGCACCGAATCGGCCGGATACAGTGACTGATCCGGATACATCTGTCCGGCGAGATTGGCATCGGCTGCGACCTGCCAGCCGGACAAATAGATCGCCTTCAATCCGGCCTTGACCTGCTGCAGGGCCTGGTTGCCGGTCAGCGCGCCGAGCGCGTTGACGAACTCATTAGTATGCAGATAACGCCAGAGTTTTTCCGCACCCAGTCGTGCCAGCGAATACTCGACCGCCACAGTGCCACGTAGACGCATGACGTCTTCTGCCGCATAAGGGCGCGTAACGCCGTTCCAGCGCGAATTGTTCTGCCAGTCGAGTCGAATCTGTTCGGCAGTCGGAAGTACGGTTTTCATCGGACGATCCTTAAAGGTGGATACGTGGATTTACATACAATGTGCTGGTGAACATCAGGCCAGTTGCGCGTACGCGGGCTGGGTCAGAAAATCGGCCAGCTCATCGGCGTGCACAAGTTCGCCGAGCAAGGACGCGGCCTGCGCGATGCGCGTCTGTCCCGGCAAACCATTCGTGGGCAGGCGCTCGTGCACGCGCAACAAGGCGGCGTCGAACAGGCAATCATCGATCGCACCGCCGTCTACGAACTTGCTATCTCCAGCATGCAGCCACTGCCATAGTTGTGCGCACGCGATTTCGGCCGTGGCGGCGTCTTCCATCAGATTGTGGATCGGCACGCAACCGAGGCCATCGAGCCACGCGGCGAGATAACGCACGCACACATCGATGTTGTTGAGCCAGCCCTCGCGCGTGATCGTGCCGGCACTCGGCGCAATCAGATCATCACGGGTGACGCGTACATCCGCCCGTGCGACGTGCACTTGGTTGGCGCCTTGCATGTGCGCATCGAAAATCTCGCGCGCCACCGGCACCAGCGCCGGATGTGCCACCCAGGTGCCGTCGTGACCTGCACGCACTTCGCGCAGTTTGTCGGCACGAAACTTTTCCAGCGCGGACGCATTTGCCATCGCATCGTCCCGAATCGGAATCTGCGCCGCCATGCCGCCCATCGCCAGCGCACCGCGACGGTGACAGGTCTGGATCAGCAGTTCCGAATAGGCCTTGAGGAACGGCACCGTCATCGTCACCTGACCACGCTCGGGCAGCACGCGCGCGTGCTGGCGACGGAATGTTTTCAGATACGAGAAGATGTAATCCCAGCGTCCGCAGTTCAGGGCGACGCAACGGCAACGCAGTGCGTACAGGATCTCGTGCATTTGTAACGCCGCCGGCAGAGTTTCGATCAGCACCGTGACCTTGATCGCTCCGATCGGCAAGCCCAACCGGTGCTCGGCGAATTCGATGACCTCGTCCCACAGCGCCGCCTCGCGATGGCTCTGCAATTTGGGCAGATACAGGTACAGGCCATTGCCGCCGCCATGCAGCCCGCTGGAATGCAGAATTTTCCCATTGTGGAAAATGTACAAACCGAAATCGAGCAACGCTCCGCTCATCACCACACCGTCAATGCGCGCATGTTTTTCCGGCAGATGCCAACCGCGCGGACGCACCATCAATATGGCGGGTTTTTCGTCGAGCCGATATTCCCGTCCCTGCGCGGAGCGGTAGGCGATGCTGCCGTTCACGGCGTCGCGCAGATTGATCTGGCCGGCGATCAAGTTGGTCCAGGTCGGGGTTGTGGAATCCTCGAAATCGGCCATGAACACGTTGGCGCCGGAGTTGAGCGCGTTGATGATCGTCTTGCGCTCGACCGGACCGGTGATCTCGATCCGACGATCGCGCAGGGTCGCGGGGATTTCCGCGACCGTCCAGTCGCTTTCGCGCAGCAGACGGGTTTCCGGCAAAAAGTCCGGCAACTCGCCGGCGTCGAAGCGCGCTTGCTGTTCGACGCGTGCAGCCAGCAGAGCCAAGCGCTTGCTGTCGAAGCGGCGATGCAGCTCAGCCAGAAACGCCAATGCCGCTGGCGTCAGGATCGCGGCGTAATCAGACTGCGGTGTCGCGCTGATTTCCACGCCCGGGTTTTCCAGGTACTCCACTGCGACTGACATATCTGCCTCGTGATGCCGGGCTGCCGGCAGACTAGGCTCGAGAACTTCTATTTGACAAACTGAATGTTTCAATCTATAGATTTGATTCTGTCAAATGATCTGTATTCGATTGAAACACAAAAACAAACCGGCAGACGTACCGTTGAAATCGACCGGAAAACGGGCGCGGGCGGGTCGCGCCGCACCCGTCATGCGGTTCTACTACAAAGGCAACCGGCTCAAGCAGCTGCGCGCGTTCTGTTACGCGGTCAAGTTCGGCACCATCGCGCGCGCGGCTGAAGCGCTGTTCTTGTCGGCATCGTCGGCGAGCTTGCAGCTATCGGCACTGGAACGTGAGCTTGGCGCACGCCTGCTCGAACGCACCCGGCCGCGTCTGGGACTCACCCGCGAGGGCCAGATGCTCTACGACCTGGCGCGGCCTCTGATTGAGGGCATGCAAACGCTCGATCAGCAATTTCGCAGCCAGCGCGCCGGGCTGGATGCCGGCGAAGTGACTGTTGCCGCCGGCGCCTCAACCATCCAGTATTTGTTGCCGCCGCTGGTGCGCGAATTTCGCGAGCGCCGGCCGGAGGTGCGCCTGCAATTGGCCAACGTCACCGGCAAGGATGGTCTTGCGTTATTGCGATCGGATCAGGCCGATTTCGCCGTGGGCTCTATGCTCGACGTGCCACACGATCTTTCCTACGAGCCGGTGCACTGGTTCGATCCGATGCTGATCCTGCCACAGGATCATCCGCTGGCGGCCAAGGTCGAGATCGCGCTGGCGGACTTATCGCCGTACGGTCTGATCCTGCCGCCACAGCGGTTGACGACTTACCGCCTGGTCGACCTGGTATTCCAGCAGGCGCGCGTGCCGTACCGCGTGGCGATCGAAGTGGGCGGCTGGGAAGTGATCAAGCAGTACGTGGCGATGGGTCTGGGCATCTCTATCGTCACCGGCATCTGCATCCAGCCCGAGGACAAGGCACGATTGGCAGTGCGTAACATGCGTCGGTTTTTTCCGCAGCGCAGTTACGGCGTGGTCATGCGCAAGGGGAAATATTTGAGCCCCCAGGCACGCGCGTTTGTCGATCTGATCAAGCCCGGTTTGTTCGCGCGCGGGGATTATTATGAGTCGGGGCATTCAGAACGCTGATCAAACAGTGCCACGATTTTTCCCCATCCAAGGTTTATAGAATTCGCGAATCCGAGCCATATCGGCGTCCGCATCGTCGCCGGGATAAATCAGCGGACCGAAGCCGATAGTCTTTTCCGGATAGTGGAAATACACCGGCAGAATCGGCACCTGCGCCGCATGCGCAATGCGCCAGAATCCACTTTTCCACTCCTTTACTTTCTTGCGCGTACCTTCGGGCGCGATCGCCAGCCAGAATTTCTCGCGTGCCGCGAATTCCGCGGCCATGTCAGCGACCACTTTCTGCGCGCGCTTGCGGTCGATCGGAACGCCGCCGCAGCCGCGCAGGATCGGCCCGAGCGGCCAGAAGAACGCTTCGCGTTTGCCGATGAAATGCACGTCCAGGCGCAGGCCGACCTTGACCAGCAGCCCCCACATCACATCCCAATTGCTCGAGTGGGGCGCCGCAATGGCAACCAGTTTGGATACATTGGGAAGTTCGCCGGCAACGCGCCAACCGCAACGCGCGAAGATCCCGCGACACAGGGGCGCCGCCCACGACGGCGGCAACTGCGGCAGCTGCGGCGGCACTGGAGGAAACGCTGCCACGTTCATTCCAGACTCCACGATTTGCCGCGACCGCGTTTGTGCTGCGCGCGCTTTTTCTTCGATGCGATGCGACGCTCCTGCGAAGCGCGCGTCGGTTTGGTGGCGACGCGTCTCTTCGGCACATGCAGAGCAACGCGCAGAATCTCGGCCAGGCGCGCGCGCGCATCCTCACGATTGCGCGCCTGATCGCGGAAGCGGTTGGCTTGGATCACCAATACGCCGGCGGCACTCAGGCGGCGGTCGCGGCGCGCGAGCAGTCGCGTGCGCAGGGCCGCCGGCAACGACGGCGAATGCGCGACATCAAAACGTAGTTCCACAGCACTGGCGACCTTGTTGACGTTCTGCCCTCCGGGACCGGAAGCGCGTACGAACGACTCGACCAGTTCCGCCTCGGGAATGCGCAATGCAGACGCGATTTCCAGCATTGCGCTAGTCCCGGAAATTTTCGAATTGCAGTGGCATCTTGATATCCTGCGCCGCCCGCAACAGCGCGATCGCGGCCTGCAAGTCGTCTTTTTTCTTGGCCGTAACGCGCAACTGGTCGCCCTGAATCTGGGTCTGTGCCTTCAGGCCCGCGTCCTTGATGCGCTTGACGATATCCTTGGCCAGCGGCTGGTCGATGCCCTGTTTGAGCGTGACTTTCTGCCGCGCCGCGGCCAGATTGATTTCCGGATCGGCAATCTCGGCGCAACCGATGTCGATGTGCCGGCTGGCCAAACGTTGCTTGAGGATATCCAGCATCTGCTTGAGCTGAAATTCGGCCTGCGCCTTGAGCACGACGACATTTTCGCCCTCGCGTTCGAACACCGCATCGGTGCCTTTGAAGTCGAAGCGGTTGCCCAGCTCGCGATTGGCCTGATCGACCGCGTTGGTCAATTCATGCAGGTCGAGTTTGGACACGATGTCGAACGATGGCATGGCGGCTCCCCCAATTTTGTCGATTCTAGCGTGTGCGGCGCCAGACGATAACGAAACATGCAACACCGACCGACGCTGCGAGCCACACCATCACCGGATGGCCGGCGATCAGTGCGTCGTTCGGGCCACGCAGGTTGAACAGTACAGCAGCCAACAGCGCTACTGCGCCGAATAGGCTTAGCAACTGGTTGCGTGTAGCGTTGCGCTGCGCACGCTCGCCGCGTGCAGCGGTCTCGCGCACGCGTGCCGCATCGAAATCGCCGGCAGCGGCTTTTTTCAGGAAGGCATGCACCAGTTGCGGTATCTCCGGCGCGGCTGCGATCCACTCTGGCAAGCGCGCACGCACTTTGGCGAAGATGCGGCGCAGGCTGTGGCGCCGGCGCAGAATATCGGCCAATACCGGCTTGGCGGTCGCCCAGATGTCGATCTGCGGATGCAGCGCGCGCCCGATGCCCTCGATGTTGAGCAGGGTTTTCTGCAGCAGGATCAGTTGCGGTTGCAGGGTGAGCTGGTAGCGGCGCGCGACGGAGAAAAGTTTCGCCACGACCTCGGCCAGCGAGATTTCCGCCAGCGGCCGGGTGAAATACGGCTCGCACACGGTGCGCACCGCGGCTTCGAGTTCGTCCACGCGCGCGGAGGCGGGAATCCAGCCGGCCGCGATGTGCAACTGCGCGATGCGCCGATAATCGCGCTCAAACAAGGCCATGAAATTTTCGGCAAGCCAGTACTGGTCGCGCTCGGGCAGCGAGCCCATGATGCCGAAATCCAGCGCGATGAAGCGTGGATTCTCGCGCCGCGTCGCATCGACCCAGATATTGCCCGGATGCGCGTCAGCGTGAAAGAAATTGTCGCGGAATACCTGGGTGTAGAACAAACGCACGCCTTTCTCGGCAAGCGCGATGCGGTCGATGCCAGCAGCGTCGAGCGCGGCCAGATCGTCCACGGCGATGCCGCACACGCGCTCCAAAGTCAACACGGATTCCTTCGACTGCCCCCAGAACACCTCGGGAACTACAAGATCGTCACTGGCGGCAAAGTTGCGTCGCAGCAGCGAGGCGTTCGCGCCTTCGCGTTGCAAATCCAGTTCATTGGTGAGCGTGGTTTCGATCTCGGTGACGATATCGCGCGGACGAATCTTGTCCGCCGCCGGATGCCAGCGCTGCGCCAGCTCGCCGAGCGCGCGCAACAGGGCAATGTCGGCGGCGACCTTGGCGTGGATTCCCGGTCGCAGCACCTTGACCACGACTTCGCGGCCATCGGGCAAGTGCGCTGCATGCACCTGCGCGATCGAGGCCGAGGCGAGCGGCGTCATGTCGAATTCTTTATACAGGCTCGCAATTGGTGCACCCAGCGCCGCTTCAACCGCGGCGCGCGCCTGTGCGCCAGGAAACGGCGGCACCTGATCTTGCAACAAGGCGAGCTCATCGGCGATGTCGGCTGGCAGCAGATCGCGACGTGTGGACAATATCTGTCCGGCCTTGACGAAGATGGGCCCAAGTTCGATCAGGGCCAGCCGCAGACGCGCACCGCGCGACAATTGCGCGACATCAGCACGCGGTCGCGGCAGCAGCGGCCGCAGCCAACGCATCGGCCGGTACAGGTGCGCGCCTTCAACCAGATCATCAAGGCGATAGCGCACCAGAGTCACCGCGATGCGCAACAAGCGTGGCAACTGCCGCAGCGGCGTCATGCCAGCTCCCCGCGTGCGCGTCGTGCCGAACGCTGCAGGCGCGCATCCAATCGATCGGTGCGCTCGCGCAAGCGGTCCACGTCATCGAGAAACTGTTCCATTTCCGCTGGCGCGACCAGATCGCGGCTTTCCTCGCGAAGGAATTCAGCGGCGTCCTGCGCCAAAGCCTGCGCCGATTCGCTGCCCCAGACGAACGCGCGCTGCAACGTGCGAAACAGCGGCACGCCGAGTACATCGCCAAAAGTCTGCGCAAAGGCTTCTTCGAAATCGGGACGAAAATCGCGCAGCAATTTTTCCACCCGCCGCGCCAATTCAGCGTCGCCGGAGATTTCCACCTTGCCCGGCGGCAGCGGCGCATCCTCGCCACGGCGCAGAGCAAACGTGAGCAGGCTCGCCGGCGCGGCACGCAGGTTCAAATCGCGTACACCATCCCAATGCGGGCCGACGCGCAGCTTGCCCTCATGCACGACAATGGCCAGGGCCAGATCCAGGCCACGCAATTCCACGCCGATGCGGCGGCCCTCAAGCGCGCCGAGTGACGTGGCGACGTCGGCATCCAGCACCAGCGCGCGGTTGAGCGCGCCTTCGAGCAGGGCGCCGAGGCGGGCGAGCAGGGGGTTGGCTTGGCGGGGCCGCTCAGTGTTCACGTCGGGATTTTAGCCGGTCCCGGGTCAAATGCTGGGCCAGCCGCGCCATTCCTTCGGCCATGCTCACGCGCGGTGCGTAACCCAAATCACGACGCGCAGCAGAAATGTCGAACCACAACGCGGTCGACAACCGATCCACGGCGAAACGCGTCAACGGCGGTTCTTTCTGGATATGCAGGGTGGCGTAGATACCTTCGAATGCGCGCGCCAGAAACTGCGCCAAACCGAGCGGTATGCGCCGTGTTTCCGGCGGAAAACCACCGGCGTTGAGCCAACCGTTGATCAGCGTCTCGTTGAACACCGGCTCGCCCTGACTGATGAAGTATACTTTTCCTGCCACCGCCGATCCGGGGGCGAGTTTCTCCAGCGCCAGAACATGCGCATCGGCGGCATTGTCGATGTAGATCGTGTCGAGTTTTTTCGGCGTCTTGCCGATCAGACGCAGTCGCCCGGCGCGCGCCTGGGCAAGTATGCGCGGCAGAAACGTCGGATCATCCGGCCCCCACACGATCTGCGGGCGCAAAACCACGCTGGCCAGTTGCGCCGAGTTCGCCGCGAGCACGCGCTGCTCGGCCAGCGCCTTGGTGTGCGCATAGGCGTTCATGAACGGCCGCGCGTACGGCACGGATTCGTCGATACCTTCCTGATCGGTGCCGTTTTGCACCACGCTCGGGCTGGATGTAAACACCAGTTTGCCGATCCGGTTCATTTCGCAGGCGGCGAGCACGTTGTCGGTGCCGCGCACATTGGTTTCGTAGAATTCCTCGAGCGGCCCCCACGGGGCGACCTTGGCCGCGCAATGCACGACCGCATCCATTTCCTTGCCGGCATCGATCACGCTGTCGAGACTCGCGATGTCGCCGATGCGCTGCTCCACCTTGATCTCGTCCAGCGCCGGATGCGGATTGCGATTGAGCGCACGCACACCATGCCCGCCCGCGACGAGCTGTCTGCAGATCGCCTGACCGAGGAAGCCACCACCACCGGTAACCAGAACTTTCATGCGCTATTCCTTCGAACCATCCCTGGTGTGTCTTCCGATCGGCATCCTGCCTCACCCTCGCCGTTTGCATGCGATGCGATACACCGCATCGCATACGCGCAAACGGCTCGACCACCACCCCCTGTCACGAGTATTTTCATGCCCGGGATTGTACCCATTCCCGTCACACGCATGTGTGCACGGACTGGCGGCGCGCTAAACTCGACTTTTCGAGGAGGATCGGCATGCAACGCATCCTCGTCACCGGCAGCAACCGCGGCCTTGGTCTGGAATTCGTGCGCCAGTTGCTCGCGCGTGGCGACCGCGTGATCGCAACCTGCCGCCGGCCCGGCCGCGCTCTGGTGCTGACCGAGCTGGCTGCGGAGCATCCGGGACACCTGCACGTGCTGCCGCTGGATCTGGCTAGCGAGCGTTCCATCGCCGAATGCGCACGCGAAGCCGCGGCCCTGACAGACGCACTCGACGCACTGATCAACAATGCCGGCATGCTGGTGTCCGGCGAGCGCTTCGGCGCGATCGCGCAAAAATCCCTGATGGAAAGCTTCGCCAGCAATGTCGCCGGCCCGGTTTTGCTCACCCAGGCGCTTTGTCCGCTTCTGGAAAAAGGAAAAAATTCCAAAGTGCTGAATCTGACCTCACGGCTGGCCTCAATCGCCGGCACCGCGAGCTTCGGTACACCCAGTTATGCGATGAGCAAGGCCGCGCTGAACATGGCCACGCGCCAGCTCGCCGCAGCGCTCGGTGCCCACGGCGTGACCGTGTTTTGCGCCAGCCCCGGCTGGGTGCGCACCGACATGGGCGGCGACAACGCGCCACTGACGGCGCGCGAGTCCGCCGCCGGTTTGATCAAGGTGCTGGACGCAGCCACGCCGGCCACGACCGGACGCTTCCTCGATTACGCCGGTGCGGCAATCGCCTGGTGAACGAGTGCAATCGACGTTGATTCCCTGCCCAAAAACTCCAGCACGCAAGCATTGAAGTGCTCGGTAGCGTCGAACGGCGTGCCGTGGCGAGAGCCTTCGATCACGACAAATTCCATTTGTGGAAAATGTGCGGCTTCCAAGCGTTTGTCCACGAGCGGGGTGTAATCGAATTCGGCGGCGAGAATCAGTACCGGGCAACGAATTGCCGACAGTCGCTCAAGTGCGCTCCAGCCGATCAGCGCGCGAATGCTGGCCAGATACGCGACCTTGGGATTGGCGCCGACCACATCGACAACGCGCTGGCGCTTGGGTGCCTGATCCTCGTGCGGAAACAGGCGATTCGCAATCAATCGCGCAGTGCGCGGCAGGCCGAGCAGCTGCACGAGGACGACCTGCAAGCGCGCCTCCCACCATTTGTGCCAGGTGTCGGTGCGATAGTTGGCCAGCGCATTGCACAGCACAAGTTTGCGCACCCGCACCGGTTGCGTCAGAGCCATTTCCTGCGCCACCGCACCGCCCAGCGAAAAGCCGAGAATACTTGTGGATTCGATACCGAGCGCATCGAGCAAGGCCCACAGATCGGCGGCGAACTGCGCGATCGAATACGGCCCCGGTGGTTTTGCACTCTGTCCCGATCCGCGCAGATCCGGCATCACCAGGCGATGCGCGCGGGTGAAGTCCTCGCGCTGGAACGCCCAGTCGTCGCCGCTCGAACCCAGCCCGTGGATCAGCAGCAGCGGCGGGCCGACACCCTCGCATAGGTAATGAATTGACGTGCCATTGACACGCAGCGTCGGCATAATCGCTATCCAATGAACGTAAAAAGCATAGTAGCGCTGGCTGTCGCACTCGTCTGCACCACGGCACACGCAGCCGATAGCTACTCGGGCGATGCCTACCTGCTCGATGGCGGCGCACTCGTCTATAGCGAAACCCACTACCTGTTCGATGGCGAACACCTGGTCGTGTACACGTGCCCGGATGGCGGCGCGTTCGCGCGCAAGTCGATTCATATCAACCCCGACCCGCAGGCGCCGGATTTTTCCCTCATCAACGCGCGCATAGGCTACCGTGAGGGCGTGCGCGGAACCGGCGCAGCAAGAGAAATTTTCGTGCAGCGTGCGCCGGATCAGCCGGAGAAAACGGCTGCGCTGGATTTGCCGCCTGATGGCGTGATCGACGCCGGCTTCGATGTCTACGTGCGCCGCCACTGGGATGCACTGGTGCGCGGCGACACGCTGCGCTTCGCCTTTCTGGTGCCGAGCAAGCGTACCTTCTATGCCTTCGATCTGGCCAAAGTGGATGGCCCGAGGACTGCGCCGAGCGTGACTCTGCGCCTGTCGCTCGGCGCCTGGTACGCATTCCTGGCGCCGCACATCGATGTCACCTACGAGCGCGCCACACGCCGCTTGTTGCGCTTCACCGGCATGTCGAACATGCGCGATGCGAAACTGAAAAATCTCAACGTGCGCATCGAATTCCCGCACGCGCCCACGCCCGCGACAGCAGAAGAAATCGCCGCCGCGCGCGATGCGACGCTGGCGACGTCTTGTGCGGAATCGGGACAGTAGCGGGAACTTCTGAAGAACCGTCGCGAGCGAAGACAGGGTGCGCGCCGCCAGCGCGCAGAAACCGGAGTTTACTGGTTCGTAAATGAGGATTTCGAGCACTGTCGGCGCGCGAGATGTCGAGCGCAGCAGGTTATTCAAAGGTTCCCAGATGCTGCACGTCGTTCTGTACCAGCCAGAGATTCCGCCGAACACCGGCAACGTCATCCGCCTGTGCGCCAATTCCGGCGCGCGCCTGCACCTGATCCGGCCACTCGGCTTCGATCTGGATCACGCCAAACTGCGCCGCGCAGGGCTGGACTATCACGAATTCGCGGACATCGCCGTGCACGACACGCTGGACGGCTTCATCGCGCACACCCATCCAACACGCCTGTTCGCGCTGTCCACGCGCGGCACGACATTGTATACAAACGCGCGATTTGCCGAAGACGATGCGTTGCTGTTTGGTGCGGAAACGCGCGGGCTGCCGCAAGCGGTACTTGACGACTTGCCACAAGAACAACGCCTGCGCCTGCCGATGCGCCCCGACAACCGCAGCCTGAACCTGTCCAATGCGGTCGCTGTGGTCGTCTACGAGGCATGGCGCCAGTTAGGTTTCGCAGGCGCGGCTAATCCAGTTCGATAGCGATCTGTGCGGCAGCGCGGTTCGCCTTGGCGCGTGCTGCTTCGATGCTGGCATCGCGCGCCAGTGTCACCGCCATGCGCCGATGGCCGTCGACTTCGGGTTTGCCGAACAGGCGCAGCATGGTGTCGGGCTCGGCCAATGCCTCGGCGACACCACGATAGCGCGGACGCGAGCCCTTGCCATGGCATAACACCGCGGTGGACGCCGACGGCCCGAACTGGCGGATGACCGGGATCGGCAAGCCGAGAATCGCGCGTGCGTGCAGCGCGAATTCGGATAGATTCTGCGAGATCAGTGTGACCAGGCCGGTGTCATGCGGACGTGGACTGACTTCGGAAAAAATCACCGTATCGCCATTGACAAAAAACTCCACGCCGAACACGCCGCGTCCGCCGAGCGCATCGGTAATCGCGCGCGCCTGCCGCTGCGTTTCGGCCAGCGCCTTGTCGCTCATCGGCTGCGGTTGCCAGGATTCGCGGTAGTCGCCGGCTTCCTGCCGATGTCCGATCGGCGCGCAGAACGCGGTGCCGCCGGCGTGGCGCACGGTGAGCTGGGTGATCTCGTAATCGAAATCAATGAAGCCTTCGACAATGCAACGGCCTTTGCCGGCGCGGCCGCCGGATTGCGCGTAGTCCCACGCGGCCGCGACTGCGTCCACGCCGCGCACCGTGCTCTGGCCCTTGCAGGAGGAACTCATCACCGGCTTGATCACGAATGGATAGCCGATTGCGGTGATCGCCGCGCGGTATTCGTCGGGCGTGTCGACAAAACGATACGGCGAAGTCGGCAACTTCAGTTCCTCGGCGGCGAGCCGACGAATGCCTTCGCGATCCATCGTCAACCATGCCGCGCGCGCGGTCGGAATCACGGTGAGGCCGGATTTTTCCAGTTCCACCAGAGTCGGTGTGTGGATCGCTTCGATCTCGGGCACGACGAGATCGGGTTGCTCCAGCGCAATCACGCGGCGGATCTCATCACCGTCGAGCATGTTGACCACATGACTGCGATGCGCCACCTGCATCGCCGGCGCGTGCGCGTAGCGATCGACCGCGATCACCTCGACGGCGAAGCGCTGCAACTCGATCGCCACTTCCTTGCCGAGCTCACCCGAGCCCAGCAACATGACGCGGATGGCGGTGTCGGTATGCGGGGTGCCGAAAGATTTCACGAAAAAGCACATCGGAGAAATGGAATTGGCGCGCCCGGAGGGATTCGAACCCCCGACCAACGGCTTCGGAAGCCGCTACTCTATCCAGCTGAGCTACGGGCGCGTTGTGTGGATTTTCGCATGGAACCATCCATGGTGCGGCATCCAGTCGGCATCCTGCCTCCTCCGCGCTGGTCGCACGCGATGCGCTTCAACGCATCGCGTAAGCGCTCCCGGCTCGACCAGCTGAGCTACGGGCGCGTTGTGTGGATTTTCGCATGGAACCGGTCTGCGCCGCGATATACTCGGTGCATGCGGCGAAGCAAACGCGTATGAGCCGGTCGACCGTTGCTGCGCAATTGGCGGCTGCGGTGCTGGTCGCGGCGTGCGTGGCAGCGGCTTGGCTGCGGCCTGACTCCGCCGGCTGGATATGTGCATGCGCGCTGTTGGGCCTGGGCGCGTTGCTGTTCTTGCGCCAGCGCGCGGCACGCGCAGGTTGGCTCGCACAGAGTCGGCAAACCGCCTTGCTCGTACATCTGCTCACCACAAATTTGCGCGACATGGTCGTCTGGCTGCGCGCCGACGGCGAGCGCCTGTTTCTGTCCGACTCGGTCACCGATCTGCTCGGCTGGACGCGCGCGGAGGCCGCCGCGATGCCGCCGCTGGCGATGGTCGATCCTGCCGACCAGCCGCAGATCCAGCAGGCGTTGACACGATTGTTCAGCGAAGGCGGCGAAGCGGTGGCAACGTTCCGCGGCGTCCACAAAGACGGCCGTGAGATCTGGCTGGAAGCGCTCGGTCGGCGCGTGCACGCGGATGCCACGACCGGGCTGCCCAGCATCATCTACACGGCACGCGATATCACCGCGCGTTTGCGCGCCGAACGCGCGCTGGAGGAAAACCGGCGGCGCTTGCAGACCATCGCCGACAGCATGCCCGCGCTGATTGTCCAACTGGACGCGAATGAGCGTTTTGTGTTCGCCAACGCGCATGCCGCCACGCATTCGGAATGTACGCCGGCGCAGATGCTGGATTTGCATTTGCGCGATGCGCTCGGCGAAGATGCCTACCGCGTCGCGACACCGCATATAGCCGCTGCGCGGCGCGGTGAGCGCAGCCGCTACGAGCGCGAGATCGTGATCAACGATGAGCGTTGCGTGTACGAATTCGTCTGCCTGCCTGAATCCGGCGCGGACGACGCCGTGCGCGGCATTTACCTGTTCGGCTACAACATCACCCATCGCAAACTGGTGGAGCGCCATCTCAACCAGCTCGCGCGCTCGGACATGCTTACCGGCCTGTCCAACCGGCGCGATTTTGACGAGCGCATGGAGCAGGCGCTGGCAAGGCGCACAGAACAGTCGCAATCGCAACCGCTCGCCTTGATGCTGATTGATCTGGATCGCTTCAAGGACATTAACGACACGTTCGGACATATGGCCGGCGACAGCGTGCTCAAGGCGGTCGCCGCGCGCTTGCGCGAAGCGGCATTCAACATCGATGTGCTCGCGCGTCTGGGCGGCGACGAGTTCGCCATTCTGCTCGGCGATGCCGGTGTTGCTGATTCGGCGGAACTGCTCGCGGCGCGGCTCAAAGTGGCTATGGCGCGGCCGCTGCCGATCATCGGCCATGCCGTGAACGTGACCTTGAGCATCGGTATCGCATATTGCACGGGCGCGATGTCGGCGCGCGACTTGACCCATCTGGCCGACCGCGCGCTGTATGACGCCAAAGAAGCCGGGCGCAACATGTTCCGTACGCTGCGCACCGAGGACGCTGCCTGAGTTTCAGATCATGCCGCCGTTGACCCCGATTACCTGACCGTTGATGTAGGCGGCAGTGTCCGCGCACAGAAACGCCACCAGCGCGGCGACTTCCTCCGGCGTGCCCGGACGCGCGGCGGGAACGAGTTGGCGGATTTGCTCGGGGTCGAATGCGGCCGCGCTCATGCGTCCTTCAATAACGCCAGGTGCGACCACGTTGACGGTGATGCCACGCGAAGCCATCTCGCGAGCGAGGGATTTCGCCGCGCCGTGCAATGCCGACTTGGCCGCGGCGTAATTGACCTGACCGCGATTGCCCAACTGTGCCGCGACCGAGGACACGCATACAACGCGGCCGAAACGCGCGCGCGCCATCGGCAGCAGCAATGGTTGTACAACATGGAAAAAACCGTGCAGCGACACATCAATCACGCGATACCATTGCTCGTCGCGCATGCCGGCGAGCGGCGCGTCGTCGTGAATGCCGGCGTTGTGCACGAAAATATCGATCGACCCGGCGTGCAGCGCCGCGTCCAGAGCCGCGCGCGTGGCCGCTGCATCGGTCAGATCGAATACGAGCGCTTGAGCCTGACCGCCGGTGGCGCGGATTTCCTGCGCAAGTGCTTCCGCGCGCTGCGCATTCGCATACGCATGAATGTATACAAAGCAGCATTGCGTCGCCAGCGCGCGGCAAATCGCGCCGCCGATATCGCCGCTGCCACCGGTGACGAGTGCACGACGCTTTGATTTGGAAATTTTTGACATGCAAATTCCTGCATTCTTGAAAGTCTGTGCGCACGCAGCGTAGCCTGGCCGGCTGCGCGTGTTGCCTTGACAGCTCAAGTTCGTCGGCGTAAACCTCGCGGCTAGCTTGCTTGCCCAGGGGGCTGTCATGATTCTACAGAATGTGGTTTGGACCATCGCGCTGGTCGGTATGGGCCTGGTTGCGTTGGGCTTCATTTACGTCATCAGTCAGGCCGGCAAGCCCGCCGACGACGCAGCGACGCACAAGGCCGCGCAGACATCCAATATGCTGCGAAGATGGCTGTTCGGCGCGTTACTGATCATCTTCGTGGGTGGCAGTTACGCCACTCTTCACCAATTCCCGATTCCGCCGCAGCATTCGCCACTGGATATCAAGCAGGTGGTGAATGTGGTTGGACAGCAGTGGTCGTGGCAGATCGAACCAGGCACGGTGCAGGCCGGCAGTCCAGTGGAATTTCGCGTCACCAGCAAGGACGTGAACCACGATTTTGCGATCTACGCCCCGGACGGTCGCATTGCGACACAGACGCAGGCGATGCCGGGTTTCACCAACATCATCGTGCATACGTTTACGCAACCGGGCACTTACAAGGTGATGTGCCTTGAATATTGCGGCCTCGGACATGCACCCATGACCTCCGAGTTCACGGTGGTCACTGCGAGCGGAGGCTGATCATGGCTGCACTTACACTGTATCCGGACAACGAACGTCTCGACAGCGGCAACCGGGCCGCATTCAATTGGTACATGATCACGGCAGTCGCGCTGTTCGTGCTGATGATGCTGCTTGGTCTGACCATGCGCATGGCACAGGCCACCTGGCTGTCCGTCCCGCCGGACCTGTTCTACCGCATTCTCTCGATGCATGGCGCCGGCATGGTCGGCACCACGGCGCTCGCGACCACCGCGGTGATGTGGTTTTTCCTGCGCAAGTACGTAACGCTGCATCTGTGGGCGTTCATTACCAACTACGTGTTGTTCCTGCTCGGTGCCTTGTGCATCATCTATGCGATATTTGTCGACAATTACGGTGCGCTGTGGACATTCCTGTATCCGTTGCCCGTGCATAGCATGGGCCTGTGGAGCCCCTATGCTGCCGCGTTGTTCATGCTGGGCTATCTATTGATCGGCGTGGGCATGCTGGTGTTTTACCTCGATGCCGCCGCCGCGATCATCAAGGTGCACGGCAATCTCGGGCGCGCGCTGGGCCTGCAATGGCTGTTCCGCGGCACGATCAATCCGGATCATCCGAAAGCCGTAGTTGCCAGCACCATGGTGATCATCGCCAATGTACTGGGCATTCTGGCCGGTGCGGTGGTGCTGGTGATGGGTCTGGTCAATATCTACTATCCGGAGATGGCGCTGAACGCACTGGTGGCCAAGAACCTGATCTACTGGTTCGGTCACATGTACATCAACGCCACGATCTACATGGGCGTGATCGCGGTGTACGAGATGCTGCCGCGCTATTCGGGAAAACCCTACCCGATTTCGCGACCGTTCCTGTGGTCGTGGGCGGTGAGCACTCTGTTCGTGATCATCGTGTTCCCGCATCACCTTTTGATGGACTACGCCGAACCGCGCTGGGCGTCGATCATGGGCCAGGTGGTGTCGTGGGGCGCGGGCTTCCCGGTGTTTCTGGTGACGATGTACGGCGCGCTGACCAACATCTATCGCGCGAACATGCGCTGGACGATGCCGTCACGGTTGATGATCCTGTCGCTGTTTGGCTGGGCCGCTGGCATCGTACCGGCCATGCTTGATGGCACCATCCAGATCAACACGGTGATGCACAACACCCAGTGGGTGCCTGGGCACTTTCACTTCTACATCCTGCTCGGCGTGCTGCCGATGGCGCTGGCACTGATGTTCCACGTGATCGGTCGCCGCGCCAATGCGCCACCGAACAGCGGCGCGGACAAGTTGGGATTCCCGGTATTCCTCATCGGCGGCTTGATCTTCGTGTTTGCGTTTCTCGATGCCGGGCATCTGAGTGTGGCGCGCCGGATGGCCACGCACCTGCCGGAGTGGACCGGTACCGACAAGATGGGTTCGATCGGTGCGATGCTGGTGGTGCTGGGCATGTTGTACTTCGCAACCCGCATCACGGTGGGCTTGCTCAAGGCGCCCGCGCGCGGGGGCCCCGATGGCGGTATGGCGAACGCTGCTGGTTAGTCTGGTTCTGCTGGTGGCGGGCGTTGGCGTACTCGCCGCCGCCACCGATGGATTTCGCGCCTACACCACCGAGACCGCTCGCCGCATCGGCGTGCGGGAACGTCCGCCGGTAGTTCCACCGCTGCCGTTGCAGACTGCCGATGGCGGGCGCTCGAGTTTCGGGCAATTGCGCGGTCGCTGGTTGCTGGTCGACTTCATCTATACCCGCTGTCTGACGTTTTGTTCGGTGCAAGGCGGCGAATTCGCGCAGTTGCAACGCCAGCTGGCCGCACCCATCGCTGCGGGCAAGCTCACGTTGCTCAGCGTCAGCTTCGATCCAGCAAACGATAATCCGGCGGCACTCACCGATTACCAGCACCGCCACGGCGACAACGGCGCAGGCTGGATCGCGGCGCGCACCGTCGATCACGCGGATATGGTTACGCTGATGCGCGTGTTCGGCGTGGTCGCTGTGCCGGATGGCTTGGGCGGATTCGTACACAACGCCGCGATTGCGGCGGTCGATCCCGCTGGCAGACTGGTAGCGATCCTGGACTGGGATGATCCGCGTGGTGCAGCCCGTTACGTCACGCAACGGTTGACGCCATGAAGCCGGCCGTGCGCCTGTGCCTTGCTGGTGCGATCCTGTGGACGGCGCTTGCGGTTCCCATTGTGCGTCACACCCTCGAATCGACGATGACCTTGCAGATGCTGGTGCAAATTCCGCTACTGGCCCTGGCCGGTTGGTGGTTAGCGCACGGCGTTCCGGACTCGCTCGGGCGGCACATCGTGGTCTGGAATCAAAGCGGGATCAGCGGACTGCTGCTGGCCTCGCTGACCGGCATGGTGTGGATGTTGCCCCTGGCGATGGATGCGGCGCTCGACGATCCGCTGGTCGCGCTGGCAAAATTCCTGAGCGTGCCGTTGCTGATCGGCGCACCGGTTGCGCTGAGTTGGCCGCGCGCCGGTTTTGTGGTGCGCGGCGTGGTTCTGCTCGAGGTGACCGCGACCGCGTTTCGCCTCGGCTGGCTGTATCTGATTTCACCGGTGCGTCTGTGCAGCAATTACCTGCTGGACGACCAGCAGCAACTCGGCAGAATCCTGCTTGTGCTCGGCTGCGTAATCCTGCTGGTGCTGGTCTGGAAACTGTTGTGGGGACACATCGACAGTGGGCGGACAGAGCGTGCAGATTCCCGCAGCGTGCACAGTTGAGCTGCGACGGATACCGAAGTTGACGCACTATGTCATCACCGCCGCGCGTCCTACCGCGAGCACTTGGCCGCGATGTTCGACGCGCAATGCATATTGCAAGCTGGAGCCGCCATCGAGCAATTTTTCGGCGTACACATCGAGCACGTCGGGCAAATCGTCGATGCGCGTGACGTGCAGCGTTACCGCATGCAACGACACCAGCAGGCCGGGTGCGGCGGCTCGGTCATCGCGCTGCGCGAGCAGGCCGCCGTGGATCGCCATCGCCTGCGCGCCGTATTCGCACAGTGCGAGCGCATGCAAGCGCTCGTCGGCGCGCAAGGGATTGTCCGCATCGCGATGCGACAGCGCGGTTGCGTGAATGTGCGTCTCGTCCCATGCGCTGACGGCATCCAGCAGACACATCGCGTCGCGATGTGGAATCAGATGCTGCCAGTGTGCCTTGTCAAGCATGCTCGCGACGCGCCGCCATCTGTGTGGACAAGATGAAATGGAAAGCGACGCCGAGCGCCACGGTTGCGCCGATCGCGCGCAACACCGGCACGGTAGATGTGGCAAGCAGGCCGAACACGAGCACCGCGCTGGCCACGCACACCAAGGTGGCGTGCAAGGTGCGGCAGGCCTCGTTGGTGTCTTCGACCGGGCGCTCGAAAAACAACGCGTAATGCAGGCCAAGTCCAGCGGCCAACGTGATCGCGACCAGATGGAACAAACTCAGCGGCACCCCGCACGCACGCAATACGGCTATCGCAAGCAAAGTTGCCAGCAACATCGGCGCCAGCACATGCCAGGCACGACGACCGTCGCGCAGCGCGACGGCCACGGCCACGACGAGCAACACGAGTGCGACGCCCAAGGCGAAAAGAATGCGTGCACGATAGCGCGCAATTAAATTTTCCGCCGCGCTTTTCAGATCGAGCAGACGCACCGCGCCGCCGGTTTGTGCGCCGATTCCGGACATTGCGGCCGGATCGTGCACGCCGTCGAGAGTAGCCAACCCGTACCAGCGGCCATCGCGTTGCACCAGCAGCGCACGCAGACGCGTACCGAGCGGCGAGTCCATGAATGCCTCTGGCGTGAGCGGCGGCAGCGTGCGCGCGGTTTCCACATCGTGCACGAACGGTGCGAACAGGCCGGGCTTGAACGGCAAATCCACGAGCGCCGCGTCCAACGCGGACGCCAAGCTGGCACGATCCGGCAATGCTGCCTGCCGCATATGCTGGGTTTCGATGCTCGGCAGCCAGCGCGTGGGCAGTTCGACATCATCCACAACATGCGCTGAAATCCATTTGTCCACTTGTGAAGAAATGCGCTCGGCGAGCCGCAACACGGCATCAGCGCTGCCCGCGTGCAGGACCAGCACATAGCGCACATCCGGTGCGCCGAGTGCGGTGCGCAGCCGGTTCTCCAATGCCAGCTGCGCCGGCGACGCCGGCGCGAGCGCGGCCAGATCGTTCTGCCACAACGGCGGCGGCGCGCGCCACAGCACGAACAGTCCCACGAGCAGCAGCAACCACGGCAGCGCGTGCGGCCGTGGCAGTGCGACCAGCCGCGCCTGTGCACGCTGCAACCAGGACTGCGCGGCGACATCGACGCAGCGATCCGGCAGCAGCGCCGGCAGCAGCCAGCGCGTGGCCGCGCCGGCCACCAGCAGGCCGGTGATGGTGAACACCGCGAGCTGACGCAAACCGGGTACGCCGGCAGCGAAAAATGCCAAGTACGCGATGCAGGCCGAGACGATCGCCAGCCGCAGCAGCGGCCAGACAGAGCGCAAACCAGCTTGCGCATCCGCGTCGGCGCGACGGTGACTGAACAGGCGGATCGGATATTCCTGGGCGACGCCGAGCAGGGTGAAACCGAACGCCAAGGTGATTCCGTGCACGCTGCCGAACTGCACAACGATCGCGACCAGCCCGGCCAGCGCGCCACTGACCAGCGGCAAGGCGACCAGCGCGAGCACAGTGAAACTGCGATAAGCCAGCAACAGCAACAACGCGAAGCCCAGCGTACCGATCAGGCTCAGACGTTCGGCTTGCGCGCGCGTGGTGGCCGCGACCTGGGCGCCGATCACGCCCGCGCCGCTCAAGGCGAGTTGTGCGGCGCCCTTGTCCAGGAGTGCGGCGAACGCGGCACGCACGGCAACCATCGCCTGCGTCTGCGCCGCGATGTCGAGTCCCGACGCACGCGTGGATGCGATCAGCAGCGCCTCGCCGGCGGTCGAAAACCAGACGCCGTCGCGGACAGTCGGCGCGTGCCGCGGCGTCCAGCGTTGCGCGAGTACGAGCGTTTCCAGAGTCGGATCGCGTGGCAGCAGATCACCTAGCTGATCCGCCGCTGGCGAGCCAAGGTCTTCGAGCCGTTGCTGCAATTGATCGTGCAGGAAGGTCGTGTCCAGATGCGTGTGATCGAGCGTGGGCGATAGCAGATAGCGGTACGGCAGCAACGCCGAATCCAGACCGGTCAGGGATTCGTCGCCATTGAAGACATCGACGAAACGCACATCGCCACGCAAGCGTTGCGTCAATCCGCGGCTGAGCGCCGCCAACCGCGCTGGCGGCGCGCCGCTGATCGCGAGCAACAGCAACCGCGATGCCGGGCCGTCACCGAGTTCGTCCAGTAGTAATTTCTGATCGTCATTCTGCGCCGGCGGCAGGAAGCTGCGCAGGTCGTTGTCGACCACCAGCGTGCGCTGCACGCCAAGCCCGGCGACCACCACAGCCAGCCACCACAATGCGATTGCGGCAGCGCGTGTGTGCGTTTTCATGGCGCCGCGCGGCACAGCGCGGACAGCGCTGCCGGCGTCGGCGGCTGCGGCAGCTCTGTCGTGGCGAGTACGCCGAGCAGCATCACGCTGCTGTCGCCGTGCGCCCGCTCCAGCGTGAAGCAACTCGGCTGCGTCGCGCGACCATCGATGACGAATGCGCGCAGGTGCACGGCCAGCGCACTGTCGTGCGGGACCATGGTCAATGTCCAATTTGGCGCATTGTCCACTAGTGTAATTACATAAAACTTCTGCAGTGCACGCGCATCGCCGCCAAGCAGGGCGGAAAACCCGCCCAGCAACATGTCGAGTTCCGGCGCACGCGCGAGCTCGAAGCGCTGCGGTGCGCGGCCGGCGCGTGTCACCGTCGCGGTGCCGTCACTCACCGTCGTGGCTTCACGGTAGGGTGCATCAACGCGCTTGCCAAGCTTGCCCGGGCCGTCGTATTCGAGTTCGCCGTGCAGCACCAGCGGCCGCGTCAATTGATGCAGGAAGCGCACCTCGGTGTACGCCGTCGCAGCTGGCGCCGGCCGCGCCAGTCGCGCAACGAAGCGTACTAGATCGGGCGCTGCCGCGTCAGACGTTGCCGGCGGTGGCGACGCCAGCAAGCTCAGGCTCAGCAACAGGCTGCCAGAAATCATAGAAGTTGAACCAATTGTAAGGATCCAGGCGCGTGTAGTATTCCAGGCGCGACGCATACAGCCGCAAATAGTCGTCCAAGCGCGCACTGCGTTGCTGGCGCGGCAGTTCGATGCGTGCGGCGAAGGTTTCAAAAAACACTTCGTAGCGGTTGCCGCCGCGATATAAGCCGAACGCCAGCACCACCGGCAGTTCCAACGCAGCGGCGAGCAGATACGGTGCGACCGGAAATGCCGCCGGTGCACCGAAGTACAGCGCGTTGCGAGTCGCTTCCCCCGGACGCGCGCGATCACCGAGCACGCCGATTAGCGCGCCTTCGGCGGCGGCATCGCGGATCGCCAGCGCCGCCTGCACACCGTCGCCGCCGGCGTCGATGACCATCGCCGCGACTGTCGGATTGAGCGCGTGCAACAGTTCGGTCAGTGCCGGCGTCTGGCCGCGGTCCATGAGCATGCGCACTCGCAGGTCGGGCCGTGCTTCGGCGAGTACGCGCAGGGCTTCGAAGCTGCCGATGTGCGCGCCAAGCAGAAATACACCACGACCTGGTTGGATACACGCTTCGAGTTGCTCCAGGCCGTGCACACGAATGTCGTACCCACGCGTGGAACGGGTGAGCAGAAATACGCGGTCGAGGATTGTCGCTGCGTAGCAATGGATTTGCCGCAACACGTCACGCGTGCGTGCCGGACGCCCGAATGCGCGAGTCAGGAACGCGTGTGCAGCGCGCCGCTCCGGCCCGCGCCGCCAATAGAAGTACAGCGTGATCGGATACAGCAGCGCGCGCGACCGGCCGGCCCAGATGCAGTCCGATGCCGCGGATCAGCCACAGCGCGAAACGGCCGCCGCCCTCGCGCTGTCCGCTCCAGTGCGTGCTCACCGCGCCAGCTCCAGCGTGCCGCTGGCGACGAGCTCGTCGCCGCGCAGGATGCGCAGACTTGCGCGATTGCCGGCACGCGTGAGCTGCAGCGCACAGGATTCTTCCGCCCGCAGCGGGCGCAGAAACTTGACCTGCACCACGCCGACGATTCGCAGGCCGAATCCGCGCGTGACCGCGGCGGCGGCACGTTCGAGCAAGATCACGCCGGGTACGATCGGGTTGCCGGGAAAATGGCCAGGCAATGCCGGGTGCAGTGCGGCAATGTGGAAATGTTCACAAATCGTATCACTCATGGCGCACTCCGCAGTGCCGTCGCCGGTAACCGGTACATCGCGCAGTGAAAACGGCCAATGCACGATGAGCGCCCGCAGGAACGCGAACAATCCGTGCCGTGGTGCCTGCGGCAGCAGCCGCGGCCGCAGAAAAAATTCCGCCAGCAGCAATGCGCCCACCGCTGCCGGCAATCCGACCATGCCGAACAGGCGCGGCGACGGCAGTAACTGCCAACTCGGCTGCCAACCGCGCGCGTGCAGCAAAAACACAACTGCCACCGCAGAGAGTGCGAATTGCCAGATCGCCCACAGCGCGGTCAACCGGCGCGCGTAACGCGCAACGGCCGCATCGTCGAGCCACGCGTCGCCGTCGATCGCGGCAATCGCGCGACCGATCAGCGGCGTGCGCCCCGCGCGCAGGCTGCGCGCGAACAGCCAGCCGATCAGTGCCGCGATGAGTGCTGGCAACGCATCCAGCAATCCGGTGTCGACCCAGTGTGCCAGCGCGGCAAATGCGATCACACCGAGCCAGATGACGGCCCGCCACATCGTCAAGCAGCGCGGTGGCTTTGCACATGCGCGGCCAGTTCGCGCAGGCAGGAGAAAATGCGTTGGTTGTCAGGGTTGTCCGAACGCAGCGCAAATCCGTAGCGCTTGGAAATGGCAAGGGCCAGTTCCAGCGCGTCGATCGAATCCAGACCGAGGCCGCTGCCGAACAAAGCCGCGTCGGGCGCGATGTCTTGCGCCTTGCAGTGCTCCAGGTTCAGGTTCGCCACGATCAATTGGGCCAATTCGTGCTCAGCGGGCGTTTGTACAGGCATGCGGATGGTTCAACATTCGATGAGAACTGCGGCTTTGGCCGGCCGTGTGCGGATTGCCGCAATCACGGCGGATTGCGAACAAATAGTATCATGCAGACCATGACCTTACGGCCCTCACCCGCCGCCACCTCCACCACCGCCTTGCCGACCACTCTGGCGCCGCTGCACGTGGAATACGCGCACATTGATCCCGCGCACGCACTGGCACAGACCGACGTGTTGGCTGCAATCGGCTTTGGTGTCGCCGACGGGGACCACGACGACCCGCGCTGGCTGCGCGTTGCGCTGAAACCGGACGGCGCTGCACCGCTGGAAATCTGGCGTGTGGAAGGTCGCGCCGAGTGCGGGCGTAACGGCGAATTGCGTTGGGCCAGTGACGGCAACTATAGCTTCGTCGCCCTGGAACTGGACGAGGCTGCGCACGGCGGCATCGCCGCGGCGGCTCGACAGGCCTATGCACAGTTGTCGGATTGGCGCAGCCGCTGCGCAACGCCGCATTTTTTGCGCTTGTGGAATTATCTGGACGCGATCAACGGCGGCGACGGCGACGCCGAACGCTACCGCCAATTCTGCACGGGCCGCGCCGCCGGTATGGACACCGCGTTCACACTGGCGTATCCGGCCGCCACCGCGATCGGTGTGCGCGACGGCCGCCGCGTGTTGCAGGTGTACGCACTCGCCGCGCGGGCGCCGGGCACGCCAGTGGAAAATCCACGTCAGCTCAATGCCTGGTGCTATCCGCGCCAGTACGGCCCGGCTGCGCCGGGATTCGCCCGCGGCATGCGCGCACCGGCGTTGGCGCCGCAACTGCATATCTCCGGTACGGCTGCGATCGTCGGCCACGCCTCGCATCACGCCGGCGATTTGACCGCCCAGCTCGACGAAACTCTGGCCAATCTGCACAGCCTGCTCGATGCCGCCGGCAGCGACACTCCGTTGGGCAACGGCAGCCTGCTCAAGGTTTACGTGCGCCATGCCGAGGACGTTGCCGCCGTGCGCGAACTGCTGCACAGCCGCCTGCATACAGCTGCCATCGTGCTGCTGCACGCCGATATCTGCCGGCGCGAGTTGCTGCTGGAAATCGACGGCTTGCACCGCGGCTGACACGCGCGGGCCGCCGCGCGCCGGCGCCGTGAATGTGATGCAGTTGGCATAGCTGTTGCCGACTGGGCAACGCCCTGCCCGCCAAGTCCCGCACGGGGCCGGTTCAGTTTGCGGTGGTAGTATCCTGACACCTAGCAATGGGCCCTGGGGGCCTTGGAGCCAGTCATGAAAGCGCAACTGGGACACTACGACATCATCGCCGAGCTTGGACGCGGTGGCATGGGTGTGGTCTACAAGGGCTACGAAACCTCACTCAACCGCTATGTTGCGATCAAGGTGCTGGCCGATGCGCTGGCCCACGACGAAAGCGTCAAGGAACGCTTTCTGCGCGAAGCGCGCTCAATGGCCGCACTCAACGATCCGCACATCATTTCGATCTATTTCATCGGCGACGATGCCGGACAGACGTATTTCGTCATGGAGTTCGTTGATGGCGAATCCCTGGGATCACTGCTCAAGCGCGAAGGCAAACTCAGTCCCGAGCAGGCGGCAAAGATCGTCTACCAGACGGCACAGGGGCTGGCTACCGCGCACGACAAGGGCGTGATCCACCGCGACATCAAGCCCGGCAATCTGATGCTCACCAGCCGTGGCAACATCAAGATCGCCGATTTCGGTATCGCCCTTTCTACTCAGGATTTCTCCAAAAAACTCACCTCCACCGGCGAATTCGTCGGTACCCCTGGTTATCTCTCGCCGGAAGTGTGCCAAGGCAAACCGGTCGATCAGCGCTCGGACATCTTCTCGCTCGGCATCGTCCTGTTCGAATGTCTGGCCGGTCGCATGCCGTTCACCGACGAATCCCCGCTCGGCCTGATGCTGGAAGTGGTCAAGGCCGAAATCCCGGACGTGCGCACGCTCAATGCGGAAGTCGATCCCGCACTCGAAAGCATCCTGTCAAAGATGGTGGCCAAGGATCCGGCCGAACGCTATCAAAGTTGTCAGGAACTGGTCGCGGATCTGGAAAAACATCCGTTGGTGGCCAAGGGCGGGCCGATCACGCTGCAAACCCGGATGTCGCCCGCCGCGGCGACGATGGTGGGGCAGAAAACCCCGACCTCGGGCCAGCGCCCGTTGCCGTCCACGTCGCCAACGCCGCAACCCTTGCCACTGGCGAGCCGGTCAACCACGCCGGCGATGCCGCAACCGCTGCCCGGCGCGCACCAGCCGGTGCTGCAATCACAGCGCACGGCCAAATCCTCGCCGCTGCTGCCGTTGGCGATCGCTGCGATCCTGATCCTGGGTCTGGTCGGCGGTGCTTGGGCGTTCCGCGAGCACATTCCGTTCCTGCAACAGTACCTGGGGTCGGGCACAACGACGGCTCTCACGCAATCACCGTCTGCGCCGGTGTCGGTGCCAGCCGCAGCGAACCCGAACCCGGCCACACCGGCGTCCGCGTCGGCGCTGGCGACCGAGCAAGCGTCGCCAAACGCTACGGCCATTCCTACCGCAACTGAAAACGTCGCCAATACCTCCGATGCTGTGCCATCCCCGCCGGTTGCGGCGGCGGCACAAACCGGCGCGTCGACCGATCCGCGCTACGCGCCGGGTGCGAACACGGCGGCGGCAACTACTCCAACGGCAACCGCGACAGCGGCAGCGAATCCCGCGCGGCAGCAGGTAGCGAGTGCGCGCGAACCGGCACCGGTCAGTGCGCCACCGAAGCCGCATATTCCGACCATCGCGATTCTCGCCGGCGGCGACGAGGCGATCTCCGAACCAGCCGAAGAGGCAATCGAACGCGTGCTGCACCAGCACGGCTACCGCATCATCGATCAAAATTCGCTGCCGCGCGTGGACCATCTGATGCGCGGCGAGCGACCGCGCTTTGCCGATGCGCTGCTAGCCTTGCGCGGCCATGTCGACGCCGTGGTGTTCGTGCACGCGCGCCAGGTCGGCTCGCAGCAAATGACCTACTACGGCCAGAGTTCGACGCTGTACACGGCGCAACTGGGCGTGCGTGCTTACGCGGTCGAACCGAGTCGGCCGCTCGGCCCGCCGTGGAGCGAACAGGTCAGCTTCACCAGTCTGAACGCGGCTGAAAAGGCGCAGGAAGCGGTCGCGCCAATGCTCGATCGGGTCAGCGAACGTCTGCTCGACTTCCGGCCGAAGGGGCACAAGGGCTGATCACCCTTTTGGGCTACGGCAATTCACGCGGCGCGTTCGCGCGCCCAAGCAGCTTCTGCGCGTATTCGTAACCTGCGTCGATCGCGCGCGCGTAGGCGTGCCAATCGAGCAGTTCGATGTCACTCAGCGGCGGCGTCAACAGCAGGCTGGTATGTTCACGCCGTTCGATGCTGGCTGCTTCGGCATTGACCATGCCCGAGCGCAACAGGATGCTCAGGATGCCCGGCCGACGATGTCGGTGGAACAGCCACTGCCAAGCCACCCGCCACCACGCCGGCAGGGCGAATTCCTCAATCTCCGAGTACAGCACGTCATCGGCGCTGATATCCACGGCGGCGACGTCGCCCACACCCTGCGCACGCATGACATCAACCGGCAGATTGTTGATCACTGCGCCATCGACATACACCTGGCCGCGATGGAACACCGGCGACAGCACTCCCGGAATCGCGCAACTGGCGCGTAGCCAGAACCACAACGGCCCGGCACGATGGGTTTCGGCACGGCCAGCAGTGAGGTTGGCGGTAATACAGTAATACGGCAGCGCCAGATCGGTGATGTCGCGGTCGCCGAACGCCTCGCGCAGCAGGCGTGCTACACGGCGACCTGCGACCAGGGCAACGAACGGCAGGGTGTAGTCGCGCAACGGTTTGCCAAGGACGAAAGCGCGATGGTAGTTCTCGACCATTTCCGCATCGGTCCAGTCCGCGGCCACGCCGGCGCCTATGATCGCTCCGATCGAGGTGCCACCAACACAATCGATCTGCAAGCCAGCTTCGCGCAGGGCGCGCACCACGCCAATGTGGGCGAAGCCGCGCGCGCCGCCGCCACTCAATACCAGGCCGAGGCTGCGTCCGGTGAGCAGCCGTGCCACGCGTTCAACGTCGGCGTCGTGACGCACATGGTGATGTGCCACGTCCGGCACCGCGTCCAACCAACGCCGCGCCGCGCCGGGCAGAATCGTGCCGTCGTGATGCAGCAGCACCAAGTGCCGCGGTCGGTGCAGCGCGCGCTCGGCGTCGATGCAGGATTTTTCCGGCCACACGCTCGCCGCTTCCACCGCATTTGCGGTCAACAGCAGGCAATCGGACTGGCGCACGCACAACTCGTTCCACTCACCGCCACCACCGCCCAGGTACAACACGAAGCGCACGCGTTCTTCCAGCGCGCTGAACCACGCGCTGGTCTGGCCGCGCGCCGCGGCAGCATCGATCAGTGCGCATTCGCCATAGTGGGCCAGCGCGCTGCGCAGACGCCCGGCGAAATCGCGCGCAGGTACACCGGCATCGTGCGGCAAGATCGCGAACGTGCGCGGCGCCGACAGACTTACGCCCTCGCGGCGGGTTACCAGGCGCTTGACCGCGAGCCGCGCGCTGACCAGCATAGCCTCCGGATGCCGCGCCACCAAACGGTCGAAGCCTGCGCGCGACAGCCGCAGCAATTCCGAATCGCGCAAGGCACGCACCGCGGCCGAGCGCGGCTGATCCACGATCAATCCCAGTTCGCCCACGGTCTCGCCAGCCGCGACTACGCCGTCGAGGTGGAAGACACCATCCTGATCCGGCTTGAACGCACCCAGACTGCCGGACTTGAGCGCATACAGCGAGTCGGAAGGATCGCCATATTCGAACAACGTGGCACCGCCGGGCATGGCGAACCATTCCAGCTCCGCCGCCAGCTCGTCGAGCGTGGCCGCATCCAGATGGCGGAACAACTCCAGCCCGCGCAGCAACTGGCGCGGGTCGTAATGGCCGCTCGCTCCGGATTCGCTCATCGATGCGCATGCTAGCGCGAAAATCCAGCGCGCGGCTTGATTTTCGCACCGACACACGCCAGTTTGTGCGGATGCAAACCAATCCCCTGCTCGAAGATAGCACCTTGCCACGCTTTGCCGCGATCCGCCCCGAGCACGTCGGTCCCGCAGTCCAGGCCGTGCTGGCCGATTACCGCGCGCGCATCGACGCCCTGCTCGCGGATCCAGCACCACGCACGTTCGTCAATACGTTGCTGCCGCAGGAAGCGCTGGACCATCGCCTTGAACAGGTGTGGTCGCCGGTGACGCACCTGCACGCGGTCGCTGACAACCACGCCTTGCGCACCGTGTATGCGCCGGCGGAGGCAGCGATCAGCGATTTTTCCGCCGAACTCGGCCAAAACCGCGCGTTGTACGATGCGGTCAAGGCGGTGACAGAAGGCGCCGAATTCACCCGCCTGCCGCGCGCCGCGCGCACGCTGGTCACGCATGCGCTGCGCGATTTCCGCTTGTCCGGCGTCGCGCTGGAAGAACCGGCGCGCGCACGTTTCCGTGAAATCATCAACGCGCTCACACGCTTGGCAACCGAATTCGAGGAGGCCGTACTCGACGCCACCCAAGCGTGGTCGGAAACCGTCGATGCTGCTGCGCTGGCCGGCCTTCCGGAAACCGAACGCGACCTGCTGCGTACGGCCGCAAGCGCAGCGGGACTGAGCGATTATCTGGTTACCTTGCAGCCGCCCTGCGTGCAGGCGATCCTCACCTACGCCGACGACCGCGCCCTGCGTGAACGTGTCTACACCGCGTATCAAACCCGAGCTTCGGATCAGGGTCCGGACGCGGATCGCTTCGACAATTCGACACGTATTGAGCAAATCCTCGCCTTGCGCCACGAGGCCGCGCAATTGCTCGGCTTCGCCAACGCGGCCGAGGAATCCCTCGCCACGAAAATGGCAGCCACGCCGGAGCGTGTTCTGGATTTTTTGCACGGCCTGGTGCGTCGCGCCAAACCCGTTGCCGAACGTGAGTTGGCCGAACTGCGTGAATTTGCGCGCACGCAACTGGGTATTGGTGACCTGCAAGCATGGGACATCGGCTACGCTGCGGAAAAACTGAGGCAACAGAAATTCGAGCTCAGCGAAGAGGAACTAAAACCGTATTTTCCGCTACCCGCCGTGCTCGAAGGTTTGTTTGCGATTGTCGCGCGCGTGTTCGGCGCGCGCCTGCGCGAACGTACCGGCGTGGAAGTCTGGCATGCGGACGTGCGTTACTTCGACGTGCTCGATGCCGACGACCGTGTCGTTGCCGGCTGTTTTGTGGATTTGTATACGCGTACCGGCAAACGCGGCGGCGCCTGGATGGATGTGTGCCAGTCGCGCTTTCGCGATGGTGTCGTCACGCACCCGCCAATCGCCTACCTGACCTGCAATTTCGCGCCGCCAACGACGGCACGTCCGAGCCTGCTCGCTCACGACGACGTCACCACGCTGTTCCACGAATTCGGTCACGGTCTGCATCATCTGCTTACCGAAGTCGACTATCCGGGCGTCGCCGGCATCGATGGCGTGGAATGGGACGCAGTCGAGCTGCCCAGCCAGTTCATGGAAAACTTCTGCTGGCAGCGCGAGGCGTTGGCGCTGTTCGCGCGTCACTGGCAGACCGGCGCGCCGCTGCCCGACGACCTGTTCGCGCGCATGCTCGCCGCCCGGCATTTCCATGCCGGTCTGTTTCTGGTGCGGCAGCTTGAATTCGCACTGTTCGATTTCCGCCTGCATCGCGAATACGATCCGGCGCGCGGCGCGCGCACGCTGGAACTGCTCGACGCCGTACGCCGCGAGGTCGCGGTGCTGCTGCCGCCCGTGTGGCAGCGCATGCCGCACAGTTTTGCCCATATCTTCGCTGGCGGCTATGCGGCCGGCTATTACAGTTACCTGTGGGCGGAACTGCTCTCGGCTGATGCATTCGCACGTTTCGAGGACGCCGGAATCTTCGACGTCGCCACGGGCGCCGCGTTCCGGCGCAGCGTGCTCGCCGTGGGCGGTTCGCGCCCGGCGCTGGAATCCTTCGTCGAATTCCGCGGCCGCGAACCGCAGGCCGATGCCTTGCTGCGCAGCTATGGTCTGGCCACGTGAATTCCAGAAGTGCGGCCAAGGATGGCCGCTTCGTGATCCTCGCGATCACGGACGATCGCTATAATACGTCCCCATGAAGATTGCGTCGTGGAACGTCAACTCGCTCAAGGTGCGTCTTCCGCACCTGCGCGACTGGCTGACACTGGCCTCGCCCGACATCGTCGCGCTGCAGGAAACCAAGACCGAGGATGCGAACTTCCCGGATGGCGAAATCGCTGCGCTCGGCTACCGCAGCGCGTTTTCAGGGCAGAAGACCTACAACGGCGTTGCACTTCTGGCGCGCGAGACGCCGCGCGAAATCGTCACCGACATTCCGGATCTGGCCGATCCACAGCGTCGCATCCTCGCCGCCACGGTTGGCGCCCTGCGCGTGGTGAACCTGTATGTGGTCAACGGTCAGGACATCGGCAGCGAAAAGTATGCCTACAAGCTCGACTGGCTCGCCAAGGTGCATGCATTCGTGGCCGACCAGATCCGCCACTTCCCGAATCTCGTCGTGCTGGGCGATTTCAACATCGCGCCGGACGACCGCGACGTGCACGATCCGGCTGCGTGGCAAGAGCAGGTGCTGTGCTCGACACCCGAGCGCTCCGCGTTGCTGTCGCTGCTCGCGCTGGGCTTGCACGACAGCTTCCGCATGTTTGAACCAGAAGGCGGACACTATTCGTGGTGGGATTACCGGCAAGCCGCGTTCCGCCGCAACCTTGGCTTGCGCATCGACCTGATCCTGGCCAGCGACGCGCTACGCGCGCGTTGTCGCGCTGCGTCCATTGACCGTACGCCGCGTACCTGGGAGCGGCCTTCGGATCACGCGCCGGCACTGCTGGAACTGGCCGATGCCTGACGAAATCCGCGGACCGGACTGGGCACCGGTACTCAAGGACGCAGAGCTCGAAGAACTCGACCAGTTCCTGCGCGCGCATGCCGGCGAGGACGCGTTGCTGCTCGACGGCGTGCATGGGCTGCTCAGCGCGGTCAATATCGGCCCTGAACGCGCCGCACCTGAGGAGTGGCTGCCGGAAGTGCTGCACGATCCGTTCGCCGATGAAGACGAAGGTCGGCGCATCCTTGAACTGCTTGCGCGCCTGTCCGAAAGCATCGGCTACGAACTGGAAACCGATCAGTACGAGCCGATCCTGGGCGAGGTCGAAATGGACGACGGCGGAACCACGCTCAGCGCACAAGGCTGGTGTGAAGGTTTTTCGCGCGGCGTGGATCTGCGCGCGCGTCTGTGGGAAGCGCGTCTGGGCGCCGATTCGCATCTGACCGAGCTGCTCTCGCCGATCATGGCGCTGGCGGTGCAGGAAGGCGTGTTCGAAACCGATGCGGAAATCGAACCGCTGACCGAGGCCGAATACGATGAGTGCCTCGCACAACTGCCGAACTCGATCGAAGCGGTCGCGCACTACTGGTCGGAGCAGCCGCCGACCGCCGATGAACTGACGAAGCGGGCCGAGCCGGCTAATTCCAGCACCGCACCGCCGCGCAAGCGTGGCGGACATTGGCTGCATTGACACCGCGCCAAGCGGGTTTTGCTGCGCTCACTTGCCAATGCAAAACGTCGAAAAAATTTTTTCGAGCAAGTCGTCGCTTGTGAACTGGCCGGTGATTTCGCTCAGGTGCCGCTGCGCCTGACGCAGTTCTTCGGCGGCCAGCTCCCCCGCACGCGTATGCAGTTGTTGTGCGGCGTGCTGTAAATGTTCCGCGGCCGCTTCCAGCGCCTGCACATGCCGGGTGCGCGCGCTGAACGCGCCTTGGGTGCCGTCGCCGCGTCCGGACAGATTCGCCAGCTCCGCGCGCAACAAGTCCAGACCGTCGCCGCGTAGCGCGGATAGATAAATGTGAATTGATGCATTTTCGCCGTGGTCTACGTATGCGCATTCACCGGAGAGATCGATCTTGTTGTGCACGACGAGGCGCGTTGCGCCCACTGCACATTCATCAAGCAAACCGCAATCAGCGTCGGCGTGTGCGCTGTCTGTGACGAGCACGGCGACATCAGCACGGGACAGCTCGGCGCGTGCGCGACGGATTCCTTCTTGTTCGATTTCATCGTGCGATTCGCGCAGACCGGCGGTATCCACCAATGTCAGCGCCGCGCCATCCAGCTGCACGCTTTCGCGCAGCACGTCGCGCGTCGTGCCGGGTACGGGGGTGACGATGGCGCGCTCGCTCTGCGCCAGCGCGTTGAGCAAACTGGACTTGCCCGCATTCGGGCGGCCAACGATCGCCACGTGCAGGCCGTCGCGCAGCACCACGCCGCGGCGCGCGGCAACGAGCAGATCGGCGAGCTGCGCCTGCAAATGCGCAAGCCCATCGGCCAGCTGCGGCGCGCTCAGAAAGTCGATTTCCTCCTCGGGAAAATCCAGTGCCGCCTCGAGCCAGGCGCGCAACTGCACCAGTGCATCGAACAGCGCGCGAACGGATCGGGAAAATTCGCCCTCCAGGCTGCGCAAGGCAGCGCGTGCCGCGGTTTCGGAACCAGCGGTGATCAAATCGGCGATCGCTTCAGCCTGCACCAGATCGAACTTGCCGTTGAGAAAGGCACGTTCGGAAAATTCGCCGGCGCGAGCCGGATGCGCGCCGAGTTCGCACACGCGTCGTAGCAACAGGTTGAGTACGACCGGGCTGCCGTGTGCATGCAGTTCGAGCACATCCTCGCCGGTGAACGAGTGCGGCGCGGCGAAATACACCGCCAATCCGCGATCGAGCGTGGCGCCGTCTACATCAGCAAATGTGCAAAAGTGGAAAATGCGTGGTTCTGGGTCTTTCCCAGTCAGCGCACGCGCGATTGTGTGTGCGCGCGGCCCGGAGACGCGCACGATGCCGACGCCGCCCGCGCCCGGCGGCGTGACGATGGCGGCAATGGTGTCGATATCGGCCATCGCTGCATCAGCGGGCTTTCGCCTCCGCTGCCTCGATCCGCCGCGTGATGATCCACTGTTGCAGCAGGCCCAATCCGCCATTGACCGCGTAGTACAGCACCAGACCGGACGGGAACCAGAAGAACAGCACGCTGAAGGCGAGCGGCATGAATTTCATCATGCGCTGCTGGGCCGGATCCATGCCCGGGCTGGCCGGCGTGAGCAACATGGCGCCGCCCATGATAGCGGCGTTGAAGATCGGCAAGATATAGTACGGATCCGGCGCGGACAGGTTCTGGATCCAGCCGAAGAACGGTGCCTGACGAAGCTCCACGCTTTCCAGCAGCACGTAGTACAGGGCGAAGAACACCGGAATCTGGATCAATGTCGGCAGGCAGCCGCCGAGCGGATTGATCTTTTCCTTCTTGTACAGCTCCATCGTCGCGGCGCTGAGTTTCTGCTTGTCATCGCCGTAGCGCTCCTTCAGCGCCTGCATGCGCGGCTGCAGTTTCTTCATCTTCGCTGCCGATACGTACTGCGCCTCGCTGACCTTGAACAAGGCCAGCTTGAGCAACAATACGAGCAGGATGATGGCCAGACCCCAGTTGCGCACGAGCGCGTGCAGTTGCAGCATCACCCAATGCAGCGGCTGCGCGATCGGTGTGAGCATGCCGTAGTCGGCAGTCAACGCCAATCCCTTGGCGATACCGGCATTGGCGATGGTGTCGAGCTGGCCGAGCAGGGTCGGGCCAATATACAGGTGGGCGTCGATACGTCGCGTCTGTCCCGGCGCGACTGTGATCGCCGGCGACAGGGCGCGCACCAGATAGCGCGGCGCGGCGCCAGCGGTTTCCACCACGGCGCTGGAAAAGGTGTCGGTTTCGGCCTTGTCCGGAATCCAGGCGCTGAAGAAATAATGTTGCAACATCGCCACCCAGCCGCCCTGGTTGTTGCCGCTAAGCGGTTCCTTCGCGAACTTGTCAAACGGCAGTTTCTTGAATTTGTCCTGCGGGCTGTACCAAGCCGCCCCTACATAGGCGTAGCGTTCGGGATTGTTGAATCCGGTGACTGCTGCCGGCGCCACGCGCTGCAGCTGGCGGTAGGCGTTGCCGGTCCACGCCGTGATGCCTGTGTTGGCGATTTCATCGCGGCTTTCGATGAGATAACTGCCGCGTTGGAAAATGTATGTTTTTGTCACTTGCAGACCGGCGGCATCGGTCCAGGTCAGCGGCACTTGCAGCGTATCGGCGCCGGGCGCGAGCGAGAAGTCGCTGCGTGCGGACTGGTACAGAGCCAGGTGATCCGGCGCCGCACCGGTGTTACTGACCAGTCCGGTTTGTGCCACGTAGTAGGTGGCTGCCGCATTGTCCAGCAGGCGCACGGGGACGCGCTTGTGTCCGGCGTCGGCCGGATAGGCGAGCAGATCCGCCTGCACGATCGCGCCACCGCGCGTGTCGATGCTCAATCGCAACACATCGGTGCGTACCATGATGCTCGGTGCAGGTGCAGCGACCGGCTGCGTCGAGATAGTGGGTGCCGGACTCGCGATCGCAACTGCCGGATTGGCGCTGGCCACGGGAATTTCCGCGCCGCTTGCGGGTGCGGACTGTCTGCTCGTTGCAGCGCTGACCGGCTCAGGTTGCGGCGCAGGTTTGACGGCGTAATCCTGTTCCCATGCCTGCCACAACAATAGCGCGACGAACGCCAGGGCAATCAGTAGTAGGGAACGGGTCGTGGGCATGGATTGGATTCGATTGAAGCCGCAGCGGATACACGGCAGGAACAGAGTATGCGGTCGCACGCCGCCGCCGTGGGGAGTTTCACGAGGCGCGCATTGTGCCGGCTGTGCGTGCGTCATTCAATGGTGGAGTGGCCAGTGCCTGCCACAATGTCAGCAGTTCAGCGCGCAGCGCCGCGTTGGGTTGCGTGGCAGCGAGCGTGCGCGCGATCACCAGAATGTCGAGATCCGGCAGGCGCGCGCGATGCAAGCGAAAGCTTTCGCGGATCTGGCGGCGAATGCGGTTGCGCACCACGGCGAGTTTGGATACGCGGCGCGATACGGCCATGCCCAAGCGTGCGCCGGTCGTATCGCGCGGGCGATACTGAATCACGAAACTGGGTGAGCTGTGACGTCGATTCGTTACGCGCAGGGCAGTGAAATCGCCAGGCCGCAACAAACGTGCGCTACGCGGATGGCGCATCACCACGTGGATGCCGATCAACCGGTTTGTGCGAGCAGGGCAACCCGCCGCATAGGCCTTTGTTACGGAATCAGGCGCTTGCGGCCCTTGGCGCGGCGTGCATTGAGCACGAGACGGCCACCCCGCGTCTTCATGCGCGCGCGAAAGCCGTGCGTGCGTGCGTGCTTGAGATTGCCGGGCTGGAAAGTGCGTTTCATGGCGTTGCCCTGAGGATAAAGCGTAAAAGGTCGGCTAGGATATTGGAAAATGTGTACTTTTGTCAACGAATCCCTGCTTGGCGTGCCGCGCGTCGAGCGCTAGACTGCGCGATCCGCCGATGAACTTGTGGCGGATGTATCGGAAATCCCCATGAGCAAATTGTGGCGACGTTGCCTGGAACGCCTGGAAGGCGAACTGAGCGTCGAGGATATGCATACTTATTTGATGCCCTTGCAGGCCAGCGAGGACGGCGATGGCCTGCGTCTGCTGGCTCCGAATGCCTACACGCTGGACGCTGTGCACGGCCGGTTCCAGGCCTTGATCGAACGCGTGCTGCAACACCTTAACGGCGCACCGGTCGCATTGCGTCTGGAAGTCGGCGCGCTGGCGAGCCGACGCGGCGGTGACAAAGCCGCCACTCGTTCGACCTACGACGCAGCCGCGGAATTCGAACACAATCTTGATCCACACTACACCTTCGACACCTTTGTCGAGGGCAAATCCAATCAGCTCGGCAAGGCCCACGCCATGCAGGTGGCCATGAATCCCGGCCGCGCCTACAACCCGTTGTTGCTGTATGGCGGCACTGGGCTGGGCAAGACCCATCTCATGCACGCTGCCGGCAACCTCATGCGCTCCAAAAATCCGGCGACGCGGGTTCTGTATTTACGCTCGGAACAGTTCGTCAGTGCCATGGTGCGTGCCTTGCAACAGAAGGGCATGGACGATTTCAAGCGCCGTTTCCGCGACGTGGACGCGTTGCTCATCGACGATATCCAGTTTTTCGCCGGCAAGGATCGCACGCAGGAAGAGTTTTTCCACACCTTCAACGCCTTGTTCGAGAGCAAGCAGCAAATCATCCTGACCTGCGATAAATATCCCAAGGAAGTGGACAACCTAGAACCACGTCTGAAATCGCGCTTGGGTTGGGGGTTGTCGGTAGCGATCGAGCCGCCGGATTTCGAGACGCGCGCGGCCATTTTGCTGACCAAAGCCGCTGCCCGCGGGCTGGACATGCCCGAGCCGGTGGCGTTTTTGGTCGCCAAGCGCATGCGCTCGAACGTGCGTGATCTGGAAGGAGCGCTCAATACGCTAGCGGCTCGTGCGAATTTTCTGGGTGCCCGCATCACCGAGGATTTCGCTCAGGAAACGCTGCGCGACCTGCTCACTGTGCACAGTCAGGCAATCACTTTGTCCAACATCCAGAAAACCGTGGCGGACTACTATCAGATCAGTCTGCCGAATCTGCTCTCGACCAGCCGCAGCCGCTCGCTGGCGCGGCCGCGGCAGATGGCGATGGCGCTGGCCAAGGAACTGACCGAGCACAGTCTGCCGGAAATCGGCAGGGCGTTTGGCGGGCGCGACCACACCACGGTGCTACACGCCTGCCGCACCATTCGCGACTTGCGACAGACCGAGCGGAAACTGGATCAGGATTGGGAAAAATTGCTGCGTACGTTGACCGGCTGAATTGCGCTGGTGCAGCGTTTGTGGATAAGTTGTGCAACAATGCGGACGTGCAAACTATGCACAGGAACGAGAGATTTTACGAACAGCCAAATGTCGAAATGAGCGCGCATAACAAACTGATTATAAAGCAATTAAATTAATATCCCCCAATTCACAGCGCCTATAACAGCTCTTTCCTACTATCTATCGATCTAACGGAAAACGCCATGCACTTCAGTATCCAGCGTGAAGTCTTGCTCAAGCCCTTGCAACAGGTTATCGGCGTAGTCGAGCGGCGGCAGACCTTGCCGGTTTTGTCGAATCTTCTGGTTGCCTCCGGTTCCGGACGCGTGACTTTCACCGGCACGGACCTCGAAGTGGAAATGTTGGCGAGCGTCGAATCTGCTGGCGCGGATTCGGGCGAAATCACGATACCGGCGCGCAAACTATTTGATATCTGTCGTGCCCTGCCCGATGGCAGCAAGATTCAGTTCAAACTCAGCGGTGACAAGGTAACGGTGAGCTCCGGCCGCAGTCGGTTCACCCTTGCTACGCTCGCGGCGAGCGAGTTTCCTGTGATCGAGAATATCGAGGTCGTGGAACGGGTCAGTTTGCCCAAGAACACACTCAAGGAGCTGATGGATCGCACTGCGTTTGCGATGGCCAACCAGGATGTGCGCTACTACCTCAACGGCATGCTGCTGGATCTGCGGGGCAACTCACTACGCTGCGTAGCGACCGACGGCCATCGCTTGGCGTTGGCGGAAACCGAGCTCGATGGGGGCAACACAGCGCAGCGCCAGATCATCATTCCACGCAAGGGTGTGGTTGAGTTGCAGGGAATGTTCGAATCCGGCGATGGCGAAGTGGAATTGCAGTTCGGACGCAATCACCTGCGTGTGCGCCACAACGACGTGACGTTTACCTCAAAGCTCATTGATGGCCGTTTTCCGGATTACGAGGCGGTCATTCCGATCGGCGCGGACAAGGAAGTGCATATCGCGCGCGAGGCTCTGCGCGGCGCTTTGCAGCGGGCGGCGATCCTGTCCAACGAGAAATACCGTGGGGTCAAGCTCGACGTCAGTCCGAACAAATTGCGCATCGTGGCGCACAATCCGGAACAGGAAGAGGCCGTCGAGGAACTGGAAGTGCGCACGGGTGTGAACGATCTGAGTGTCGGCTTCAATGTCAATTACCTGCAGGATGCGCTCAATGCCCTGCAAGGCGAGGATGTGCTTCTGTGCCTGCGAGACGCCAATTCCAGCTGTTTGCTGCGCATGCCGGGCAGCGAGCAATCGCGGCATGTGATCATGCCCTTGCGCCTCTGACCACGGGCGCATCGTTGCGCTGCCGGCCGTGCGATTGGCGCAGTTGCACCTTGAGAACTTGCGCAATATCGTCGCATTGGACGTGGTGTTGGCGCCAGGCCTGAATCTTTTTACCGGTCCCAATGGCGCCGGCAAGAGCAGCATCCTGGAGGCGGCATACCTGCTTGCGCATGCGCAAAGTTTTCGTGCCGGCTCTGCCGATGATCTGATCCGGCGCGGGCAAACGCGTTTCGCAGTGGCCGCCACCATTCGACATGCACGCGGCGAACATCGCACAGCCCTGGTCCGCGAAGACGGGCATTGGCTCGGCCGATTGGATCAAACCACCGTGTCAAATCTGGGCCGCGTTCTCGGAGAAACAGCTGTGGTCTGCTTTGAACCGGGGAGTCACGAACTGATTTCCGGAGCGGCGCGCGAACGCCGGCGCTTTTTGGATTGGGGTGTGTTCCACGTGGAACAGGATTTTCTTGCAGCTGCATCGCGCTACCGACGCGCGTTGCGCCAGCGCAACACAGCCTTGAAGCACGGTGCCGGCAATGCCGAGGTGGCGGCGTGGGAGCAGGAACTCGATCTCGCCGCGGAGCCGGTAGAGCGGCTGCGCGCGGAGTATTTCAACCGCTTCGCGACCGCGCTTGCAGCGGCCCTGTCCTGGTTCATACCCGAGCTGGGCCAAACCCGTATCGAACGCAACCGCGGCTGGCCGGACGAAGTGCCATTGACGCAAATCCTGGACCAGCGACGGGAGTTGGACCGCGTCCGCGGACACACCACACGCGGGCCACACCGTGCCGACTGGACAATCCGCTTTATGGATGCACCACGCCGGGAGCACCTGTCGCGAGGACAGGAAAAATTGTGCGCCTTGGCCTGCGTGTTGGCTCAGGCGAGCGTGCATGCAGATTCGCGCGGAGAGTGGCCCATTGTTGTGTTGGACGACATGGCCTCGGAATTGGACGACGCCCACCAGCAACGCGTGCTGGAATGGCTGGATCGCGGTGTTGAACAAGTGCTGATTTCCGGCGTCGAAATTCCCGAGGCGATCCGCCAACGCGCCGTGCAACCGCAAGTGTTCCACGTGGAACATGGCAATTTGCGCGGCTTGCTATAATCCTCGGGATTTCGTGCGCTAACAGCCAGGCGACCCAGGCCAACCATGACCGACACCCCGCAAAACCCGAATTCCGCCGATCAATACGACGCCAGCAAGATCAAGGTGCTGAAAGGCCTGGAGGCGGTGCGTAAACGCCCCGGCATGTACATCGGCGACACAGACGACGGCACCGGCCTGCACCACATGGTGTTCGAAGTTGTCGATAATTCCATCGACGAGGCGTTGGCTGGATTCTGCGACCATGTCACGGTTTGTGTAAACCAGGATGGCTCGGTGACGGTGTCCGACAACGGTCGCGGTATTCCCACCGACATGCACGAGGAGGGGCGTTCGACTGCGGAAGTCGTCATGACTGTGTTGCATGCCGGCGGCAAGTTCGACGATAACTCCTACAAGGTGTCCGGCGGACTGCACGGCGTCGGCGTTTCCGTGGTGAATGCCTTGTCGGATCATCTGTGGCTGACCATAGACCGTAATGGCTACCGCCACGAGCAGGAATACCATCTTGGCGAGCCGCTGTATCCGCTCAAACGTCTGGGTCCGTCGAGCCAGCGCGGCACCACCGTGCGATTCAAGCCCAGTTCGGAGATCTTCTCAAACACGGAATTCCACTACGACATCCTCGCCAAGCGGTTGAGAGAATTGAGTTTTTTGAACTCCGGTGTGAAGATCGAGCTGATCGACGAACGCGTAGGCAAGACCGACGTTTTCCAGTACGAAGGCGGCATTCGCTCCTTCGTTGAACACCTGGCGCAATGGAAGACGCCGCTGCATCCGAGCGTGATTACGCTCGGCGCCAGCCACGAAGACACCCTGGTCGAGGTGGCGATGCAATGGACCGACGCCTATCAGGAAACCGTGTTTTGCTTCACCAACAACATTCCGCAAAAAGACGGCGGCACGCATCTGGCCGGCTTCCGCGCCGCGCTCACGCGCACGCTCGGCAACTACATAGAAGCCAGTAACCAACTTAAGTCGGCCAAAATGGCGCTGTCCGGCGACGATATGCGCGAGGGGCTGATCGCCGTGTTGTCGGTGAAGATGTCCGATCCGAAGTTCTCCTCGCAGACCAAGGACAAGCTCGTATCCAGCGAAGTCAAGGGCACGGTCGAATCCATCATTAATGCCAAGTTCGCCGAATTTCTCGAGGAAAACCCGACAGAGGCGCGCGCGATCGCGGCCAAGGTGGTCGATGCCGCGCGTGCGCGCGAAGCTGCGCGCAAGGCGCGCGAGATGACTCGGCGCAAGGGCGCGCTGGATATTGCCGGCCTGCCCGGCAAACTCGCAGATTGCCAGGAAAAGGATCCGGCGTTGTCCGAACTGTTCATCGTCGAGGGCGACTCGGCTGGCGGCAGCGCCAAGCAGGGCCGTAACCGCAAGACCCAGGCGGTACTGCCGCTCAAGGGTAAAATTTTAAATGTGGAAAAAGCGCGTTTTGATAAAATGTTGTCCTCGGCTGAGGTCGGCACCCTGATCACTGCGCTCGGCTGCGGCATCGGCAAGGAGGAGTTCAATCTCGCCAAGCTGCGCTACCACCGCATCATCATCATGACCGACGCCGACGTCGACGGCTCGCACATCCGCACCCTGCTGTTGACGTTCTTCTACCGGCAGATGCCCGAATTGATCGAGCGTGGGTACGTCTATATCGGCATGCCGCCGTTGTACAAACTCAAGCAGGGCAAGCAGGAACTGTATCTGAAGGACGACGCGGCGCTGAATGCTTACCTGGCCGCCAACGCGGTGGACGGTGCGCAATTGCATCCCGGCGCGGATGCGCCACCGCTGTCCGGCACGGCATTGGAAAAATTGCTGCTCGACTACCACGCTGCACGCGAACAGATCGGTCGTCTCGGCCACCGCGCCGATGCGACCGTACTCACGGCCATGCTCGACACGAACCTCACAGATGCGGTGTGGACGCAAGCGGATGCGGCGCTGGCGTGGATCGCACGGCTCACCGCGAAAGTCAACGCGCAGGGCTTGGGCAAACCGGCGTACGCATTGAGCTTGCGTGCAGCGACGGCCGAACATCCGGCCGCACTCGTCATCGAACGCGAGCATCACGGATTGCGCGCGATCCAGATCTTGCCTGCGGCTTTTTTTGCCAGCGCCGAGTTTCGCCCAATTCGTAATCTGGCCCAGCAGCTGGACGGTTTGATCCAGCCCAGGGCCAACGTACGGCGCGACAACGCCAGCACGAACGTTGCCGATTTTGCACAGGCCTGCGCATGGCTGCTGGAGCAGGCAAAAAAGGGCCGTACGATTCAGCGCTTCAAGGGCTTGGGCGAGATGAATCCGGAGCAGTTGTGGGAAACCACGGTGAACCCCGAAACACGGCGCTTGTTGCAGGTGAGCATCGAGGATGCCGTGGCTGCGGACCAGATCTTCTCGACGTTGATGGGCGATGTGGTCGAACCGCGCCGTGATTTCATTGAGCAAAATGCTTTGCGGGTGGCCAATCTGGACGTATAAACGGCAGCGAAACCTTGAGCAAAATCGGTGGCCGGGTTAACCTCGGTTTTCTGCGCCGCGCGTTACACTTTGCAGTGTCGCCATGAAGGAGAGGGTCATGAGCAAGAATCCGAAGCAGTTCTACCGCGCTGCATTGTGCGTGTTGCTTGCGGCCGTGTTTGCCGCCGCAAGCCTGAGCGCGCTGGCCAAGGACAAGAAGGAAGAGACCCGCTATCCGAATGCCGCGCGTCAAGCACCGAAGTCGGACCTTTCCAGTCAGTCGGATCAGAAAATGCTGCAGGCGGCGATCGACGCAGTCAACAGCGGCGACGACACCAAGGCGCAGCAGGAAGCGCAGAAGGTTTTGGACTCAAGCCACAGCAAGTACGCCAAGGGCATCGCTTTGCAGGTACTGGCCAACCTCAAGTTCAATGCGCAGGATTACCAAGGTGCGATCGACACCTACAAGCAATTGCTGGATCTGAATTCGGTATCCAACGACACGTATTTCGATTCAATGTACAACACGGCTGCTGCCGACGTGGCAGCCGAAAAATACCAGGCCGCGTTGGACCAGCTCAAGCTCTGGCGCGAACAGGGCAAGCGCGAAACGGCCGAATCCTACGCTCTGGAAGGCAACGCCTACTACCGGCTGCAGAAGTATCCCGAAGCGATCGCCGCGATGAAAAAGGCGATGGCGATGACTGACAAGCCCAAGGATTCGTGGAACAACATCCTCATGGCCAGCTATGCCGAAAGTGGGCAGGCTGGACAGGCCTCGGACGTCATTGACCAGCAACTGGCCAAGGATCCGACGAACAAGGCGTTGGCGCACAACGCGCTGGTCGTCTACACCCAAGCCGGTCAGAGCGACAAGGCCTTGGCTTTGCTGGAGCGCGAACAGAAAGCCGGCTTGATCAGCGACAACGACGATTACGTTTCCGCCGCACGTTTTTACGCCAGTATCGCGCAGAACGACGCCAAGCCCGGGATTGCACTCACGGGCGCGGAGCTGCTCAAGCAAGGCCTGGGCAAGGGTGTGGTGAAAGCCGATGCTGCCAATTACAAGCTGCTGGGCGATTCCTACATGATCGCGCAGAAGGAAGATCAGGCGCTGGCCGCGTATGGCAAGGCTTCGCCGCTGGCGAGCAACGGCGATATCGACTATGTACGCGCGGAAATCCTGGGTTCGCAAACCGAATGGGCGCAGGCCCGCAACGTGATGCAGAAAGGCATCGCACGCGGCGTCACCCACAAAGGCAAGGCATACCTGCTGCTCGGCAAGCTTAATCTCGGGGTCAAGGATCGTACCGCGGCCAAGGCTGCGTTCCTCAAGGCTGCGCAGGATGACGAAACCCGCGACGATGCGCAGGCGCAACTGGCGAAGTTGGGCGGCAAGAAATGACCTGTGCGACAGCGACGAAGTGCGGTGCGGCGTGCGTTTTGGATTAGAGTATCTATACAAACCCGGGGCGCTGGTGTAATTTAGCGCGCCCCCATGCAACGACAACCCCCGTGCGACGGCGACCTCAGGGCGCGAGCGTGCGGGAAGCAACGGACGAAGACTGGTTCAATTCGATGGCGCCCGACTCCTATCAAGTACAAAGCGAGCCGTTCAACTGGAGGCGCACCATCGGCTTTGCCGCGACGTTTGCGCTGCATGCGTTCGCATTGATGATGTTGCTCGCGCCGGTAACGCCGCCGCAAGCCAAAGACAAGACTAAGGACAACGTGGTGACGGTCGAGTTCATCCCGCCACCACCACCACCACCACCACCGCCGCCGCCGCCGCCCGAACCGCCGAAGAAGCCACCGCCGAAGATCATCGAGCACATCAAGCCGCCGCCGATCGCGCCGCCGCCGCCGCCCGCGCCGGTGGAAGCGCCGCCGACGCCGATGTCGATTCCGACGCCACCCGCGCCGCCGGCCCCGCCGCCGCCGCCGCAGGACATCGCGCCGAGCGAGAACATCAGCTACCGCAAACTGCGCCCGCCGCGCTATCCGCCGATCGCGGTGCGTGAGCACCATCAGGGCAAGGTGGTTCTCAAGGTGCTGATCGGCGCCGACGGTTCGCCGCGGGAAATCACGGTGCAAAAATCCAGCGGATACCGCGAGCTGGATCAGGCCGCGATCGCGGCGGTAAAGACTTGGACATTCAATCCGGGCACCCGCAACGGCAAAGCGTACGAAGGGTATGCATTGGTTCCGTTCGACTTCAATCTGAATGAGCTTTGATCGGCGGCGGGTGTAGCGCCCGGCCGCAACTGGTGACACTATAGGCCTCTCACTTCAAGGGTAGCGTTATGTTACAAGATGCAGCTTCGACTCAACCTGCCGCCACTGGCAGCGTTCCACCGCCGGCCGATGTCTCCGCCGCCGTTACCGCAGCGCCCGCGAGCCTGACCGCCGGTCATGGCGATGCCGCCGCGCTGACCCACATGGGCTTCGCCGATCTGGTTCATCATTTTGATTGGCTCAGTTGGCTGGTGTTCGTGGTCCTTGTGGTCATGTCCATCGGCTCGTGGTTGTTCATCGTCATCAACGGCTGGCGCGTTTTCGCCATTCGTTCGCGCGCCGATCGCGTGCGCCACGTGTTCTGGGATACGACTTCCGCGCAGGACGCCGTGCGCACCATGGAAGAACAGCCAAAATGGGAGCCGTTCTCCAAGATCGCGCTGGAGTGTGCCTCGGCCGCTGCCCACCATCAACGCCATGAAGGCAGCCGTCTGGTCGAAGCGCTGAACCGCTCAGAGTTCATCGACCGCGCTCTGCGTCAGGGTGTTGCCCGAGAGAGCGCCCGCCAGGAAGGCGGTCTGACATGGCTCGCCACCACCGGTTCGACCGCGCCGTTCCTCGGCCTGCTCGGTACTGTGTGGGGCATCTACCATGCCCTGATCAACATCGGTGCGTCCGGCAACGCCGGCATCGAAACCGTGGCCGGCCCGGTCGGCGAGGCGCTGATCATGACCGCGATCGGTCTGGGCGTCGCCATTCCGGCGGTGCTTGCCTACAACTTCTTCGTTCGCGCCAACCGCGTAACCAATGCCCAGTTCGACGAATTTGCGCATGACCTGCACGATTTCTTCGCTACCGGTGCGCGCGTGGAAGCCGGCTCCATCCCGGTGATGGGATCGGGCAAGAACTCCTCGGCCCCGAGGAAGTAAATCCATGGCGTTCAGTTCCGGCGGCAGCGAAGGCGGTGTGATGGCGGAAATCAACGTCACGCCGCTGGTCGACGTGATGTTGGTGCTGTTGATCATCTTCATGATCACGGCACCACTGGCCGCGCACAAGATCAAGGTTGAGCTGCCGATCGCGAGTCTGGACAAGCCACCTGACGAAGGCGCCAGCCATCCCATCACGCTGACCGTGAAGGACACTGGCGACCTGTATTGGGATGACGAATCGGTGACGGAGGCCGGCATGCAGGCCAAGCTGCGCGTGGCCGCGCAACGTCAGCCGCAGCCGGAACTGCAGATCCGCGCCGACAAGGATACCGAGTATTCGCTCATCTCCACGGTCATGGGTGATGCCAAGGCCGCAGGCATGGTCAAGCTGGGCTTCATCACGCAGGCTCACGCCGCTTCATCGCAATGACGTCGCGCCGCCGAAAGGCGACGCGGGATTCCGCATCGAGGTAACGCAACATGGCATTCACAACAGGTGGCGGCAGCGGGCCGATGGCCGATATCAACGTGACGCCGCTGGTCGACGTCATGCTCGTACTGTTGATCATCTTCATGATCACGATGCCTTTGCTCTCACACAAGATCCAGATCGACCTGCCGCAGCCGACGCCGCCGCCCGCAGTGCCACCACCACCACCGCCGGAGCCGATCAAGCTCGCGGTGCAGTCCAATGGCCAGTTGTTCTGGAACGACGAGCCGATCAGTGAAGACGCACTGCGCGCACAGTTGCGCGTCACCGCGCAGAAGGATCCGCAACCCGAGCTCGATATCAAGCCCGACCGCACCGCGAAATACCAGCTCGTCGCCATGGTCATGGCCGACGCCAAGAACGCGGGCATGATCAAGATCGGCTTCGTATCGGCGGATCAGAATCAGTAGCTGGCTGCGAAAAACCGCAACCTTCAGAACGCCGCGTTTCCGCGGCGTTCGCATTTCACCCAGCCAGAATTTTGCGGTACGCGCGCACCGTTGGCGCGAGGCCGGCATACAGAGCTTCGCCGATCAGCGCATGGCCGATCGAGACTTCCGCAAGCTGCGGAATCGCCGCCTTGAGCGCGGGTAGATTGGTTTGATCCAGATCGTGTCCGGCGTTGACCTGCAGACCTGCGTGGCGCGCGACTGTTGCGGTTGCGACGCAGGTGTCGAGTTCACGTGTGTAACTGCCGCGTTCGAAGGCCGCCGCGTAGGGGCCGGTATAGATTTCTACGCGCTCGGCACCCAAATCCGCAGCGCGGGCGACATCGGCGCAACCGGCGTCGACGAACAGGCTCACGCGGACACTGCAGGCTTTCAATTCGGTGATCAGCGATTTGAGTCGCGCCGCGTCAGCGGACAGATCGAAGCCGTGATCGGATGTGATCTGTACATCGACATCCGGCACCAGGGTGCATTGTGCCGGACGGACTTCACGCACCAAGGCAAGCAGTCCGGGATAACCTGCGCGTGCGGGTGCGAAGCCGTTGCCCTCGATATTCAGTTCGACTTGACCCGCGCATAGCGCTGCGAGCGCGCGCACGTCATCGGCGCGAATATGACGGCGATCCGGCCGCGGATGCACGGTGATCCCGGCGCAACCGGCGTCGATGCAGGTCTGCGCCGCACGACAAACATTCGGTTCACTGCCGCCGCGCGAATTGCGCAGCACGGCGATCTTGTTGACGTTGACGCTGAGCGCAGTCATGCGCTGAGCATACGCAAGCGCAGCGCGAGGCGCTACTTCGCTGCAGGCAACCGGGTGGCGACGCGTTCGGCGCCGGCGAGCGACACGTTTACTTGATTTACCGCGCCATGCTCGTCACGTGCAAAATGCACTTCACACACACCGTGTGCACAGGAGAAACGATCCGGTGCGAAAGCGGTCAACGCAATGCGTGCCGATCCGGTCGCTTGCATGCTCAGATGGCCCGTGTCGAGCGCGACGCGCAACCTGCTGTCTGCGTTCAACCGGTAATCCCCCGCATATTGCGCGAGCGTCTGGGGGGCAAGCGCCATCGGCGTGCGCGACAGCACAGGAGCTCCCGCGCTCAAGCGTTGTGCCAGCACGTTGGCGCCGGCTTGGTTGAGCAGCGCTGAGTCGACAGTTTGCGCCTGGCGCTGAAACGACAGCATGATCGCATCTGCCGCGGCGGCGAATACATCGATGCCGATCGCATGCAAGGTAACCGGAAACTGGCCAGGAAATTGCGCGCTCAGGCCGTCCGTGCCGGAGCGAACGACGAACGTGCCGCCGGCGCGGATCTGGTACAAACCCGGGTACGCCGCGAGCGCAGCGCTTGTGGGCGCGACTGGCGGTGCGGGCAGCAAGGGTGGTGGCGGCAGGGCCTGCAGCCAGGCGATGCCGATCGCGCTCAGATCGGCATCCGTGTTGCCGAGCAGAACCAGTGCCTGCTGGCGGTCGGTGCGAAAACCCAGAAACACGGAAAATCCGGCCGTGCGACTGGCGCGCCACACCAGCGGCCAGGTTTGGTCGTCTGCGGCCACCGCGAGCGTATTCCAGCCCAGCCCCGCGGACTGCTGCGCGTCCGATTGCGGTTGGCGCGACAGTAATAGCGCCGCACGCAGCGGCGATTTTCCAGGCTGCAGTTGTTGCCGCATGAACCCTAGCAGATCCGGCAAAGTCGAACGCAAGCCGGCCGCGCCAGCGAGCGCGTCGAAGTGCCAGTGCACGCTGGGCCGACCATGTCCGTAACCGGGCAGCAGGTTCTGGCCGTCATCGAGGCTTGTGCTGGTCATGCCCAACGGCTTTAGGATATGTAGGGCAAGCAACTCCGGGTACGGTTGCGCATAGGCGCGGCCGAGCGCGTATCCGAGCAGCCCCGCATCCAGCACCGAATAGGGATTGTTCCGCGCGGCAGCTGATTGTTGGTACCGGGCCAGAAACGTGAGCAAGTCCGCGGTGTTGTACCCCGCGTACACGTCGGTTGCATCGGCGGGGAAAAGATTCGGCGGCTGTGCCGGCAAACCGGAATGATGCAAGGCCAGGCGATGCAATTCGAGCGCGCAGAGGGCAGAATCGGCGCACACAAATCCGGGCGGGAGCCACTCGTGCAACGGCGAATCCAAGCGAACCTTGCGTTCGTACGCCGCCTGCGCAAGCAACAATCCGGTGAAAATCTCGCTTGCCGCTCCGATCTCGAACCGGCTGTCCGCGCCAGGTTTGTGCGCGCGGCCGTAATACCAGGTCTGTGGCTGGCCGGCGTCGATCCAGCCGACAGCCAATTCCCGGTAAAGACCGCTGTCCACGCCCCGCTGCAGACTTTGCCGGTACGCATCGGTCGCCAGCGGTTGCGCGCTCACGGCGGCCGGCAGCAACGCCAACAGCAGCAAGAAGCGTGTCGTGAGCGGATATCGCCGGGCCGGATTCACCGAGCAAGGATAGCTGATCGGAAACCGGGTGTAGCCACGTCCTTGTGGCATCGTCCTGTGGGAGTGTGCCAAGTTCGACCGCGCTGCGTGCGATGAGTTCCCTTACCGGCAGCTTTCCGGAATCTCGCGCCAGATGACCGGATCCCAGTACGCGCCGTGGGCGAAGTCCGAGGCCTTGTCGACGTGCAGCTGCGCGGCAAGCAGGGCGGTGGTGTCGGGTTTGATCGTCACGGTAAGTTCCTTGCTGGTATTGCGGCGCGAACGCAGGCTGGCGAAATCTCCCACGCCCATGCGCTCGGTCGGGATATCTTCGGCAACCAACAAGTGGTGTGTGCCGGCAGCGACGCGAAACGACGGGCTGCCCGTCGGACCGGGCGTGACGCCATCGAGCAACAGAATCCGGGCGTGATATTGATGCTCACTGCGTGGCGCGACGTCGAACGTGCTGATGCGCCCGCACCCGCCATTGGCTGACGGGTTCTCTGAGGCCACGGTGGTACCCGCGCTGGATGCTTGCGCCAGTGCTGCAGCGCCGTGCAGCGGCGTGTTCATCGCGAGGGTGACGCCGTCACGCAGCACGCGCAAGCGCAGCGGCGCGGTGTCCGGCAGACTGGCGACGCTGGAATTGAAGGTCGCCGCGGCGAGCGCGTGGCCGTGCTCGTCCGCGCCGAGATTGGCGAGCGTGGTGTCATTGACCGCGACGAGCAGGTCGCCCGGACGTAACCCGAGTTGATCGGCGATGCTGCCGGGCGTGGCACCGAGTACCGGCAGTCCGGCGAGCGCGTGTTGCGCACTGGAAGAATCCACCACCAGGCCGAGTGCGTCGACCCCGGGCGGCGGCGCGGCCACGGCGGCGGTAGTCAACGACACAAGCAATGGCAATACGATGCGCAGCTTCATAAGAATGCCTCAGATTGTGGCGGGAAGGTTTGACGGACGACGTACCGAGAGCAGCGCATTGAGCAATTGGCTGCGGCGTTGCCACAACGCGGCAACATCTGCGGCGGGTGCGCCGCGGTCGTAGGCAGCTTGCAGATTCCGGTCCAGGCGGGCCAACTCGGATTCGGCCAAGCGTGCCATCGGACTGCTGTTGACCGGCATGGGCAGCGCATCCAGTTGCAGTTCCAGCGCCTGTGCGCGCGCGCGCCAGTCGATGGTCGGAGCGATCGCATGCCGCCACGCTGGCAAGGTCATGGCCACAGCAGCGATCAGCACCAGCACCGCGGACACAGCGGTCAGGCGCCGCCGCCGTTGCCGCGCGCGATGTGCACCGGCGATGCGCGACCACAAATCCGGCGAAGGCAGCTGGCTGGGGGCTGCCGGCAGACGCGCAGCCAGTTCGCGGAAGGAAAGTCCGGCTTCGTTCATGATGCTACCCGTGATGGCGGCGAGGCGGCGAGGGCTTGCAAGCGCTTGAGCGCACGCGCGAGTATGGATTTGGAATAACTTTCGCTCTGGCCGAAGCGCCGCGCCAGTTCGGCATGGGTAAAGCCTTCCAGTTCATGCAGCACAACGATCGCGCGTGCATGCGGTGGCAGCAGCGCGAGCAGGGCGTCAGCATCGATCAGACCGGCGTTATCGCCGCCGGGTGCGACCGGTTCCAGCAGCGTATCGGCGTCGAGATCGACCAGATGTCGCTGGCGACGCAGCCAGTCGATGCTGGCATTGGCGGTCAAGCGCTTGAACCAAGCGCCGAAAGGAGCTTCGCCGCGGTAGCTGCTGATCGCGTCCATCATTTTCAGAAATGCCTCGTGTACCAAATCCTCGGCCGGCTGGCGCTGTCCGGTCAGGCGCAACGCGAGCTGGAAACAGGCACGGCCGTAGCGCCGGTAGATCTGCTCGAATGCCGCCATGTCGCCACGCTGGGCGCGCGCCAGGATCATCGCGTCGATGTCCTGGGCGAATCCTGTGGCAAGCCTGTCGTTCACTGATTGCCAAGACGCAGCGCGCGCGCGAAACGTCGCAACCGTCACCAGTGCAGCAGCTGCACCTGGGTAACACGGTTGCGCGCAAGGGCAAACACCGCGTCGCCGCCTGCGCGGGTAACGCGCACTTGCACGCCATTGGCATCGGCGGAAAGCACGAAGCCCTCGATATCCTTGCCACCCAGCGTGATCAGGCGCACATGCCGTCCGGTCAATTCGGGCAGGCTGGAAAAATCGACCACGTTGTAATTCCGCTTCGGGGGAGCAGTTTCCGGCAATGGCTCGATCAGACCTGGTTTCCAGATCAGCGCGAGTTCGGCACTGGTCGGCCCCGACGCAGAAGATGCTAGCGGAGCGAGCGGGGCAGCACGGATTTCGGGTGCAGAAATTGACGGCGCCTCCGGAGTGGGAGGTTGCGGCAGTCGAGCCTCGGCGCGATCCAGATAATTGGGCGCCTCGGCAATGCGTGTGGGTGGCGGGGATATTTTCGTCGCTGGATTTGGCGCATGCGTTGCGGCAGGCATGGGAGCTGGTTTGCCAGTCGTGGCGACGGGCGTTCCACTCGGCGGGGTGGCGCGCGCCACCACCCCGGGTGCCGGGGCCACCGCTATCGGCGGTCGGGTTGCCACTGGCGCAGGTGGCGGCTCGGGTTGGGCACTCACCGGCGTCGGCGCTGCCGTCGCAAGGCTTCTGGGCGACACATCCGGCGGCACGACGGCCGGCGCAGGGCTGAACGCCAGACGCAACATGACTGGCGGACGATCCTGATAGCGCGCGGTAACATTGAGCTGGCGCAATAAATCGTCCCGTGAGGTGGCGTCCCATTCGCCGGGGGTAAAGCCGGGATTGGGCAGACTCAGCGCACTCATCTGACCACCCTGCAACACCAGGGTGCGGTACAGACGCTGCACTTCGTCGCCAGGCTGGATCCGCTCCTGTTGCAGTAAGGCACGCACGGCGGCGATGTGCCGATCGGCGAATTGCGCAGGTGTCGAATGCTCCGCCGCGGCGCAATAACGCGTGCGCTGCCGGGCGAAGCCTAGATCCGTGTAACTGGCAGACAATTGATCCACGTGCACTTTGTCCAAGAACCCGCGCGTCAGCGACGTCGCCGTGTCGAAACGGCTCAACTGCGCTTCCAGCGCGAGCGCGGCGAAGCCCGGAGCCGACACGCTTAGCGTCGCGTCCAGGGTGTGACGATCAGGGTTGTAATGGTACGCGAAGCGTTCCTGCGCCGGTGCCGTGGTGTGGATGCCCATGCGCTGGAAATCGGCGGCACCCAACGGTGATGGGCAGCCGGCCGAAGAGAACAGGGTGAACCGGATCGGATCGAGCCACTGCGGATTCAACCACGGCTCGGGCGGCAGGTTCAGGCCTGTCGCGGTGATGCCCAGCTGCGCCGGCAGGGTGGTGTCGTGCGTGAGTGCGTGTCTGAGCAGCCAGAGCAAACCCGGAGAATCGATGATTGCATAGTCGGCGCGGTAGATCCGGTGCGCACCTTTTGGTGCCACGCGCACGCCGCTCAGGCCGACGCTGCCGTCGAGTCCTGCAGTCAGACCTTCGTACTGGATTTGCGCGTACGGCTCCAGCGCGACAACCGTGCGCTGCACCACCTGCCCGGCAACGTACCAAGCCAGCAGCTTGAGGATTCCGGCCAGCAAGACCGCTGCCAGCACCAGGTTACGCAACAACTTCCACATGTTCGGGGCTCGTGCGCAGAACCCGAAACTTAGCCCGATTCCGGCTGCGGGGCAATGGGCCGGTCAGCACCCAGCAACGAAAGCGCGCACCGCACAATCGGCCCCGCTCCAGACCAGCGCGCCAATATGTGCCGCCGCCGGAGTCAGTGGCAGCAGGCGCCAGCCGGAGGCGGCGGGCGCTGCGATCGCGCCATCCGTGCCCACGGCTAATTCGACTCGCGTCAGCCCATGCGCGATGCCCAGACCGTGCGACTTGAGCACCGCTTCCTTGGCGCACCACAGGCGCAGGAAGGTCGCGTGGCAAAGAGGCTCAGGCAGAGCCGCGAGCGCAACGGCCTCGGCCGGGGAAAAAAAACGCCGTGCCAATTCAATTGGGCGGACGCGTCGCTGTGCGACTTCCAGGTCCACGCCCAACGGCACGTTGCGGCTGACGCCGAGCAGCATGGCGCCGTGCGTGTGCGCTAAGTTGAACTCCAGTGCCGCGCCGGCAATGCGCGGCTTGCCATGCTCGCCCCGTTCGATGCGCAGCGCGTCGGCTAGGCCGTCCAGATACGTGGAGAGCAGATCGCGCACCGGTCTGGATTCCGCTACTTTGTGGAACGTTTCCCATTGTGGAAAAAACCACAAGTGGATTTCGTCGCGCGCCAACGGCTGCGGCGGGCGGACGCGGACAAAGTCCGCAGCGGACAATGTGGCCAGGTTCATCGGACCAGCCGCGTGTCCACCAGGTGCTGCACCACCGATGGATCGGCCAGGGTCGAAATATCGCCGAGTTGATCGGGTGCGTTTTCGGCGATTTTGCGCAGGATGCGGCGCATGATCTTGCCCGAACGCGTCTTCGGCAGTGCAGGTGCCCATTGCAGATGATCAGGTGTGGCGATTGGCCCGATTTGCTTGCGCACATGTGCGGTCAATTCATGGCGCAAGCCATCGTTGGAGGTAACTCCAGCTTTGAGGGTGACGTAGGCATAGATGCCCTGCCCCTTGATGTCGTGCGGGCAGCCAACCACGGCAGCCTCGGCCACACTCGGATGCGACACCAAGGCGCTTTCCACTTCGGCGGTGCCGAGGCGATGGCCGGAAACATTGATGACGTCGTCGACGCGACCGGTGATCCAGTAATAGCCGTCGGCATCGCGGCGCGCGCCGTCGCCGGTGAAATACATGCCGGGGTAGGTCTTGAAATAGGTGTCGATGAAGCGTTGGTGATCGCCGTACACGGTGCGCATCATGCCCGGCCATGCATCGCGCACCACGAGGTTGCCCTCGCATTCGCCGTCCTGAATGTTGCCGTTCGCATCGACGATTGCCGGTTGCACGCCGAAGAACGGTTTCGTCGCCGAACCGGGTTTTTGCGCAATCGCGCCCGGCAGCGGTGAAATCAAAATGCCGCCGGTTTCGGTCTGCCACCAGGTATCCACTACCGGACAGCGGCCGTCGCCGACGACGCGCCAGTACCATTCCCAGGCTTCCGGATTGATCGGCTCGCCGACGCTGCCGAGCAGCCGCAGCGAGGTGCGCCGGCACTTCTTTACCGGCGCCTCGCCTTCACGCATCAACGCGCGGATCGCGGTCGGCGCGGTGTAGAACAACGTCACCTTGTGCTTGTCGATCACCTGCCAGAAGCGGCTGACGTCCGGAAAATTCGGTACACCCTCGAACATCAGCGATGTCGCGCCGTTGGCGAGTGGACCGTAGACGATGTAGCTGTGTCCAGTGACCCAGCCGACATCGGCGGTGCACCAGTAGACATCGTCCTCGCGCAGATCGAACACGCATTCATGGGTGTACGCGCAGAACACGCCGTAACCACCGGTGGTGTGCAACACGCCCTTGGGTTTGCCGGTTGAGCCCGAGGTATACAAAATGAATAGCGGATGTTCGGCGTTCACCGGCGTTGGCGCGCAATCCGCGCTTTGCGCGGTGACCAGCGCATCCCAACTGCGATCGCGTGGCGCCTGCATCGGCACGGGCGCGCCGGTGCGTTTGACTACCAGCACGGTTTCCACGCTGGTCGTATCGGGCCGCGTGAGTGCTTCGTCAACGTTGATCTTGAGCGGCACCTTTTTGCTGCCGCGCAAGCCTTCGTCGGCGGTGATCACCACTTTCGATTGCGAGTCGGCGATGCGTCCGGCCAGCGAATCCGGCGAGAAGCCGCCGAAAACCACGGTGTGGATTGCGCCGATACGCGCACAGGCCAGCATCGCTACAGCCGCTTCCGGAATCATAGGCAAATAAATGCAGACGCGATCGCCCTTGACGACGCCCAGATGTTTGAGCAGATTCGCCGCGCGACAGACTTGCGCGTGCAGCTCGCGATAACTGATGGCGCGGGATTCGGCCGGATCGTCGCCTTCCCACAGGAGCGCGGTCTTGTCGCCACGCTTGGCCAGATGCCGATCCAGGCAACTGGCAGACAGATTCAGCTCGCCGTCGGCATACCAGCGTATATGCAGATTGTTCGCATCAAAGGATACGTCGCGCACCTGCGTATACGGCCGCGTCCAATCCAGACGTTTGCCAATGCGGCCCCAGAAACCGTCCGGATCGCGCACCGATTCGGCGTAGAGGCTTTCGTAATCGTCCGCGCGAATGCGGCTGTGCGCGGCGAAGTTAGCGGGAACTGGATGAAGCGAAGACATGACGAACCTCCATGACCAATGGCAATCGTTCTGTTGATAGTGCAACGCTGCCGCGGTGGCGACAAGCACCGCGTGAGTGCATCGTGGTCGGAAAAGCAAAAGGGCCAGAGGCTTACGCTTCCGGCCCCGAGATTTTCGCGCTGTCGCAGCGGGTTCAGGCGCGCTTGATCAAGCCGATGATGACCAACAAGATAATTGCGCCGATCGCAGCGTAGATGATGCTGCCCAGAATACCGGACAAGCCCAGATTCAATCCAGGCAACAACCAGCCGGCGATAAATGCGCCAACGATACCGACGACGATGTTGCCGACCAGGCCGAAGCCGACGCCACGCACAATCAGACCTGCCAGCCAACCGGCCACCGCGCCGATGACCAGGAATACGATGATTGCTTCCAGTGTCATGGGATGCTCCTGTACACCGCGATCAAGACGACCGCGACCCGATTGTGCGTCAGCGCCGCCGTGACGTCAGCACGCAATGCAACATGGGCGGTGCGAGCGCTCAGGCGCCGGCTTGCGGCGGACGCTCTAGCGCCGGTTTGCGCATACTTGCGCGCAGCGCAGAGATGTCCTTGTCGGTTAGCAAGGTGGAATCCGATCGCGCATTCGCCGCGATGCGCGCGGCGGCGAAACCGAGCAGGGCACCGAACAGTCCGGCGAAACCGAACAACAGGCCGACGGCCATCAGGCCGGCTGTCTTGGCAGAAAATCCCAGCGCGAAACCGAATACGGCGATCAGCAGCGATATCCAGCGCATGACCTTGTTTCCCCATACGATTCGCCGCGATCCTGCCACAGTCGCGAATCCGGCGCGAGCGGCCACCGCCGGAATGTCACGCCGTGCCGACGGGCGGCATTCAGGCGCGGCGCGTAGAATCGCGGCACAGCTCTAGTCGCGATGGGGCAAGCGATGGAAAATCTGCAATCGTTGGCGCTTGCAGCGGGTTTGGCATGGGCCAGCGGCATTCGCCTGTACGCGGCGATTTTCCTCGTTGGCCTGCTCGGGCGTCTGGGCTATGTGCATTTACCCGCACACCTGCTGCTGCTCGAACACAACTGGGTGCTGGCCGCGTCAGGCCTCATGCTGCTGATCGAATTCGCGGCGGACAAGATTCCCGGGTTCGATTCGGTGTGGGATTCGATCCATACCTTCATCCGCATCCCGATTGGTGCGCTGCTGGCCTGGGGCGCACTGGGCGACGCCGCCCCGGATGTGCAGATGGCTGCGGCGATCCTCGGCGGCGCGATCGCCGGCGGTACGCATCTGGCAAAAATGGGCGCGCGCGCGGCGATCAACACCTCACCCGAACCGTTCAGCAATTGGACGGCCAGTTTCGGCGAAGACGGCATCCTGCTCGGCGGCCTGTGGTTGATGTTCGCGCACCCATTGGTGTTTCTGCTGCTGCTGGCGGTCTTTCTTGCCTTGCTGATCTGGTTGCTGCCGAAATTGTTCCGCTTCCTGCGCGGCGTCTGGCGTCGGCTTGCGCACGGCAAGGTCGGGATGGCGCCGGCGAAGTAATCGCTTCGCCGGCGTGGGCAATCACGGTTTACCGCCGTCGTCCTTGACTGGCGCAGGTTCCGGCTTGGCCGGCTCCTTGGCGGGGGCAGGCTGGTCCTTGGATTTGTCTGCCGCGGAGCCGACATCGCTGATCGCGCCGACACTGACGGTCGCTTTCCAGCGCGCATCGCGCACCGTGAAATAGTCCTTCGGATCCCAGCGCCACTTGGCGTAGATGCCGCCACCGCAGCCGGATAGCGGTACGGCTTCGCCGCCGACCATCACCGACGGACCAGCGCAGTTCTTGGTGTTCAACTGGCTGACCCCGGAGTCGAAACCGGTGTGCGATCCGGTCATCTGCATCTGGCCCTGGTGCAGCTGCACGATCAGGCGGTGCTTGGCCACCGCGTCGCCGTACTTTGCTTGCAGCTCGGCCAACGTTGTTTCCGCTTGCTGCAATTGTTCCGGCGTCAGCGACCCCTTCACGCTGTCGCGCGTGGCGACGAATTCCGGATACTTGCGCTCCGCTGACACGGCCAGCCACGCGTACGCAGTGGCGGGATCTTTCTGCACGCCCTCCCCGTTCAGATACATCAGACCGATGCTCAACTGCGACAGCTTGTCAGAGTAATACGCGCCGATCTTGAAATACTTCAGCGCGCCGGCGTAATCGTGGTGCGCGTAGCGGCGCATGCCGGCGAATTCGCCGAACAGGTCAGGGTGGTACCAGGTGCTGGCGTCCTTCATGGCACGCAAGGCCTGCTGCACTTCGGGATCGTTCAGCGGGTCGCTATCCGCGGTTTTGGCGAGCGCGACAGTAGCGGTGAGGCAGGCAGCCAGGAAAAGCGAGAATCGAATCAGATTGCGCATCATTGTTCTCGTTGCAAAGGGATTGCCATGCCTGCCGGCGGCGACGGCCGGCAGGCATGGGGTGCGGATTCTAACCCGGCGGGATTGGCGTGACGAGACCTTATGCCTCGCCGCGATAGCGCGTCACCGGCTCGATTTCATTCTCGGATTCGAGAAACAACGGTGCGCGCTGGTGCAGCGAAGATGGCACGACAGTTTCGAACGCCGCCGCCACTGTCGCATGCATCGTCCTCTTCAGTGCAGCACGTTCAGCGCAACACTTTCATTGGCTTCACCGAGATGCCATCACTCCACACGCCCATGAAGGTCTGTGCGGTGCCGCCACCTAGTGCCATGGTGCATTCGCGACCGAAATACGCGCAGTCGGTTAGCGCGTCGAACAATTTCCAGGTGCCGTACCAATCCAACGCATCAACGACACCGGCATGCTCGAAGTCGGGAATCAGTGCGCGATGGGACCGCGCCGGTCGGGCGTCGAGCGTGCCACCCGGCGCGGAATGATTGGCGATCAGCGCGGGCGCGCCGTGATCGTCGCTTTGCAGTTCGAGCACGTTCTTGTTCGTCGCAGGCACGCGTACGGCGGCGGTGTAGAAACTCAAGCCCAGCGATTCGTAAGCCAGATGATCGTCCGCGCCAACCACGACCAGCATTCGGGTAGTGGCGGGAATCGGCGCGAGATCGGTATGCGGCACGGTAACGCGACGGCGACCGTCGCGGCTGCCGTCGCCTGGTTCGACCGGCATCACCGCGCGGAATTCCGGCAGTCCCGCCGTGTGCGCCGCGGCGGCGATCTCGGCACTGAGCACGCCGCCTGCGGAGTGGCCGACGATGGCGACACGATCCAGTTCGGGGCGAATTCCGTTCGCACCGTATTCCAGATCCGCCAGCGCTGCGCGAATGCCAACGATGGCGTTGGGCAGAAAATCGCCGCCAGCCGTGAGCAAACTGGCCTGATAATTCGGCCAGATCACGATGTTGCCGCGGCGCACGAGGTGATCGATCCACGCGCGATAGTTTTTCGGATCGAGCGCGCCCCAGCCGTGACAGAACACCACGACTGGGGCGGACGCCGGGACGGGCGCGGCGGGTGTGAACAGCCACCAACCTTTTGCGCCGCGCTGCACTTGGCGCGTGATGACAAGTGCGTGAGGATAATCGGCGCCGCCCGGACCCTGCGTCGCTTGCGCGGGCGGCGCGGGCGCGGCGGCAGTTGCGAGGGCCGATCCGGCAATCAGGGCGAGCGCGAGGATCAGGCGCAAAGTCGTGTGCATGCAGAAACTTTGTATTTATTCCGGGCGGGTCGGGTAACAGATAACGCAGCTGGGGCGAATGCGTGGACATGCGGGGCGAAAGGGCGGTGCGCCGCGCGGGCGATGATGCGATGATTGCGTTTTTGCATCAGGTGGAGAACGCGATGAAATTCTTGGCGCAGGGGTTGCTGTTGATCGGGTTGACGCTGGTGGTGCCAGCTTGGGCAGATACGCCCGCTTGCGATTGCGCTGCGGCGCCACCGGTCACGCCGGCAGCGGGTTCAGCCGACGCACGCTTCGTCACGACCTATACGGACGAATGGAAATGGCGGCAGGCGCAGTTTCCTGGTGGCGACGACGACAGCGCGGTTGCAGCCGTGCCGGATCGACTGCCGAAGGTCGATGCCAAATCGCAGCTGGCGCGTTTGGCCTACTGGAACAATGTGCTCGCCAAGCTTGCGGGGATTCCCGTCGACCGGCTCTCGCCGGCCAACCGGATCAACTACGCGGTTTACAAGCCGCAGATCGAGAATCTCGCCGCCGATATCCGCTTTCACCAGTACGAGATGCCGTTCAATAGCGATTCGCAGTTTTGGTCGGATCTGGGTTTCATGGCCAATCGGCATCTGCGCACGGCCAAGGAAGCAGAGAATTATGTCGCCCTGTTGAACGACGTTCCAGGTTGGTTCGACGAAAATATCGACAATATGCGTGCTGGTTTGCGGCGGGGTTTTTCGGTACCGCAAGCGGTACTCGGTGGACGTGATGTTTCCATTTCCAGCTATGCCGAAGTTCAATCGCCCCAGGACAGCGTCTTCTACAAGCCGTTCAAGCAACTGCCGGCCACGATTCCCGTTGCCGAACAGGAAAAACTACGCGCTGACTGCGCTCGCGCCATCCGTGATCGCGTGATTCCGGCTTACGCAAAGTTGCTCAAATTTTTCCGCGACGACTACATGCCGCACGCGCGCACCACACTGGCCGCCGAAGCATTGCCGGATGGCAAGGCGTATTACCGCCAGCAGATCCGCGAATACACGACACTTGATCTCGATCCGGAAACGATCCACCGGATCGGCTTGAAGGAAGTTGCACGCATCCAGAAGGAAATGGATGCGACGATGAAATCCACCGGCTTCAAGGGGGACATGCCAGCGTTTTTGCATTTTCTGCGCACCGATCCGCAATTCTACGCGAAGACACCGGATGAATTATTGATGCGTGCGGCCTGGATCGCCAAGCAGGTTGACGGCAAATTGGCGCAATACTTCGGCCTGCTGCCGCGCGGCCGCTTCGGGATAGAGCCGGTGCCCGCGGCAATCGCACCGTTCTGGACCGCCGGACGCGGCGGCGCGCACACCTATTGGGTGAATACCTATGACCTGCCCGCGCGGCCGCTGTACAACCTGACCGCGCTGACCCTGCACGAATCCGCCCCCGGCCACGCGTTGCAGGGCGAGCTGGTCGAGGAACGCAAAAGCCTGCCGGATTTTCGCAAAGTATACATTTCCGCCTACGGCGAGGGTTGGGCGCTGTACTGCGAATATCTGGGCAAGGAAATGGGCATGTATCACACGCCCTACGACGAATTCGGGCGCGAGTCGTACGACATGTGGCGTGCCGCACGCCTGGTCATCGATACCGGCATCCACCACGACAGCTGGACCCGTGCACAGGCGATCGCCTATCTGGCCGAGCACACGGCGCTGAGTCAGCACGAAGTGGAAACCGAAGTGGATCGTTATATTTCCTGGCCGGGACAGGCGCTCAGCTACAAGCTTGGCGAGATGAAAATCCTCGAGCTGCGCGCGCTTGCCGAGAAAGAACTCGGCGCGAAGTTCGACATTCGCGCCTTCCATGATGCGGTACTGGAAACCGGCGCGGTGCCGCTGCCTGTGCTGGAGAAACACATCAAGACGTTCGTTGCCGCGCAGCAGCAGTCGGGCGATAAGTCATGAACCGGATTTGCCGCCATCTGCGCCGCCCGGCTATACTTCGCGATCGCTATCCGGCCGTTTGCCGCCGAATTTGGATGATCCGACCGTGACCAATCCCGTAAGC